>NZ_VUNQ01000067.1 GCF_009695605.1 Tissierella pigra
TGGAAAAATTGGCAAAGTTAGTTTGATTCTATTTTAAAATATGGGACGAAGTTAATGGAAGATTATGCGGATTTACACCATTTCTATATAACTTCGTCCCATATTATTTTTGGGCACATAGCCATCTGCAACCTGATCGATTATTTCACCCTTAATCTTCTCAAGTTCTGACGATGTTAAATCATCATTTAGTGCTAGTATTGCTACACCCATTAATTCAGCATCTACCATCTCAACAGAAAATTCATATTTAGCTACCTTTCCATTAACACTGTCATGTCCATCGTAGTATTTCATCAAGCCTCTTTGTTCTTCTCCTGAAAGAGTGTCTCTTTCTATAGCTTCAAGGATCTCATCTATATAATCAACTATTTCAAAGTTTCCTAATTCCATTGGTTCATCTAAGGTTTCTCTGTAACCATAATCATTTTGTATATCATAGGTTGTAATAGTTAAGGGCATATATAATTTTAATGTCTTTAATTCTCTTTCTTCTGGAACCATTATGCCAAGATTTTCAAACAATAAACTGGCAAGCTTTTGATTATATCCGTGATAGATAATATATCCCTTGTCTGAGAATGAACCTAATTCATTATTTGATTTCTCTATACCGTATTTTTTAAAATCAATATATTCTTCTAAATTATGATCATATTCAAAATGCCCTGATTCACATATCATATATCTTCCATAGCTTTCAATGTCTTTTATTCCATCGAATAATTCAAATTCATACATGGAGTCTGCTAGAGAAAATACTTCATCAACAGTTTGTGGATTTACATAGTCCATAAGCCTTTCAAAATATCTTATATCACTTCTCATTTCTTTTAGTTTATCTGCTAGATTATTTAAAGTATCTATTTTATTTAATGATGTTAGATCATCAGGGATAATATTTAAGATTCTGTCAGGAATGTTATAGCTATCGATAGTAACTTTGCAGTCATCTAGGTAAGGTGTTCCTAATCTCATCAGTGCCTTAGTAATTTCAACATCAGAACAAGGTATATATATAAATTCACTCCCGCCCTTTACTTTTAATTCAACTGTCGCCATAGTGTCCTTCCACTCATATGGTGGGAACTGCTCCCCATTATATACTTGCTCTGGCTCATTACTGTTTTTATATAGAACACCATAAGGTGTGATTATAGAACTAGGATTGTTTTTTATTACATCCATTGCATATGATTCACCGTCAAGTTCATCTAATTCTTTTGTTGATACTGCTTGCCTCTCTGTTAGATATAGGTCTTTTCCTATAGCTTCTAGATTATCAAATTCAGATACAAGACTATAGCAATGCAGATTAAAACTTAGATTTATTAATTCTGTCATTGTCTTAGGGTTTTCTGCAAAGGATGCAGCATAGAATCTTTCTATCTCCTTTTGACTAAATCCATCTAGCCTTTTCATTAAATAGTTTAGCTCATCTATATTACAGTTTTTATTATGCAGTATCCTTAGAAAGTTTCTATCCATACTATTTTCAATATAGCAATTTGATTCTGTAGTCATTTCTATTCCAAGCTCACTGCATATTTTATCTAAGTTTTCTTCTTCAATAGGAAACCATATGGTTTTAGTCTTTTCATTTTCTCTATTCAGTTTTTTAATCGTAATGTTCAAGATCTATCCCTCCATTCTACTTTGTAATTAGAAATACATCTGTACCATACCTTGTGATTAATGAGGCATTAATAATAGCCTTAAAGACCTTATCATCAATTAAATCTACATCAGCTATTTCACTAATCTCAATGCTTTCTTTTCCTGTCCATATGGTTTTAGCCATTTGATATACGGCATAGCCATCTGTACTAATTTGTTTAAGGTTACACTTATTAAAATCAAATTCATTTGGTTTTACTGTATGCTCTTGTAGACTCCATAAAGTTTCATCAGAGGTCAAAAGGAATATGACTGCAATGTATCTTGGAGATATATCATATATATCAAAATCTTGTTCGTAAATCACACTATAGAACCTTTCCTTATGAACATTATTTAAAAATATTTCTCCTTTAAAGCTATTTGCAAGAAGTTTTAGCCTATTCTTAAATGAATAATTTTTTATTTTTCCAAAGCATTCTTTTATTAATTTTTTGTATCCCACCTTATCAAAATTAGATAGAATACTAGAATGGATGTATCCCCAATCATTGCATCTATTACTAATATTAATCACATTACAATTACAATCTCCTACAACCCCCTCACAATTAAAATAGTTGTTAATCACTATGCCACTTCTCCTTGGTTGGAAATTTGGAATCATAACCATTAGCTGCTCTATTCCCTCTAGTGATGTACCATACATAAATAATTTTGACATTGTTCTCATTCCTCTCTTTTATTTTTGGACATAAAAAAATGGAGAAGTTTATAAAACTTCTCCATTTTTATTTTATTATTTAATTTTCTTTATATAAAAATAAATGTATTAGAATCTTTCACAATCTAATACATCTATGATTTCCATCTTAAATCTCTATAATCGTTATTTCTTAATTGTTAGTTGCACATAATATAAATGATGTGTCATAGATAAAAATAATTTTATGCTTATTTTAAACCCGATAAATTGGAATTTGTTTGGTTAAATATACTGCTAATGTTTCCATACAAATATCTAGTCCCATATTTTATCAAAACTATCTATTCATAATATTTTACGCATTATTACTTGTTTATCTTGCCTTTTCACTTCAGTAAATCCTACTTTTTCATATAGTCTGATTGGACCATTATAATCGTAGTACACATGGTCGTTGTACAACTTTGCATATCCCTCAACTGCTGCATATCCTCGAGCTTTTGCATCAATGCAAATACGTTCAAGAAATGCAGTTGCAATGCCTTTACCACGATATTCTGGAGCTATTTCGAAACATACGACAGAATATGTTTTTCCGCATTTATTTTGGCGAGCAAAATCTGGCACAAATGCCGAATAGCTGTCCATATCCGCAGCATTGCACCAACCAATAGAAACATCTTCATCAAAAGCTAGATAGCCATGAATCCTGCCTTCGTTTAACATTTCTACAGCATATCTGCGAATGGTTCCTTTGATATCATTCCCGAACTCACTCACCATTTTTTTTTCAGTCACCTTATCCATATTTGGTGATGTGCAATAACACGGTCCATTGGGATTGCCGTCAGAAAATGCTCGATTATCAAAAAAATCTAGGTAATCTTTTGTTAATTCCGGACTCAATTCCTTTATGTCATAAGTCATAATCTATCTCCTTTTCAAAATATTAATTTACTTTACTATACCTTCAATTTATTATGTTTATCCCTGAAAATTCCTATTTATCTGATTGAATTCATGTTACACAAACAACTACTAATGTTCATCTATAGTATATAATTCACCTACCATAATATCAACCAAATTTAACCATTTACTCTTCATATATCTCTGTTTATCTAATGTCATCTGTCAAATGCCCTATTTTTAAGGGCCAAAAAACGGTGTTTTTTCACCGATTTTTGACCCATTTTTCGTCCTTAAACCACTATATGTTGTGGTCGAACCCTATCATTTTTCCCCCTAACCACAATACGTCATCAGAATTATACTCTCCACGTGCCTTGAGAGGTCAATAATGATGTCTTTTGATCTTGACTGCTGATAAATTATATAATATTTTATTGTATTTCTAAATAATGCAATATTAATAAGCTTCTAAATGTCAAATCACACATACGTCTTTTTTCTGTCCTCCAGTCTTTTTCCAATGCTAAACCAATATAAGTACCCCACTTTGTGAAATAATAGTGACTTAATCTTTTTTTGAATATTCCGTCATCTTTATATAAAATATTAATGAGAAAATCAACTTGATTCTTTAATTCTTCTATATATTTCACTATTCCAAGTCTAGATAGTAATTCCATTCTATGAAACCATATCATCCAATCCTTATCTTTAAAAGTGCTCATATCTGGACAAAAATCATGCATACAAAATGAAGCTGGTGCAATCAATTGATGTCCTTTTAATACAAGTATATCAGGAATAGGTGATAACCTTATTAATTGACGTATTGACGAAATAATTATTTTTTCGTTTTCTTTACTTCTCCATGTTTTTGTAAAAGCAAGAAGCCTAAGATCATATATACTTGGCCACTTTACTTCATCTTTAAAAATTAATTTGTTTTTATACTCCTCAGTAATATCTTCTATTCTGTCTATAGAAAGCACAAACTCAAATTTATCTATTGCAGATTGTATTTGATCTTGGATAAACTCTTTATCTTCTACACCTGCATAAGCAAAAATAGTTGCTCTAATTAGCTTTGAACCTCCAAATCCTTTTTCATCTAATACCTCGCCTACATTAAATAGACATCCTTTATCAAATGTATCCTCTCTTCTTTCTAATTCATTAAGCATTTTTTGCATTGGAAATCCTTTTGATAATACACCTTTTTCTGATAATAATCTTATTGCTGTTTCAATTCCTTTCTCACTATGGAAATCCTCATCTATCCAACCATCGGGATTTTGTCTTGCTAAAAATTCCTGAATTAGTTTATCCTCTAATATTTTACTTTGCAATGCTTCTTCTTCATATGAATCCATGTCACGTAGAATTTCTTTTTTTAGCCTATATCTTATGGACGGACAAGCATTATCTAATAAAAATTCAATGGCTTTATTCATGTTATTCCTCCAAAACAGATATTTATTTTTATTTACTCCTTACCTCTTACATAGCATTATTTAACTGTAAATCAATCATTCATAGAATATCTCCCCCTATTTCAGTCATGTTACTCATCAATACCTCTAACAATTCTTTCTAATGTTAGAAGTCTTTTTTATTATCATTGTTTCTTCCTATTCGGCAAAAGAGGAATATTTTTATTATTACTTTTTGTAAATTGATTAAAGAAATTTGCTATGCTACTTCTTTTCACCAAGTAATCCTTTTTTAACTCTGGCATTCAATTCACCGATACCAACTTAAGTTTATCTCTCTTTATCCATCTATGGACTTGCCTTACCTAGCACAAGAAGATGATTCTCTATTCTTTGTAAAAATCAAATGGATAGTGGTATACATTGATAATACCACTCTTAATTTCTATAGTACATAGGAAAGTTGTTATAAATGCATCAAGATTTTATATCTCAATGCATTTGTGGTTTTAAGCATATTTAGATTTTATAGTAAAGGATTAATTAGTGATAGGATAAAGCTAACTAATCAGAATAATTACTTCCTAACTTACTTAATTCATCCCTTATTATTTCCTTATCCAATCTCTCAAATAAAATATCAAAACCCTCTATTTTATATCCTATTTCTAGATTAGTATATTCCCAAGTTTTTACATCACAATTTAGCCAACTCTTCACTTTAGCTGATGAGAAAAGTAAAAAGGGATGCAATAAATTTGCTATATTTATTATAGCTATTAAACAATTATAAATGGTATTTGCACACTGATCCTTATCTGCATTTATGGTAATCCAAGGAGTTTTTTCATCAAAGTATTTATTAATACTTCTCACAAAATCAAAAATTTCATCTATAGCTATCTTTAGATTTCCTTTTTCAATAAATTCGCCAACCTTTTTATATAATAGTTCAATCTCTACTTTAATGTGTGGCTCTATTTCACCCTTTGGTATTCTACTATCATAATATTTTTTTGCAAATACTAAAGTTCTGTTAACTAAATTTCCATAGACACCTAGTAGTTCACTATTGTTTCTACAGACCATAATACTAAAATACAGTGGTAACGATTATTTTTCATTATTTTCTTTTATCTGTATCGCTAATTGAGCAAATTTCTCAGGTTCCTCAAAGTGAGGGAAATGTGCCGATTCTTCAAACCATATGATTTCTTTTTTAGGAGCGATAATATTATTATAATAATGTTCTACTAAAATAGAAGGGGTATTATAATCATATCTACCTACACAAAAGTAAATAGGTACTTTCACTTCAGGCAAATCCCTCATGAAATCTAGGTCATTATTATGCCCCCACATGGTATCTGCGGTAAATTTATTGCCCAGAGCAAATTTTAATCCATCAATCCCTGTATACTCTGGAGAAAAAAAACTTGAAAGAATGATATCTTTTAATGTATTAACTTTTCTTTCCACGCCTCCATATTTGCCAAGCCATTTTCTTTGAGTCGCCCTATCTCTAACTTTTTTTTTGTAAGGAGGTCGTCCGATTTTCTCTAAATCTTCTAATGCTTTCTCATTATTCTCTTTTTGAGCCATCTCTACAACATAGTCATAAGAAACCACTTCATTATCAATCCCATTTACTACTTGCCCAATACTTATAAATGCTGTGATTTTTTCCGGATACCGATCTATGATATATAAGCCTAATTCACTTCCCCAAGAATGACCAACTAAATATATTTTTTCTTTGTTATACTTTCTACATAGATAGTCTATCAGTTCTTTACCGTCTTCTATAAACTGTTCTCTGTTCATCGTTTCTTTAGGGATATTAAAAGAAAATGACATTCCAGATCCTCTTTGATCCCAATTAACAACAATAAAGTTATCCTCTAGTTCCTCTTGATATTTTCTTGCATATGAGATTTGTGAGTATCCTGGACCTCCATGTAAAAAAAGAAGTATTGGATTATTAATATCTCTACCTCTTATCATTATATATTGCTCTATTCCACCTATTTCTACTTTTTGAATTGATGCAATACTGTTATTTCCTTCATTCTGTGGTGTTCTAGATGGTATTAATAATACAAGTAATAAGAATATTACTAGAATAACCATAGTTAGCTTAAAAACTTTTTTTATTAGTTTCATCTATAATCTCCTTAATATTTCCAAGGTTAATTAGGAAATTAGGATTGTAATAATAACCTTGAATTAGATTATCTCCATCATTTCCATCCTTAAAAGGATGTATAAATACAAACTTTTTATGAAGAAGGGCTGCAAATTCTACTACAAACTTCAATTTTACTTGTTTTCTAATTATAAATATTGTATCATACAGCTTTTATCAAATAAACATATATTTCTCTATTCTACATATCCTTAGATATAATCCATCTTCCATCACAATAATCCTCAAATTTTTATTATGGATATGTTCCCAAGTACAAAAAAGACATTGAATGTCATCTGCACATTCAATGTCTTGTAACCTGTCAAACTATTGGTATTACTATGTTTTATTGCTTTTCAAGCCTAACAATACTTTCAACATGGCTTGAGTTAATAGAACTGATGTCATTTTGATTTTTGCTTACTACTCCCATTTGAAATATTTTATAGAAATTCCTGCGCACAGCATGGTTACTGTCCCCATAACAATAACAGGTAGTTTTATATTATCTACTGTAAGTCCGAGGAAAGTTGCTTTCATCAACTGAATACCTTGTGTCATAGGAAATACTCTTACTATTTTTTGAATAACCTCGGGCATGACTTCAAAAGGAAGTGTTGTTCCGGAGAAAATTAACATTGGAAAATACAATAAGCAAGCAATGACGCTTGCACTCTTCGAATTTTTTGCAATACCGCCTATCATCATTCCAATACTTAAAGTAGATATCATAGTAAGCAGCCAGCTGCCTAAAAATGCTAACCATGAACCATGTATTGTTACTTTCCAAAATATCATCGCCACAAGAATCAAGGTAATCATAGATACTAAACAATAAATCATATAAATAGTAAGTTCAACAGCTAGAAGCTTTATAGGACTAACAGGTGTAACCTGAAAGCGTTTCAAAATTTTACGCTCTTGATATTCAGATACAACAAGGGGTAACCCCATCAGACCTCCTGCACAGATTGAAATCGTACAAAGAGCACCGAATGATTGTTCCATAAATGTATATTCCACTCCATAAGCAGCAGGCTTTGTACCATTCAAAAATCCAAGAATCACCAGAACAATCAACGGCATGATGACAGCAAAAATAACCATATTCATATTTCTGATGTTAAGCTTCAATTCATTTTTTAATAGTGTTAAAAAAGATTTCATTCTCTATCAACCTCCTCATCAGATAATATCAGATACGCATCCTCAAACTTTTTACTGCCACTTACTACCTTTGATTCTTCCACTGTTCCATAGAACACAACTTTACCTTTTTTCAAAATACATATCTCGTCACATAGTACTTCCACTTCATCCATGAAATGAGAAGTTAAGAAAATACTTAAGCCTTTCTTTTTTAGATCAGATAAAATCTTCCAAACATCACGACGCGCTTTTGCATCAAGTCCTGTGGTCAATTCATCAAGAAATACAATCTCTGGATTTGGAATTAAGGCAAGAACAATGAACAATCTTTGTCGTTCACCGCCAGAGAGACTTTTTACAGCATTTTTTATTTTGTTTCCGATGCCGAATTGACTGCAGAGTTCCCTCCAATCCGCAGGAGTTTTGTATAGACAAGCGGTTTCTTCACATAACTCTGAAACTTTAATTTCTGGCTGATAATCACACTCTTGAAACTGAACACCTACTTTTTGAAAAAGCTTGCGCCTATCTTTTTGTGGATTGTAGCCTAGAATGGAAACTTGCCCTTTATCAGCTTGCTTTGTTCCCAAAATACATTCGATTGTCGTACTCTTACCTGCACCATTTGCTCCCAGCAAGCCAAAAACCGTACCACGTTTTACGGATAAACTTATATTATCCACTGCAAGCAGATTGCCATATGTTTTTGACAACTGATCAACTTTAATTACTTTCTCCATTTCATCGCCTCCTTATTTTTATCAAATAAAAGAATACCACCGATCAAAACATTGGTGGTAAAATGGAGGCTTATAATTAAAATAAATTTTTCATTTCATATAGCATTTCAATTATTTTCCTTGCATTATCTTCAGCAGCAGTTAACGATAATATTAATATGTCGCAAACAGAAATAATATCATCATTTGATTTTGGGGTATTTAAAGCTGCTCGTATATCGGTATTGGAATTATGGAATAACTGTTGCAACATACGCAAAATTGATTCAAGGGAATAGTTTGCACATCTTAGTGAACGGATAATTTTTAATCTTTTTATATCATCATTTGTATAAACACGATAGCCATTTTGTCTCCTTTTGACTTGTATTAATCCATTCATTTCCCAATTTCGCAATGTATCCATTGAAATATTTAGATATTCTGATACTTCTTTTCGTTTCATGCAAAGCATATTTGTATCTTCACTGCCAGATAAAATATCATGAGCAACTTGAATGGCTTCTTCTGCATTATGACGCTCTTGTTGTAATTGTTTCAAATACTCATCTGTAAGTAAAATAGCTCTATCATAATCTCCTGTTGCAGTAGTCTTTACCATTTCAACAATTTTCTTTCTCAAACCATTTTGCAGTATTTCAATTTGAAATGCAGTACGAGCAAGTTTGATTTGCATTATATGCAAATCAGTAAATATCCGATATCCATTTTCTTGTCTTTCTGGTTTGCTAATCATTCCCCATTCTTCATATAAACGCACTGTATTGGGATGTATGCCAACAATCGTCGCAACTTCAGCAGTTTTATATTTTTTCAAATTATGCACCTCCTAATATGAACGTAATATAGCATAACACAGATTAAAAGTATGGTGTTATAATGGATAGTTTGTCTTTGAAGTGTAAAGGAGTTTAATCCATGTTACCTCCACACCCCCACGATTTCATCTAATCTGTCAACTCAACCCTACCTAATTCCAGTCATAAATTCATCCCCCAAAAACACCCTCGATATGTTTCCATGAACACATATCGAGGGTATAAGTCGAGTTGACAGCTTTACTTTTGTTTTATATAACCTAGTATTTTCAAGGCTTTTGGTGCTTTATTTTTTCGATATCAAACAGACCGTCTCCACATGCCTTGAGGTGACAATAAAGATGTCGTAAATTGATATTACCCCCTTAGCGGAATGATTTCCTCTTTACAAATACCTTCTTTGTCTTAATAACTTTTTTGTATTAATTGTAGAATCAAGCTACAATCAACAAAACCTTCAAAATTAATTCTATCGTTGAAAGCTTTACTCATTATAACTTGAAATACTGACCTAATTTTAGATTACCATAAACACAGTAGGCTTACTATTGTTTCATTATCTTCATTAATAAAAGAGCCTTAAGGCTCTTAATAATATATTATTTGAAACATAAATAATCTTCAAATATTATACTCAATTCCAGGTAAACTTAGAAGACAGCTTATATATGTCTTCTTTATCTCATAATTGTTATTCACTCTTTCTTGACTTGATGAGAAAAATATTTGCTTTCTTGCTCTGGTTACACCCACATAAAATACACTTAATTCTTCTAAAAATTTATCCTCTATACTTTTAGGCTCATTTAATATGCATCCCATATTATATATTTCCCTATAACTATATTTACACGAACCACATAGGCCATAATAATTTGGGAAAACAAATTGCTCCATATCAGGCATAATTACATAAGACCACTCCAAACCTTTTGCTCCATGTATGGTTGATAAAATAACATTTTTGCTTATATTCTCCATATGTTGCTTCAAAACATTATTTTCAAATGTGTCTTTAATAAAACTTATTTTATCTTCAACATCTAAAAAACTATATTCAATAATGATTTTATCGAAAAATACCTTTAGTAGACTTAGTAAAGATTCAGTAGTGGCACTTTGTTCACCTTCAAATTTTTCTTCTACTTTATTATATATTCTGTTTAAAATACTTTTTGATATTCTATTACCTTCATCACTTTTTAGATGCTCATTAAATTTTTGTAGGCACAACCTATGGAAATTAATATATTCAGAATCATCATCTCTAAACAATCCAAAGAAATAATCAATATTTTGCTTCTCCAATTCAGCAATTATAATTCCCACATTAATACTTCTTTGTTTTACTAAAATAGCAATTTTATGTTCGGGATCCTTTTTTATTAATTCTATAATTTTTTCAGTTACCCATTTTGCCTCATCTTGTTGATTTTTAGTTACTGACAAATTAATTCTTGCATTTTCTTCTATGTTAGGATGCATTATATCTTCTGCATTTGATCTTATGTTCTTATCCAAAATTAGCATTTCAGCATTATCTTTAAATCTATAATTCTTATTTAGTTCTATTTTTTCCATTTTATAATAATTTTCAGCACTTGATATTAAATTTGGTATAGCACCAATAAATCCATATATTCTTTGCAACGAATCTCCCATAAATATTACATTTGTTTTTTCTGAAATTAAGGATTTTAATAAGTTCCAACTTAATATGTTGGTATCTTGAAATTCATCAACTATTATTACTGGAAAGTAGCCTTGGTAGAACTTTTTAACATTAGAAAATTTTTTAAAAAGTTCTATAGCTAAAATTAATATTGCATTATATGGAATCATATTGTTAGGTATAAAAGTTTCATTAATGATTTCTATGTAACTATTAAAATTAGATTTTATGTAATCTATATTTATTTCTTTTACCGCTTGATTAAAATCTGATATCTCTCTAGATTGCTCTAAGCTTAATCCTATGCCTAATTGATAAATCTTTTCCATATCACTATCATCAACCGAATCAAAAAAATTAATATTTCTTAGATTCTCATGTATTAGGTATCCATATAGATTTAAAATGTGTCTTGCAAAACCATGATAATTTGAAATATAAACCTTATCATTAACTTTTAGCGGATGAACATTATCTACATCAATCATTTTGGGCAACTCTTCACTAACATCCTTTTTCATTTTATATGCAGCATTGACACTAAAGGTTAAGGCAAGTATTTTCTTAGGGTTTGGTAACTCATTACTAGCAATTATATAAGCTATTTTGCTAATAATAGTTTTTGTTTTACCACATCCTGCTGGTGCTTCTACTATTAATTTGTTTGCATTGGAAAATATCACTTCCAACTGATTTTCGTCATTATTATGAACGTCTTTTATTCTTTCTATTATATTTTGTTTGCTAACGCTACTCAACATTCTCCAACAGCTCCTTTGCCTTTTTTATAGCATCAATGTATACGGTTGGAATATCTTCTTTTTCTAGAGAATAACCGATAATTCTTCCTAAAATAATGGTTTTATTTATATCTAACCAAGTTAGATATATAAGTTTTGCCATGTCTTTATCATTTATTTCAGCATCAGCAATCTTATATGGACACATTACATCAGGAATATCTAGGTTATATTTTTTTATACGTTTATTTAATGCATTCTCTTCTAGTGTTCTTTCGCTGCCCATCACATCGTATTCGCAAACAATCTCTCTTAAAACTTCAATTTTTCCCTTATCAATTAAGGTGTTTACTATATCTTCCTCAAAATCCTTTCCTAGTGTATGATAAATATTATCGATAGCTCTGTAACTTTCTTTATACTTATCCTGATCTATTATTCCTATACTTTTTATTCCAAAACTTTCTAATAAATCTTTTATTGGAATTACTGAGTTTGCACCTGAAGCTTTAATTATACTAATTCCAAGATAATCAAAATCAATTTCTAGCTTTTCAGCAAATATTGGAATGCTACTAAATTCAGAATCTCCTTCTACTATTATTACACTTCTAGCAAAGAATGCTTCTTTTATATATGCAAATTGAGCAAGAAGATGTTTTTCAATTTCAGCCTCCATTCTAATATCAATTCCACTTTTTACGTTTAGCTTATGTCCACTGCCTTCGTAAAACCTGATAATCTTTTTATAATCATTCGTCAAAATATTTGGTGAATGTGTGGTAGCAATTATTTGACCCATCACATTGTCTATATCAAAAATAGTGTTTAGTAAGTCACTGAAGTTACTATCCTTGTTCTCTATAATTCTTATAAGATTTTTTATTAAAGAACGCTGCATATGAGGATGAAGATGAATTTCCGGTTCATCCAACCCAAGAATAATTGGGATACAATTTTCTCCATCTTCATTTTGCATTACAGATTTCTCCAATCTCGTTTTATTCATATTCAATATCTTTTCAAATATTGTAAGGGTGATCATTGATAAGAACTGTATACCAGACCCAACATCTTTTAAATCAAAGTTGTTAGAGTCTGCTAACACAACAACCTTTGATAGCAAATTTTTAATATCTTTATCTAGATTAGCATGGATTGAAAAGTCATTAAATGACTTAATTTTTATCAAGTTTCTATTAATATAATCTAATAATCCATCTAATTCTTCAGTCTTTATAAAATCAATATCACTAGTTTCTTGACTATCTAAATATTTTGAAATTAGATGTCCTAAAAACTTGCCAACTCCTCTATTTCTATCAAAATTTAATTCAGTATTTGGTAACCTCAATGAATTATAGTTTATATAATTAACGCACTTTATCAGTGAATTAGATATAATCGTATCTGTTTCAAGGTGTTTAAATATTATTATACTGTCAACTGTATCTTGGACTGCAATAATATTAATATTATCCGACTCTTCTGGATCAAACAAATCATTAAATAAACCTTTTTCAGTTTCAAACAAAGATAAAGTCATTTCAATTCTTATTGGTTCATCTATGTTGGCAAAATCCTCCACACGAAAACTATTGAAGTTATAAAGTATATTAAATAAATCTAAAAGATTAGATTTTCCCAAATTGTTTTCTCCGACAATGAAATTATTTATAGGATGAAAATTGATACATATTCCATCCAGATTTCTATAATTATTAATACTTATTCTCTTAATTCTCAATCTATCGCCTCCAATATTATTTTTGGTTATTACAATTACACAATTGACCTAATCTATTAAATTGGATTTATTGATAAATTCTGCTATATCTATATAAAAATCATTTTTATCAAACATATTCAAAACATGGTCACAATACTTCTCTATAAGCTCCTTAACTTCATCATCAGCATGTCCTTCTCCATAGGATTTAATCTCATTCACGTATGTTTCTATAGACTTTAACTGCTCCCATTTTTCAATATGTTTTACAATTATAGATTGCTGCTTAATTTTATTCTCTTTCTGTTTTTTCTTCTCTTCTTCTTTTTCCTCTTCTTCCCACCTTAACTTTCTTTGTTCATATTCTTCTTCCTGTTTCTTTTCAATCTCCATGCTTTCCTTAAATAAATCAATTAGAATAGGGCGAATTGCAATAAATATATCTGCAATTTGATTATTTAATGATAGATTTTCCTCATCAAAAACAATCTCTTCTTGTTGTTTTGAACTGCTCTTTACTGTGTGAATCTTAAAAATTAATTTACCAGTATTAATTGTGTCATATAACGGTCTCATAGTCTTCGCATCTTTTAACTTAATATCTCGATACTTACCTCTTTTTTCTACCAGTGAGCATTCAAGAGTTCCATAAGGAAAACTAATCACTGTATTATCGTTATTTCGAGAGTCAACAAATACGGTTCCTCCTAATGCCTGTACCATTTCTATAAAACAATGCATGAATCCATAGGCCCTATTCCTCTGCTCATCTGAAACGTCTATATTAAGAACCACACTCTTATCTTGATATCTTTCATATTTCAATCTATATTGAACAGTAAAAGGTAAATAATCTTTAAATTTGTTTTTCTCCTTTGCTTTTCTAATTTCAAATTCACTATTATGCTTATTAATCAATGGATTGAATAGATTTATTTTTTCATCTACCTTTATACTCTTACACCATTTAAAGTATTCTTCCTCGTTTTCAATATTAATCTTCTGAGCATTATTCTTCATTCTCTATTTCCTCACTTTCAAAACAACACCCTACCCGATATAATATATCTACTAGTGTCTCTAGTTTTTCAGAGTCCTTAACTGTATTTGGTATAAAGTACCTAGATTTGCTGTCTTGAAGAATGGTCATTAAACCAGCCATGAAAGTTGATACTGTTGGATAATCCATTGAATTAATATATTCACGCCTTTTCTCATTATAATAAGTGTGTCTATTAATGCCCCAAGAGTCTATTTCATTGATGTGGATACCTATTATAAAATTTCTCATACCTGCAAGGGTATTAATCATATCATCCGTATTTTTCTTTATCTTATTTCTTTTACTTGTATCTGTAAAATCTACTGAAAGCTTCAATTGTAGCTTTAATTCTTTACACGTATTTCTTAGGCATACAATATCCTCAATTGTTGAAAACAAAAAATCTTTATCCTTAGTTCTCCTTGTATAACCATTAATAACAGCTATCTTCATTTTTGTATATCGCCTCATCCCCTTCTCAAATACTTGATACTTTTCAAAAAAATTTTCTTTCGTATAATTAGGTGATTGATAAGGGGATAAGAATTCCAATAATCTTGGTGCTCCAAACTGCTTAAAGCTTAAGTGAAGGTTTTTTATTATATTATCTAATGCCTCTCTGTCCTTCCAAATTTCATCATTTGACTTTTCATATATTATTGAAAGAATATAGTTTTGCCCAGGATCTTCTTTTAATATCCCATTCTTAGTTTCTATATATTTTACATTTGAATGTATTTCAGAGGGATAGCTCAGGCCTTGAATAAACACAGGGTTTAGTATTCGTTTTTTCTTCGCTAAGCTCACTCTTTTATTTTCAATACATAGTTTTACATATTCCGGCCAATATTCTTGGTCATGAACATCTTCGAATAACCAAAAATACATTATCAGCATTTCCAATTCACCTTTATGTCCATCTATGAACTCACGATGTCTGTTTCTCTTATATATATCATTAATATTGAAAGGATTATCCTGATATCTGTAATCATATTTATTGATGTAGTAAAATGTTTCAGTCTGCCTATCATACTCATGATCTACATACTTATCATAAAATTTATATGAAATCCCCCTTGCATAATCTAGCAAATCCACCTTATATTTTCTATAGACTTCTATTACCCAGTCTGAAATTGCATTGTCAAGTTCTTTCATATCAGACATACTAGGTTCTCCCATTTGAGTTTGCCTATATTCCTCTGACATTGTTGCTATATTATTTAATAGTTCTTCCGTTGCAGCAACTCCTAATTTCTTTTTACAAATATACTCTGCAACCTTTATGTCATCTTCCGGCAAATAAAATAGCTCTACATCTTCAATTTCTTCATATGCCTTAGATACTAATTTATCTATACGTTTTTTGTTTGACCAGTAATAAGAAATTATAAATTCATAAGTTGTTGGAAAGTCTTCAATTATTCCTTCTTTAAATTTATCAATCACTTGCTGAGTCTTTACTTGCTCATAGCTATAATCTTCTAAATTTAAATACTCATTAAAATAATCCATTACATATTGAATAACTGCTCCCATATTCTCTGAATGCTTCTGAAAATCAAATTCATCCAATTTATCTTTTTTCTTTCTTGAAACAATATAATCTTCAATTGTTAACATAATAGTTGCCTCCTAGCATTTATCTTGTACAATCCAAATTAATACTCAGATTACTGATTTAAATATATCTTCTACTAATTTTAGACAAGTTAGTAGAAGCATAGGCTAAATTTCTTATGCAACAACTTAATATTCTAAAATTGCTAATACCATCTATGACTTCAAATACTCTTAAAACTAGAGTTAATTAAATTACTTAAAGATTTCTTGTTCCGTGCCTTGATATTATTACCTTTATTTTATAGCATCTTCCAGCATATCTCAACTAATAATTCTAAAATTTGACAAATCACAAGTTGTTCTAATTATTTTTTTGATAAATATGCCAACATTAAAATCCTCAGCATCCTCTGAGGACTTTAGTCTTAACACATTCTTGTTACTATCAGAGCAGTAACTACCCCTATTTCCTTGTTACTGCTCTTATATTCCTAGTCATAATAGTCTACCATCTGGTCCATCACTATTCCTGATTCAAACTGTATCTCCAGTTTCTCACCCTTATTTACCTTGTAAAGGACAATGATAAAATACAGATAAAAGGTAATCAAAAAGTACAGAGTTCTTAATCAAAGAGGGAACACTACCTAAAGAATAAAAAATAATAGGTGGTGTGAATATGAAAGGAGAACTTTGG
>NZ_VUNQ01000068.1 GCF_009695605.1 Tissierella pigra
ATACTGCACAATGAAATAGTGGCTCCCTATTTCTATGCATAGTAGATACTAGTGTTACCACATCTTGTAGATTACTTTCCGCTGTTACAGTCTGTTGTAAATCATTTGTATTTGAAGTATTCATCCTGTTTTTATTGGCTGCATTATGGATAATTTTCTTTTCTTCATTTGGAGTTACTTGCCTTGTATAGATTCTAAGTGTAACCCCATCTTTTTCTCCAAGATGACGGAGGATTGCCTGTTCATTTGTACTTGTAGGATATTCTCTTAATGCCCATACACACCGATAGGTGTTCCCACAAATGAAGTGATCGGTGTTAAATTTAATGATGGAAGGGGCAATCATATCTATAAAGCTTTTTATTTTTTCATCTTCTATGATTGGTGATTTCTTTTTTACCATTGTATTTCTTTACCTCTCTTTCTTTTTTGACATTAAAAAAACCTTACACAATGTGCAAGGTTTGGTTAAAATAATATATAAAGTTTGTTTTTAAGATTGCTCCATAATTTCATCGATAAATTGGATTTTTACTAATCATTGCATCAACAGTTTTCCTGCTTTTTTCTAAAATATTTTTGTATATTATCAGGGAGGGTATGTACATATCCATCATGTACTAAATCTGCATTCCCGACCTCGTTAAATATATAATCTATAGTTTGTTCGTCTTGTGAATCCATAATATTAATTACTAGTTGTTCAGAAGTACACCGTTGAAGCCCCATATAACTGCTTTTATATGGGTATTCTAAACTATCATCATCCGCATCTATTATTGCGATATATCTACCATACTTTAAGCAATCATAAATAAAATTTAAAGGTACACAGTATAATATGTCAAATCCATTTTTTGACACTGTCGTTTGCCCTATGCAATAGACATGATTTTCTTCATTCTGTCTCTTCTGAAACTCAGAAGCACTTTTGGCAATTTGAGATTCTCTAATACATTTTGCATATATCATAATATCATCCCTCTCATAACTACTAATTTTGTAAATCAATTCATCTTTTACACAAATTGGAATTTGTAGCTTCACATTGTTGATATAAACTGCGACAAAAACAATGCTTATATTGTACGACTATAAAGAAGATGGGGTATGTCTTTGTTTTTATAATGTCTAATAAACTGCTTCTTTATAGACATGCCAAGTCTTTCAGCCACTTTTCTTGAAGCCGTATTCTCTGGTCGAATTTGCGCCGTAATTTCATTTAGATGCAAAATATTAAAAGCATAATCAACACAAGCGGAAGCGGCTTCAAAGGCATACCCGTTTCCCCAATATGATTTTTGATAAATATAGCCAACTCCGACATAGTTTTCATAATCTGCTTGTTCAGAAATTAACCCGGTGACTCCAATTAACTTATCCGACGCTTTTTCTATTACTGTCCAGTAACTATAACCATCCCTATTATATCTCATAATATTTTCGTCAATCCACTGCACTACTTCCTCATCAGAAAAGGCATGTTCCCAAGCATACATGACATCAATGTCCTGCAAAATTGAGCAGACAGAACTATAATCATCTGTTTGTATTTTCCGCATGTACAAACGTGGTGTTCGCAAAATAACCATGTCAAAATTTCTCCTTCCAAATATATTTGTTCTACCTTTTGCATGAATTGTGAACATTGATAAATTCCTATTTATCTACGTCTTATATAATCTTTCCTAGTTCACATTAATCCAGGATACATTATTATTCCATCTTCATTTCACCATTATCTTGCTCTAGGTTAGGCAGTGGTATATGAAGAAGTCGTAAAAAAATCCTTTTACGATTCTAACTCTCTTTCTATAATAAAGTTAATAAATAAGCTATCATCTTCATGTGCTTTTTCTAGGAGTGAAATATACTCAGTTTGTAAAATTGGAGGAATTAGTGCTGGCAGATATCCATTTTGTATTAGTGCTGTATTCATCAAAAGTCTTGCTACTCTGCCGTTGCCATCTTTAAAAGGATGGATAAATACAAACTTTTTATGGAGAATAGCTGCAAATTCTACTGGATGATAGTTTTTTCTTTCTGTTATTATCCATTTACATAAATCCTCTATTTCACTTTGAATATTTTCCACTTTAGTAACTGAGTAGCTAGACCCTGTAATAAATACAGGAATGTCACGATATCTTCCCGCAAACTTTTCCTCAATATTTTGATAGAATAGTTTATGCAGATAAAGGATGTCTTTCTCTATGATTTCTTTATTCCCTAGCAAAATAAACATATAGTCATATGCTTTTGCATGATCTAGAACTTCGGACATATCTCTTAGGGGTCTGTCCCAACTGTTAATCCATCCTCTATTAGTGCTTGTGTTTCTCTTTCAGTTAAAGAATTATCCTCTAGTGCATTGGATGTCTATGTTAATGCTATACGATAAAAATCTTTTATCTGCCTTAGCATTTCACTCTCAAATAGTCTTAGCTCATTATAACATTTTGGTAATTATTTTCTCAACATGTCGAATATTTACTCAATATCCATATACATATATGGGTTGCCAAAGATAGAGCTATCTTAAATTTAACAATCAAAGTAAATTTCTATTAAAAATTTCTTTACTACATATTCCTCTTGTTGAATTATATTGAAGCTTATTTATTTTGCCACATTGTTCTCTTACTAATTACGGAAAGAGAGAGCATTTCTAAATGCTCTCTCTTTAGTAGATATTAATTTGAACAGGCAAAATGAATGCTTTTCATTTTAAAAAAGGTCTTATTGACTCAATTCGGTGTATTCGCTATATCTAGTGTTAATCTCAAACTGTCCAATTACATTTCTTTCTTCGTCATAAAGTGGTATCATACGATTTGCTTTTTCCAATGATTTACTAAGTAAAGCATCTCTTGGACTGCTAACCTTCGACTCCAAGTCAGATGAACGTACATATCCAAAAGTTCCATCAACGCCCAGTGCTTCAATGAAATCTGGATCTTCGCCTGTAATGGCGACCGTTACTCCTGTTCCATAGGTGTCACCATATTTGTTTGTTTTATAGGTAACAGGTTCGATTGAATTTAATACACCAATAGGTGACTGATAAGTATAATAATCGTTATATCCATTTCCGTTGTATAGCTTCACTCTACCATAGCTGTAATAATTACCCTTTGTTGTCGTGACATCAGAGTCAACATAATATCCAGCTAGTGGACTTGTATTATAAACCCAATCACTAGCAGTAACTAAAGTACCTCTCTCGGTATATAGTCTTGCTTGAGCACCCATATAACCAGCTGGTGCATTTCTTTCACATTTTAAGAGTGTTGATGCTTCCATAGTTTTGGGGTTTCCATATCTGATTGAAGTTAAACAACAATACTCATAGGTATAACCATAAAGAGTTGTGGTCTTGTAATCTGACCAAGTATCTGTATATGCAAAACTTGAAGCTGTAACAATAACTACAATCACCGCCAATAAACTTAAAAACCTTTTACATCGTTTCATAACAAATTACCTCCCTACCTTTTATTATTTTATAATTAATGGCTTCTTTGTTTTCTTGGCTCTCTATTTTTTAAAACAAATTCACCAATAATTTTTTCACCACTTTTATCATAAAGAGGAATTGTTGTGTCAGAAGACTTATTCATTTGATATTCTACTGCTTGTTGAGGCGAACTTGGATGATAATCAAGATCGGAAGCATATACATAACCTAATGTACCATCCGTACCGTAAGCTTGAATTAAATCTGGCTCTAAATCTCTTTGCAAACCATATTCATCACTTCCATAGGTAAGTCCATTTTCATTAGTATCATAGATATTTTCTGTAGAAGCCAACGATTCAATCTCTTTACCGTTAGTCTCCTGTATCAATGATTCCAATGTCTTTTTTTCTCCAAGATTTGTTTTACTAATACCTCCTACATTAGCAAAAATCACTTTTGCTCCAAGTGATAATGTAATAGCATATACTACGGTTATTACAAATACTGTCCCTACATTTCTTTTTGTTATAGATTTATTTTTCATAATCAACCCAAACCTCCTTAACAGAATCAGCTTGTTTTTCGAAAGCAAACTTAAGATAGTATAAAAATAGATGCAGAACTTACGAATTTCAGAAGTACTTCTCTATAGTACTATCTTTCATCTAACATCATATTTTCAGTTAATGTTTCATCACATACAATCTCGAAGATTCTTCAATGTTTTTTGTTAATAAATAATATGATTAAACCAGTGTATTAAACTTGGAATGGAGGCTAATATCTTACAACAATGATCTTTTCTTTTAAAATGAATTCATTCGTGTCAAAAAACCAAATCTTTTTGAGATATATATTTATCTGGAAGAATCACTCTAAACTTATAAAAGTCAATAATCATAGGTGAAAGAATGCTCTCATTACTGTAAACTTCAGTGCTTTTTCTAATATTCATCTCAGATGCTATTTGATTGAAAAGACTTTCTGCATCATTACTTAATTTTAGATTGAATAGTTAGAATATTCCTCGTCTCAATATCATAATCTTCATATTTTTCCGTTGTTACATTCTACTCATAGAGAGACTCCTTTACAGTCGAAGACATCTTGTCCTAGAGAATCTGAGGATAGTCATGCCCACCAAGAGCAGTGTCCATAATTTCTTCCGGTACGTTGTGGGTTGCATTTTCAGTGGCGAAAGCAGTTACTGAAAAAGAAAGCAACATCGCACATGAGAGCAGGATAGTTAATAGTTTTTTCATCATAATTTCTCCCTCTTATTTTGGTTAATAAATTATTTATTCTTATTATAACAATTTTATATTTTTGTGCCATGATTTGTCATGAACTATATATTTTAATGTCATGAACTAAGAGTTTTATCGGGCATAGAATATATGCACCTATGACAGTATTGAAAGGAATATATGAAATTGAAGTACTTTGTCTTAAATTCGAAGGAAAACTTTAATGATAATAAGCAGTATCCAAAAAGAGGTTATATATTTGACCTTTATAGGCTTATTAAATAATTTACTATGGATATCAGTTTTTTTAATTATCCAATTATAGATACTATAAAAAACAATAAAAATTATAAAAAAAGTAGCAAATTTCACGTTTTCCTCCTAATATATATTTTTATAATGATGTGCAATTCTACTTTTATTCCCTAAATATCTTATTATTCCATCTTCATTCCATTATTATCTTGCTCTAACTTAGGCAATGGAATATGAAGAAGTCGTAAAAAATCCTTTTGTGATTCCAATTCTCTTTCAGCTATAAAGTTAATAAATGAGCTATCATCTTCATGTGCTTTTTCTAGGAGTGAAATATACTCACTTCGTAAAATTGGAGGAATTAGTGCTGGTAGATATCCATCTTGTATTAATGCTGTATTCATTAATAGTCTAGCGACCCTGCCGTTGCCATCTTTAAAAGGATGAATAAATACAAACTTTTTATGAAGAATAGCTGCAAATTCCACTGGATGATACTTACTTCTCTCTGTCTTTATCCATTTACATAAATCCTCTATTTCACTTTGAATATTTTCTACTTTGGTAACCGGATAGTTAGATCCTGTGATAAATACAGGAATGTCACGATATCTTCCTGCAAATTTCTCATCTATATTATGATAAAACAGTTTATGCAGATAAAGGATGTCTTTCTCTATGATTTCTTTATTCCCAAGCAAAGTAAACATATAGTCATATGCTTTTGCATGATCTACGGCTTCAAACATATCTCTTAGAGGTCTTCCCCCAACCGTTAATCCATCTTCTATTAAAACTTTTGTTTCACTTTCAGTCAAAGAATTCCCCTCTAGTGCATTTGATGTCCATGTTAATCCAACACGATAAAAGTCTTTTATCTGCTTTAGCATTTCACCTTCAAATGGTCTTAACTCATTAATGGTATTTTGATATAAATCCAATTTTTCAATGCCTTCCATCATTTCACTCCCTTTTTAGATATTTTTATATAGATATAGTATAGTTTTCATGATCCTTTAATTATACCAATTGTACCATATACCATTTATCAAATAAACTCATATTTTCTATCTCTACTTTATTTAATCATTGAAAATTACCCACCTTTCCCCATCATAATCTTCATATTTTTCCGTTGTTACATTCTGCTCATAATATACTCCAAGAAGTCTTTTAATATCCTGGTTATCTGCTCTTCTAGCTGCAAATCCCTGATCCTTTAAACTCTTTTCTATCCTTGCAAGATAAGGAAACACATTTGATTCCTTTTCATCTTTAAGACGAATAATAATTAGAAACTCTCGGGCAGTTGCCATCTGTACTTGCATTCTATCAAGATTTATACTATCCTGTTGTAACAGTTTTCTTATAACAGGATTTTGTTCTATCTCCATTCTTCTTTTTAAATATTGCTTATTATCATCAAAGTTTTCCTTTGAATTAAGACACAGCATTTCGATTTCAGCTATTCCTTTTAGTACTGTCATAAGTGCATATATCCTAGCACTTACATTTTCATCAGATAACACTGAAATATTGGTTGGATGAATAATAAAATATACTAATTCACCATATTGAGTTTTTATGCTATAATCTGTGATTTCATCAATGCCAATTAACTCTCTTGTAGACTGCTTTTGCTTTTCTTTTTGTTTCTGTTTTCTTTCCAATCCTATAACCTCCATTCAAAAATCTGCTGCTTAAAAATAAAAAAGGCACAGGCATATCGAATAAAATTCAGTATACTTGTGTCCTCAAATTGTATAGTTAAAAATCCATAGACTGCTGTTATTACAATTGGTGGCATAAATCTTAGCTGTACTAAAGCAAATATAGAAATAAGAAGTCCTATTCCAATAACTCCAATATCTTTAAGTTCCCATAGCCACAATGTTGCTTTAGCCTTTAAATTATCAGGATACATATACATTATTTAATCAACTCCTTCTTCCTTTTGTTTTCTTAAAAAATAAGCAATCCCTTGCATAATAAAATCTACACAAGGGATTGCTACACTGTTACCTAATGCCTTATATCTTGCACTATCTGATGCCTTTTCAATGTTAGTCCATCCATCTGGAAATCCTTGAAGCCTTTCACATTCCAATGGAGTTAGCCTGCGTACAATATTCTTTGTAGTTACTAGATTTTCACTACCGCCTCCAATATCTCCGCCTTCTGCCCGAAGTGTTGCACAGCCTTCTTTGTAATTTGCAAATTCTGATTGTCCGAATATAGTCTTTTCATAATCTATAATACATTTATCTTGATCTACATATTGATTCCCACTTCCTTTTTCATCTCCTACACACAATGCACCTATTGTTTTCTGATATGTTTTAGGTGGAAAACAAATAGCATGAATATCACCTGTAGTAAGGGTATAGCTAATATTTTCTTGAAATCCACACCCATTTCCACCATTATGATCTTGCCTATCTATAATATTTCCTGCAATACAATAGCTTTCTGGGACAATAGGTTTTGATAATAAAGGTACATTATTTCCACCTGTCCCGTAGGTTGCTGCTATTGTTGGTGCTACTTTTAGAGGACCATTATATCTGCAATCTCTTCCATGATTATCAAATAAAGAAGGTTGATTTTCTATTACTATAGGCAAATTTCCACCCATACTAGCTCGTAAAGTAGAAGTGATATTTTCTGTTATATCCATTCGATTACCACCCTGATCATTTAGACATAACATAGATTCTGTAATAAATGTTTGCATCTGCATATTTTGGGTTGCCATTAAAGCACCTGATATTCCGTCTAGGTCAATTCCTTCATTACGTTGATTAATATGATATGCTTTGTATTCATTGGACATATCCTGATTAAGTTCTTGCTCTGTTATCTCAAGTCCAGCTTGAATTTCCAAAGCAATTTTTAATTGCCCTGGCAGTTCCTTACCCCTTAACTTTGCCCTTCTAAGTATTCCCAAACAAGCTTTCTTGCTCAAATAATATTTTGGGAGCGGTGTGTCCTCCAAAATCTGCCACAAGAAAGATTCTTTTACGCCTTTGGGCGACACCCCAGTATTGAGCATCGAGAACTCTCCAAGCAATGGTGAATTCATATCCCAATATGCACCCAGCAGGTTTCCATATCCCTCCCGCAGGTCTAGGTATAGATACATTGCTGTCTGCAATTCTTGCGGTTTCTTCGAGGACCGCCTTGAAGTCCTCCCCTTCTGCACTGGAAAATGCTCCGGGGACATTTTCCCAAACGAAGTATCGAGGTCGTATAAGGTGATTTGCTTTTCCTTCTCTTCCATCTTTATACCTCATTTCTTTTGTGATTCTAATTTGTTCCATAAATAATCCTGAACGCTCACCTGCAAGGCCTGCTCTTTTACCAGCTACAGATAAATCTTGGCAAGGTGAGCCACCAGTTATAATATCAACAGGGGGTAATTCATCCCCTTTTAATTTTGTTATATCACCAACATGGACCATATCTGGAAACCTTATTTTCGTCACTTCAATGGGAAAGGATTCTATCTCACTTGCCCATATGGGAGTAATTCCATTATTAACAGCAGCAAGGGGAAATCCTCCTATTCCATCAAAAAGACTCCCTAAGGTAATCATTTTTACATTCCTAACCTTAAGAGAGTCTGTTCTTTTGTTTCCATATGAAGATGTGTAATTCTTTTTATAGGAATGCCTCTTTCTCTTGCAAATTCAATTTCTTCGAACATCCCACTTGAAATATTATCACCGAATGCCCAAAGCTCATCGCATTTAGTCAAAACTTCCTTTCCTAAACTGATTCCTAATTCTCTTTCTTCTGGATTATTATCATCTAAAACCTGAGGATAGAGAAGATGAGGACAAAAAAAGGCATTACCTTCATTTAACACATATCGGCAAGCCTGTTTCGCATACTCTATATTCTTTTCTATATCTCCTTTATATGGAGATGCTACAAATATTAGTTTCATAAAATCCTCCATTTCTATTATTATTTTGGTACTGCCTGTACGATAGTTTTTGTAGTGTTAACTGCTGCTTGTGCTGTATAAACTGCACTCATTATATTAGCCTTTGTAGATGTATCAAGTCCAAATGCCCCAGCAATCCTCGGTACTTCTCCTGCTGATAGCATTAAGCCCAGCCCTAATAATGCATGATCTTTTACTACCATTAGTCCAGCTGTAAGTATTGTTGCCTGTAAAAAGGTCGTAAGACAAAGACCAATTATTTGCTTACACCATTGAATAAAGCCATCAATGTAGCCACGAGGAACAGAAAACATATAAAGGCTTCCAACTGCTATCTGTATCAGTAAAATTCCACCTCTTTTAAGATTAGCAAAAAATACTTTAATCACTGCATAACCCATTAAAATAATAATAAACAGAGCCATAAATGGACTTGTTATTATAGAAAGTCCACCAAATATTCCTGAACTACCGACACTAGTAACATCTCCTGCATTATTTAATGTTGTAATAATATTTGAAGCTAGTTCACTAATTCCAGTACCATATCCTGTAATTCCTGCAGTTAAACTTGCTTGTAAGTTAACAGATAATTTATATAGTTCTATTGGTACAATTGTAAATAGACTTACTGCCATAAATCCTTTAATTGCATTTAAGCCTGCATCTTTAATACTCCCCCTTCCATTTTGATATTCAATACCTGTTTCAAAGCATGATACCACAAGACCTGTTCCATATAATGACCAGGCAAGATAAGAGAAAAACAAAACAATTGACTGTACCCAACTCATCTCAAAGAGTTCTACTCCCATGTTTCCCATCTGAGCAAAGAAATCTGCAAGAAAACCTATAAGTTGTCCATAAATCCAATCAATTATTTGATCCATAACATCGCCTAAGATAAAATCCCATATAAATATTTTTATCGCCTCCTTTTGCTGAAATAAAAAAAGCACATCCTTTTTATATGATGTGCCAATTTAAATTAAAATTTGTCGTTAAAGCAAATTATATGTGGCAATAGGTATTAAATTCGCTTTATTCTCTTCCTTTAACAAAAATCTCTGAAATGAAATATGATTATATAACAAAGCTAATTCTAAGAAATAGAGAAAAATTCCTAAATCAATTGAATTGTAAAATGGTACTTTATCCTTAGGCATAATAGATTTAATATTTGTTGTCCTATATATTTTTAATTTATTATTTTCACAAATAACTCTCCAAGGTTGAGTATTACATGTACTTGGAGCATATTTTGTAACTTCTGCTATTGTTTCTAATCCATTAACCCCTGACCAAGTTTCCCCTATTTCTTTTCTCTTGCATTTTCTATAATCTTTTCTAAACTCACTAGGTTCAGCTTTCCCAAGTGCCAACATAATCACAAATTTCAAATTTTTATATTCTGCTTCTTCTGTTTTACCCATTCCATACCAGCATACACCAATATCCTTAGAAGCCAAATATAAGTCTAATTGTTCAAACATATATCCAACATTTAGTAAGTAATTTTCTTTTTCCTCACTATAAATTAATAAACAATATTCTCCTCGTTTACAGGTGGTTTCATCTCTCCTTACAACCTTATATTTAACCTCTATATTTTCTACAAGGGGTATTAGCTCTTTAATTTTTTCATTAATATGATGCAATTCTTCATTTGTAAGTTTAAGGCTATCATTAAATTTTCTAAATGATTTTCTTTTAAAAATCATGTTATATTCTTTATCTATCACCATCTGTTATCCTCCTATTTATTAAGTACACCAGTGTCTGCAATCATAATATAATGCTTTAAAATTAATAACAACATATTTTTTAAAATTCTTAAATCCCAATTTGCTGAGCAGGCCGATTTTTACAGAGGAAGTCAGTCTGCTCTTTTTCATTGTACACCAAGTATCTTCCAGTCAATCCTTGCAAAAGGACGGTCACATCTCAGTTGACCTTAAGTAAGTAAAGAGTTAAAATAAAGATGCAGAGATAGAAACACAGTTCCGGTTGGTAGTCCGGACGCAGTGAAAGCTGTCAGTAACCTACCTCCTTGGTTGTCCGTTCTTTGCAAGTACACTAAAGGAGGATTTCATTATGAGTAAGACTGTTTCCAAGCTGACTGTATTTTTTGATGAGCCTTTTTGGATAGGTGTCTATGAACGTGAATTTGATTGCAAGTATGAAGTTTGCAAAATCACCTTTGGAGCTGAACCAAAGGATTATGAAGTTTACGACTTCATTCTCAAAAACTACAGCAAGCTACGGTTTAGTCCATCTCTCGAAGCATCAATGCTTGTCAAAAAGCGTATTAACCCCAAGCGGATTCAACGGGAAATCAACAAGCAATTGCAAAATACTGGGATTGGCACAAAGGCACAGCAAGCATTAAAGCTTCAGCAAGAACAAGGAAAATTGGAACGAAAGTCTCGTTCTCGTGAACAACGTGAAGCGGAGAAAGAACGCCAATTTCAATTACGACAGGAAAAACGCAGGAAGAAACGCAAGGGGCATTAATCCCCCTGTGTTTCCTCTACTATAATCCTAGTATTGTCCAAATATATTTTGGTGCTGTTAGGGTGAATACCAAGCATGCAAACAGTATTGCAGGGGCTGCCCATTCAAATTGACCGTGCTTGCGATAATCAAAATATGCCATGCCTAATTTAGCAAAGAAAAATACCGCTAAAATAAGATCTATTGCAGGAAACACAACTTTATTTACTACAGTCTTAATTTGCCCGGATGCATCTTTCCAAGTGCCCTCGATTGCACCTGCTACATCTCCCGAACCTGCAGCAAAAGCTGTAGTACTAAACATTAAAGTAAACATTAATACTATGCATATAGCTAATGTACTTCTCTTATATCTCTTCATAAAATCCACCTTTCTTTTTCTGTATTTAAGGTTTTAAAGGCGCAATATGCCAGTCTTGCCATAGATTTCCCCTTATTGTAAGTGAGTCTGTAAGATTCATAGAAAGCATCCCATCAGGGGTCCATGCATCTACGAGCCATGTGTTTACAATATATTCACCGTCTGGCATCCATATTGGAGTAAAATGTGTACGATTCTTATAAGTGGAGTAATTGTTTTTCTTAAGTTCAAACCTAGCATTTGAACCATTGGAAACACGCTCTAATAATCTCCAATAGGTTTCATATTGGAATTCTGGGAAATAAGAAACAGCATTTTGAGGGTAGGTAGTAGCAGAACTTTGATTACTGCTAATACTTGCATTTATTAATTGATTAATCCCATATCCACTTTTAAAGGTTTTCCCATTTGCAGTAGGATTTTTACTATCCGTTGTAATTCTCATATCAGCAGAAAGTCTTGCACTATATTGGTCAAGGTCAAACTCCCACCATCCATGGTCACACCAATATCCTGAATCTTCCCCAGTTCTATGCCATACCCAATACTCTTGCCACCATGGACTCCATATGCTCCAATTAGCTGTTGTTTTCTGCTCCCTATTTGGAACAGAAGCATAAGAAAATGAATCATTTCTATCGTCTGCAACAGGATTTGGCGGTGGATTCTTGTCTAAATCAACAATCCTTACATTGATAATCGATTTAGTTATGCTGCCAGAACCACGAACACTTACATTAATAATCATATCCTGCTCAGTATCTGGTGTTGTCCATTTTACCCAAGCAAGTTGTGAGTCACCTCTAGGATAGTAGACATTTCCTACATTGTAGGTTCTTTCCCCTATTTCAAAGCTAACACTGGTTGGATTATCAGGATCAGATTGCCCACCACTTACCATTACCGATGTTATAACTTCTGTATTTACTCTATATTCATAATCATAGGTGCTAATAATTGGTTCTTCTGGTTTCTCTGTAAAACGAACAATCCCAAGACCTAAAGAAGACTTGATATCTGCATTGGATGCTGGAGTTGACGTACTGCCTTTCCATGCATGATATCCTAAATCTCCTACTTCCAAAAACATTGAGAGAGGTAAATTTTTATGGGATAAGGACACCATTTTACTTCTTAATAATCCATTTACCTGCTCATCATACATAGCCGCCTCTGTTGCTGTTGTAGCAACCATAACCCCTTGAAATGTATAATATGCCATAGGTTCTAAGAGTAGTTTATAATCTCCACTGATTAGTATGTCATAATTCATTCCTGTGATATCAGCAATTCTTTTTATTATATATTCAGAACAAAAATACTTTTTTATTGCATCTATATTGTTTTTTCCATCTGTACTTACTATTCTTGGCATTGCTTGGGCAGGGTTAATAAAAGAATAACTTTCTCCACTAGGATAAAGAGATTTTCCCTCATTGTAACTCAATTTGCTTACCTTTCCAAAATGCAGTCGAACATTGGTCGGTGACTTGTTTGTAAAATCGATTGGAGTAGTCACTGTAGAATGATCATTTGCACGAACTACAGTTATACGCACCCCATCATAACCAGATGACCATTTATTGTCACTTGTACCACTTCCCATTCCTCCACCACCAGAATCTATGTTTCCATCACCAACTGCAAGTACAGAAATAGGTATTATAAAGTTAAACACCATTAAAAATACCATTAATAATGTCAATATTTTTTTCATGGAATCTCCTTTCTGCAAATAAAAAAACACTGCATTTCTACAGTGTTTATCTTGCTATCTATATTTAATTCATATCACCTATTTGTTTATTGATATCACCATCTCCATCTACTTTTACTCCTTCTCCCTCTCCAATATCATCAATCCACCCAAATCCAGGCACATAAATCTTACCATCTTTTTTATCTCCACTCTTTGGTTCATCATTCTTTTTTGGTGGCTCTTCGGGTTTCTCCACCTTGTCATGATCTACATTTACTGGTGGCTCTGTTACTCTTTCACCATTAGGTTTCTGAGTTGGATTTGTAAGCTGTTCTTTTGTAGGTTCTTTAGGCTTTTCAACATTCTTTTGAATAGTCTGCTCTGTTCCCTTATTTACACCGTTCTTATTTGTAGACTGTGTATCTGGAGTTTTAATTGGTGGTACTATAATTTCAGCTTCCTTTTCCTTTGCTTCTTTATTATCTGTTTTATCTTCATCATTCGTTACTTCTTCTTTCTCTGCCTTTTCTGTATCCTTTGGTTTTTCTATTGTTACATCATCAACTTCTATATTTTGATTTGGCAGTGTATCCTCTATTGGTTCTTTTCTAAACTGTGAGCTTATCATAAGTATAAGCATTGCACAAATCACCAAACCTCCAGTAACTACAAGCCACTTTTTAGTTTTTTCACTTATATTCTTCATAGATTTCTGCCTCCTTTTTTCCGTTTCTTATAATTCACACCCTACCACAAGAGTCTTCAAATGTCTATTCATATTTTCTAAACTCTTAAAACTTAGGAGTATAGCCTCCGCTTGTCTTTATTTTTATCCTCATACTTGGAAGAAGTCTCCCCCCAAAGGATACTGGTACTTCAAGCATAATGGTGCAATCAACCTTAAATCTTGAACTGGCAATATCTCCTGATGCAATAGGTGCATTTCTTATATCTACATCTAAATTCCATATTCTAAACTCCATTTTTCCATCTGATATAGTCTTTACATGGTATCCACCACTTTGTTTTAATCCTAATATTGTATCCAGTCTATTATAAATATCTCCATAATCAAGAGATTCTTCAAAATCATCTGCTACTGGCTGATATCCTCCTGAATATCCTTCACGAACTCCATGATAGACATCATCATAGTTATCATTTACTGTGGAAATTACTGCATTTTGCACTGCATCACGAACACCCTGTGCTATAATCATCAGTCTAAAATATTCAGATATTCCTGTAATAATTATTACAATACACAAAGCTACAGCTACAATCAAAGGAAAGGAACTGCCTTTTTTATCTTTTAGTATTTGTTTGAGTTTCTGCATCGTTTCACCTACTTCCAATATACTTCAGATTTCCCAGCAGCATCAGCTCTTAAAGTTATAGGGAAGGAACCAAATCCTCCAAACAAACCTATATTAGTTTCATAGGTTAAAGTAACAGTTATCTCTTCATTTAATTGTATCTTTCCTGTTCTTGACCACTTAACCGTTGGTGTAATTCCCATTTTATCTCTTAATAAAATTTCCCTATTTGTAGTTTCTGCCCCTACCCTTCCTGCAATCTCTGCTTCTCTAACAAGTTCTGTGGCAAAGGTGTCAATTTGTTGCTTTGCTATATAAACTGGAAATACTTTTACAGCCAGAGCAATAACAAGCATTACAGAAAGTACAAGTACAGCTACATCAATATATCCTTCTCCCTTATTAGACTTTAGTACCTTAAGCATATGAACACCTCCTAAAACAATCCGCTGAAAGAGCGGATAATTTCATAGATGATAATAGATATATATACACCCATAAAACACATAAGCATAATAAAGGAGAACACTCTTATCTTTGGTGGTATTTTCATAGCTTCAGCCTTTAACCTTTGAAGTTCTAATTGTTTCATATCATGGGATAGCATTTGAAAATACATCGATCCATCATCTCCACGAAGAACACCGATTAGCCCTCTAGTAATATCTGATAACATAGGTGAATTTATCCTTGCCTGAAACCTTGTAAGGGCTGCTTCGTAAGAAGAGGATCTCATATCTGCAGTTAATATATCTAATTCATTTGCAAAATCTATTCCTGCATTTTTCTTAAAGTTCTCTAGCATTGATAGCACATCTCTGCTGGCCTTTAATTCTTGGGTAATGGTTGCTACAAATCTTGGCAATTCTTTTTCTATCTTATTTCGTTTTTCATTCAGCTCTTCATCTGCCCTTCTTATCTCTTTAAAATAAACCAAAA
>NZ_VUNQ01000069.1 GCF_009695605.1 Tissierella pigra
TAATACCATTGTTATAGCTGCTGTTAATGTTGTCTTACCATGGTCTACGTGTCCTATTGTTCCTATGTTTACGTGGGGTTTAGTTCTTTCAAATTTTGCTTTTGCCATTTCGGTATTCCTCCTTAATTATAGATTATTTTTTACCTGTAACTTTTTCTGCAATACTATTTGGCACTGATTCATAATGGTCAAACTGCATAGAATATAATCCTCTACCTTGAGTATTTGAACGAAGGTCAGTCGCATAACCAAACATTTCTGATAGTGGTACAAATGATCTAATTATCTGAACACCATTTGTAGGCTCCATTCCTTCTATTCTACCTCTTCTGGAGTTTATATCTCCTATAACATCACCCATATACTCTTCTGGCACAGTTACTTCAACTTTCATCATCGGCTCAAGTAATGTTGGTTTTGCTTTAGAAATTGCATCTCTAACACCCATAGAACCAGCTATTTTAAATGCCATCTCTGAAGAGTCTACTTCGTGATATGATCCATCATAAACAGTAACTTTTATATCTAATACTGGATAACCACCAATAACACCTGATTCTAAGGCTTCTTGAATTCCATTGTCTATAGCATTCATATACTCTTTAGGAATTGCTCCTCCAACTACAGCGTTTACAAATTCATAACCTTTACCTGGTTCTTGTGGTTCAACTCTTAATTTAACATGACCGTATTGTCCACGACCACCTGACTGTCTTACATATTTAGAATCTGCTTCAGCAGAAGCTTGAATAGATTCTTTATATGCTACCTGTGGACTACCTACGTTTGCTTCAACTTTGAATTCTCTTAAAAGTCTATCAACAATTATTTCTAGGTGAAGTTCACCCATTCCAGCAATTATTGTTTGACCTGTCTCTTCATCAGTATAAGTTTTAAATGTAGGGTCTTCTTCAGCTAATTTCGCTAAAGCAGCAGCCATTTTGTCTTGAGATGCTTTTGTCTTTGGCTCTATAGCAACGTGAATAACCGGTTCAGGGAATTCCATAGTTTCTAACACTATTGGATTTTCATCACTTGATAAAGTGTCACCTGTACTTGTATCCTTTAAACCAACTGCAGCCGCTATATCTCCTGCAAAAACTTCATCCACTTCTTCTCTTTTATTAGCATGCATAAGTAGAATTCTACCTATTCTTTCTTTTTTGCCTTTAGAAGTATTTTTTACATAACTACCTGATTTTAAACTACCAGAATACACTCTAAAGTATGCAAGTTTTCCTACGAAAGGATCTGATACTATTTTAAACGCTAATGCTGAGAATGGTTCGTTATCTGACGCCAGTCTCTCTTCTTCTTCTTCAGTGTCTAGATTCATACCTTTTACTGCTGGTATATCTACTGGAGAAGGTAGATAGTCTATTACAGCATCTAGTAGAGGCTGAACCCCTCTGTTTTTATATGAAGAACCACATAAAACTGGTGTCATACCTACGCTAATTGTAGCTTTTCTGATACCTCTCATGATTTCTTCAACAGTTAATTCTTCTCCATCTAAATACTTCATCATTAACTCTTCATCGTGTTCTGCTATATTTTCAAGCATTTTTTCTCTATATTCATTAGCTAAATCCACCATATCTGATGGTATTTCTCTTATTTCAAGTTTCTCACCTAGGTCATCTAAATAAACCCTAGCATTCATATTAACTAAGTCAACTACTCCTAGAAAGTCATCTTCTTTTCCAATTGGTAATTGTATAGGTACTGGATTGGCTTTAAGTCTTTCTCTAATCATATCTACTGCTCTATAAAAGTCAGCTCCAAGAATATCCATTTTGTTAACAAATGCTAATCTAGGTACTTGATATTTATCAGCCTGTCTCCAAACCGTTTCAGATTGAGGTTCAACTCCACCTTTGGCGCAGAATACAGATACTGCTCCATCAAGGATACGTAGAGATCTTTCTACTTCTACAGTAAAATCCACGTGTCCTGGTGTGTCAATAACGTTAATCCTATGCTCTCTCCACATACAAGTTGTTGCAGCAGATGTAATTGTGATTCCTCTTTCTTGCTCCTGCTCCATCCAGTCCATTTGGGCTCCACCCTCATGGGTCTCTCCTACTTTGTGTATCTTACCAGTGTAAAATAAAATTCTCTCTGTGGTGGTTGTTTTTCCTGCATCAATATGGGCCATTATGCCGATGTTTCTAGTTTTTTCCAATGAAATTTGTCTTGGCACAATTTTTCCTCCTTCTTCTTGATTGTTGGTCCCCCTCCACACATTAACAACGATATACTACTTAAATATATATTACCATCTATAGTGTGCGAAAGCTTTATTAGCTTCAGCCATCTTGTGTGTATCTTCTCTTTTCTTAACGCTTGAGCCCATTCCATTGGAAGCGTCTAAGATTTCTTTTGCTAATTTTTCAACCATAGTTTTTTCTCCTCTTTTTCTTGAATAGTCTACTAACCATCTAAGACCAAGAGTTTCTCTTCTTTCTGTTCTTACTTCTATTGGTACTTGATAAGTTGCTCCACCAATACGTCTTGCCTTTACTTCTAGTACTGGCATTATATTGTTCATAGCTTTATAGAATACCTCTAATGGATCTTCATTTGACTTTTCAGCTATATAATCAAACGCTCCATATACTATGTTTTGAGCAATTCCTTTTTTACCATCTAACATGATTCCATTGATTAATTTAGTTACTACCATATCGTTATAAATCGGATCTGGCATAACCTCTCTTTTTGGTATATGTCCTTTTCTTGGCACTTTACTTCCCTCCTTAACTATATAAAGTTGATTCATTGGTACTCGGTAATTTAAAATTACCGTCGTGCGCCAAAATGCATCTATATTATATATAAACGGATTTAATCCTGCATTTTAAGCACTATTATTTTTTTACCTTTGGCTTCTTAGCACCATACTTAGATCTGCTTTGCATTCTTTTGTCAACGCCAGAAGCATCTAAGGTACCTCTAACAATGTGATATCTAACTCCTGGAAGGTCTTTAACTCTTCCACCTCTAATTAGAACAACACTATGCTCTTGTAGGTTATGTCCAATTCCCGGAATATATGCTGCAACCTCTTCACCATTAGTAAGTCTTACCCTTGCAACCTTTCTCAAAGCTGAGTTTGGTTTCTTAGGTGTAACTGTTCTAACAGCAACACATACCCCTCTTTTTTGTGGTGAATTAACTTCTGTCTCCTTTTTTCTAAGAGTATTTAAGTTTACTCCTAAAGCTGGAGATTTTGATTTGTAAAGAACTTTCTCTCTACCTTTTTTAATTAATTGGTTAATAGTTGGCATCAAGGCACCTCCTTCTATTTTGTATGTTATTTTAATAATGCAGCAGTTGCTGCACTAACATCAATGCCACAGGCATCGCCTAACTTTTTCATATTATCCACAAGGATAAGTTCAATGTGTTTGACAATGCAAATTTCTTTTATCTCGTCTGTAACCTTATTCTCTGCATCCTTTGCAATAAAAACTACTTCAATTTCATAAGAGTTTAAAGCCCTTTTTACTTGCTTAGCACCAACAACTTTTTTGTCGGTATTAAGTTTTGATAGCATAAAATCGTCTCCTCCTTTAAACATCTTAAAGATTATGTGGATATTAAACCCACATAATCTTTATGTCATCCAGAGCATTTTCTAAGTTTACACACTAATACATTTTACCATCAGTTATTTTCACTGTCAACATTTAATTCTTCTAAAATTTGAATATTTTCATCTCCAGAAATTTCTATATTTCTATATCTTTTCATTCCTGTTCCTGCTGGAATCAGTTTTCCAATGATAACATTCTCTTTTAATCCTAGAAGGAAATCTTCTTTTCCTTCTATTGCAGCTTGTGTTAGAACCCTTGTAGTCTCTTGGAATGAAGCTGCTGATAAGAATGAGTCTGTAGCCAATGAGGCCTTTGTAATACCTAGTAAAGTCTTTTTACCTTCTGCTGGTTCTAATCCTTCTTGAATAGCTTTTAGATTATTTGCTTCAAAATCATGAGCCCCAACTAAAGAACCTGGCAACATATTAGTATCTCCCGCTTCTTCAACTTTTACCTTAGATAACATTTGTCTAACTATTACTTCAATATGTTTATCATTAATATCTACACCTTGTAGTCTATAAACTCTTTGAACTTCTTTAACTAAATAATTTTGTACCCCTTGCACTCCTTTGATTTTAAGAATATCATGAGGGTTTACAGAACCATCTGTTAGTTCATCACCAGCTTCAACTATATCTCCTGGCCTCACTTTTAATCTAGAGCCATAAACTATATTATAGTTCATTGATTCTCCATTTGAAGAAGTAATTATAACTTCTTTCTTTCTCTTACTTTCTTCTATGCTAACGACTCCGGCATTTTCAGAAATTACAGCAAGACCCTTAGGCTTTCTTGCCTCAAATAGCTCCTCAACCCTAGGTAAACCTTGAGTAATATCTGCTCCAGCAACTCCACCTGTATGGAAAGTACGCATTGTAAGCTGTGTTCCTGGCTCACCAATTGATTGAGCTGCAATAATTCCAACTGCTTCTCCTATATTTACTTCATCTCCAGTGGCTAAGTTTCTACCATAACAGTGACCACAAACTCCATATTTAGCTTGACAGCCTAAAACGGAACGTACCTTAACTTCTGTTATTCCAAGATTTTGAATCTCTTCTGCTTTACTGTTTGAGATTATTTCATTTTCTTTAACCAAGACTTCTCCAGTTTCAGGATGTAATATATCTTCAAAGGCATATCTTCCTTCAATTCTATCATGTAACTCTTCAATTACTTCTCTTCCATCAGTAAAAGGTTTAACTAATAAATACTCATCAGTACCACAGTCAACTTCTCTTACTATAACATCTTGACTTACGTCAACTAATCTTCTAGTTAAGTATCCAGAGTCAGCAGTTCTAAGAGCAGTATCCGCTAGTCCCTTTCTAGAACCGTGGGTAGAAATAAAGAATTCAAGTACGTCTAATCCCTCTCTAAAGTTAGCCTTTATAGGAATTTCTATGGTTCTACCAGATGCAGATGCCATAAGCCCCCTCATACCTGCTAACTGTCTAATCTGGTTTACACTACCTCTTGCTCCAGATAGAGACATTATATAGATATTGTTCATTGGGTCTAGACCGTCCATCAATATACTAGTTAAATCATCTGTAGCTTTATTCCAAATTTCAATAACCTTTTCATATCTTTCCTCATCTGATATTAAACCTCTACGATATGATCTTTCAAACTTATCAACTTCTTCTTGGGCTTTCTTTAATAATTCTCCCTTTGAGTCAGGAATAATTATATCGTTCATAGAAATAGATATAGCCCCTAAAGTTGAATAATGGAATCCTGTTTCTTTAATATGATCTAGTACCGTTGCAGTAACTGCATTACCATGTTTTGCAAAACATTTCTCTATAATAGTTCCTAAAGCTTTTTTATTTACTAACATATCCACTTCTAAAGAGTATTTATCTTTAGTTCTATCAACAAATCCTAAATCTTGAGGAAGATGTTCATTTAATATAAATCTACCTACTGTAGACTCAACTAATTGACCTTTATCATCTTCATTAAGTCTCATTCTAACCTTTACTCTTGCATGCAGACCTACAGAGCCATTGTAATAAGCATGAAGCATTTCGTCATAATCTTTGAATATCATTCCTTCCCCTGGTTCTCCAGGAGATTCAACTGATAGATAATAAGCTCCTAAAACCATATCCTGTGTTGGAGTAGTTATTGGTTTACCATCTTTCGGTGCAAGAATATTATTTGTAGATAGCATTAGAAGTCTTGCTTCCGCTTGTGCCTCAGTAGATAAAGGTACGTGAACTGCCATTTGGTCACCATCAAAGTCAGCATTATATGCTGTACATACTAATGGATGTAGTTTTATAGCCTTACCTTCAACTAATACAGGCTCAAAAGCCTGAATTCCTAGTCTATGAAGAGTTGGAGCTCTATTTAGAAGTACTGGATGGTCTTTTATTACTGAATCTAATACATCCCATACCTGCGGTTTTACTCTTTCAACCATTCTCTTGGCAGATTTAATATTGTGAGCATGACCCTCTTCTACTAATTTCTTCATTACAAATGGCTTAAATAGTTCTAAAGCCATTTTCTTTGGTATACCACATTGATAGAATTTAAGGTCAGGACCTACTACTATTACAGAACGTCCAGAATAATCTACTCTCTTACCTAGTAAGTTTTGTCTAAATCTACCTTGCTTACCTTTAAGCATATCTGATAAAGATTTTAAAGGTCTATTACCTGGTCCTGTTACTGGTCTTCCTCTACGTCCATTGTCTATAAGAGCATCTACTGCCTCTTGAAGCATTCTCTTTTCATTTCTAACAATAATATCTGGTGCTCCCAAATCTAGAAGTCTTTTTAATCTATTATTTCTGTTAATAACTCTTCTATATAAGTCATTTAAGTCAGATGTAGCAAATCTACCACCATCTAATTGTACCATAGGTCTTAAATCTGGTGGTATTACTGGAACAACATCTAAAATCATCCATTCAGGTCTATTTCCTGATTGTCTAAAAGCTTCTACTACTTCAAGTCTTCTAGTTATTCTTATTTTCTTCTGTCCTGAAGCATCTTTTAGCTGTTGTCTTAATTCCTTGCCTTCCTTATCTAAATCTATCTTTGCCAATAAAGCTTTTACAGCTTCTGCACCCATCATTGCTTTGAATTTATTTCCGTATTTGTCATAAGCTTCCCTATATTCAGTTTCTGTTAAAAGTTGTTTTTCATATAGAGAAGTATCTCCACCATCTATAACAACGTAGGAGGCAAAGTATAATATTTTCTCAAGAGATCTTGGGGACATATCTAATAAGAGTCCCATTCTGCTAGGAATACCTTTAAAATACCATATATGAGATACTGGAGCAGCCAACTCAATATGACCTAATCTTTCTCTACGAACTTTAGATTTTGTTACTTCTACTCCACATCTATCACAAACTACACCTTTATATCTTACTCTTTTATACTTACCACAATGGCACTCCCAGTCCTTTTGTGGTCCAAATATCTTTTCACAAAATAGTCCTTCCTTCTCAGGCTTTAATGTTCTATAGTTTATTGTCTCAGGTTTTTTTACTTCTCCTTTAGACCATTGTCTAATTTTCTCTGGTGAAGCTAGCCCAATTTTAATTGAATCAAATGTATTGAATTCAAACAAGGAGCATTCTCTCCTTTCTATAATAAAATTATATAAGAATGTTAATTTCATATTGTCCCCGGGCATAAGCCCGAGGAATTAATTAAAAATCATCATATTCTTCATATTCTTCATCTTCGTCAATATCCAAATCAATATCTAAATCTGTTTCTTCACTATCTTCTTCTAGGATAAATCCAGTAGGCAAATCATCTTCTTCTGATTTTACCTCCTCTTCATCCTCATCTTCATATTCTCTTTCTTCATTGTTTGAGAATACTTTTTCTCCAGTTAACTCTTCACCTATATTCTCTAAATCTGAAAATTCATCATCTGCAGATTCTTGAATTTCTATTTCCTGATTTTCCTCAGTTAAAATCTTAATATCTAATGATAAACTTTGAAGTTCTTTTATTAGAACCTTAAAGGATTCAGGAATACCTGGCTCCGGTATATTTTCTCCCTTTACAATGGCCTCATAGGTTTTAACCCTACCTACAATATCGTCAGATTTAACTGTCAATATCTCTTGTAATGTATGAGCAGCTCCATATGCTTCAAGTGCCCAAACCTCCATCTCTCCAAATCTTTGTCCACCAAATTGTGCTTTACCACCTAATGGCTGTTGAGTAACTAGAGAGTATGGACCAGTAGACCTAGCATGAATCTTATCATCAACAAGGTGATGAAGTTTTAACATATACATGTATCCTACAGTTACTGGATTATTGAAAGCCTCTCCAGTTCTGCCGTCTCTTAAATATATTTTTCCAGTTTCTGGGTAGTTTGCATCTCTCAATGCTTGAATAATATCTTCTTCATTGGCTCCATCAAATACTGGTGTAGCAACATGCCACCCCAATTTCTTAGCCGCAAGCCCTAAGTGGACTTCTAAAACCTGACCCAAGTTCATACGAGATGGTACTCCTAGAGGATTTAAAACTATTTCGACTGGTGTACCATCTGGTAAGTAAGGCATATCTTCTTCTGGCATTATTCTAGATACTACCCCTTTGTTACCATGACGTCCACACATTTTGTCTCCAACGTTTATCTTTCTCTTAGTTGCTATATATACACGGATCATTTGATTAACTCCTGGTGGAAGTTCATCTCCGTTTTCTCTAGAGAATATCTTTACATCCACTATAATACCAGCTTCACCGTGAGGAACACGTAAGGAAGTATCTCTTACTTCTCTAGCCTTTTCACCAAATATAGCACGAAGTAATCTTTCCTCAGCAGTTAATTCAGTTTCTCCCTTAGGAGTCACTTTTCCAACTAAAATATCTCCTGGCTTTACCTCTGCACCTATTCTTATGATGCCTCTATCATCTAGATCCTTTAACATATCATCTCCCACATTAGGAATGTCTCTAGTTATTTCTTCAGGCCCTAGCTTAGTGTCTCTTGCTTCTGATTCGTATTCTTCAATATGAACAGATGTTAAAACATCGTCCATTACTAATTTTTCATTTATTAAAATAGCATCCTCATAGTTATAACCTTCCCATGTCATGAAAGCGATTAATATGTTTTTACCTAAAGCTATTTCACCTAAATTTGTACTTGGTCCATCTGCTATTACCTGACCTTTAACAACCTTTTCTCCTTCTTCAACAATAGGTCTTTGGTTAATGGTTGTTCCTTGGTTAGATCTTTTAAATTTCAGCAGCTTATACTTCTCTACCTTATTATCTTCATCTTTTCTTACTAATATTTCAGATGCGCTTACTTTCAATACTACTCCTGAATTATGTGCCAATACTACTGTTCCAGAATCTTTTGCAGCCTTATATTCTATTCCAGTTCCAATAATAGGAGACTCTGTTTTTAGAAGTGGTACAGCTTGCCTCTGCATGTTAGCTCCCATTAGTGCTCTGTTGGCATCATCATTCTCCAAGAATGGTATCATGGCAGTACCTACTGATACAAGTTGTTTAGGAGAAACATCCATATAATCAACTTCTTCAATTGGGAATATATCTATTACTCCATTTTTTCCCCTTGCTACAACTCTCGCACTTTCAAATCTTCCATCTTCTGTAAGCTTCTCATTAGACTGAGCTATGATAAACTCGTCTTCCACATCCGCAGTTAAATAATCAATTACACCTGTTACTCTGCCCTCACCTTTTTGGATTTTCCTATAAGGAGATTCTATAAATCCATATTCATTAATAGTAGCATAAGTAGTTAGTGATGTTATAAGCCCTATATTAGGTCCCTCAGGAGTCTCTATAGGACACATTCTACCATAGTGAGAGTGGTGAACGTCTCTTACTTCAAATCCTGCTCTGTCACGACTAAGTCCGCCAGGTCCTAAGGCTGACATTCTTCTTTTATGTGTTAATTCTGCAAGTGGATTGGTTTGATCCATGAATTGAGATAACTGGCTACTACCAAAGAATTCTTTAATTGAAGCAACAACAGGTCTTATATTTATAAGATCTTGAGGAGTAGCCACATCAATATCTTGTATTGTCATTCTTTCTCTAACTACTCTCTCCATACGAGCTAGACCTATTCTAAATTGATTCTGCAATAATTCTCCTACAGACCTTAATCTTCTATTTCCAAGGTGGTCTATATCATCAGTTCCACCTATACCATAGAACAAATTGAATTCATAATTTACAGATGCAATTATATCGTCTATGATTATATGCTTAGGTGACAATTCTTTTACTCTTTCACCTATAGCAACTTTTAATTCTTCTTGGTCTTCATAGGTATCTATTAATTCCTTCATAAGAGGATAGTATACCTTTTCTTTAAGTCCAAATTCTTCTATTGAGAAAGGTAAATCAAAAGCTTTATAATCCACAAAATTATTTCCTAAGACTCTTATGGTTTTTCCATCTTCTAATAATATATCAACTACATTTATACCACTATTTTCAATTTCTATAGCTTGATCTCTAGTGATCTTATCTCCTTGTGACACCAAAATCTCACCAGTCTCAAGGTTATGAATATCATTAGCAGCTCTTTTACCATATATCCTATTATATAAAGCTAATTTTTTATTGAACTTATACCTTCCTACCCTAGCTAAATCATATCTCTTAGGATCAAAGAACAAGTTGTTAATAAGAGTTCTAGCACTATCCACAGTAGGTGGCTCTCCAGGTCTAAGTCTCTTATATATTTCTAATAATGCCTCTTCTTCATTAGTAGTACTGTCCTTTTCCAAGGTATTTAACAATTGTTCGGTTTCACCAAGTACCTCTATGATTTCAGAGTTACTTTGTAACTTCAATGCTCTCAATAAAATTGTAATAGGTACTTTTCTTGTTCTATCCACTCTAACATATACTATATCGTTAGAGTCCGCTTCATATTCTAGCCAAGCTCCCCTATTAGGTATTAGTGTAGAAGAATACAATCTTTTCCCTGTCTTGTCTATTTCCTCTACAAAATAAACACCAGGAGATCTAACTAACTGGCTAACAACAACTCTTTCAGCACCATTAATAATAAAGGTACCCTTATCAGTCATTAAAGGTAAATCACCCATAAATACTTCTTGTTCTTTTACCTCACCAGTTTCTTTGTTAATAAGTCTTACCTTCACTTTTAGCGGTGCCGAGTAATTAGCATCTCTTTCTCTAGCCTCATCTTCTTCATACTTAATATTTTCTCCAATATGATAGTCAACAAATTCAAGTATTAAGTTTCCAGTATAATCTTGAATTGGGGAAATATCTTCAAAGACCTCCCTTAGCCCTTCATTTACAAACCATTGGTAAGAAAATTTCTGTACCTCAATTAGATCAGGCAAATCTAATACTTCGTCAATGCGTGAATAACTCATTCTAACACGCTTTCCATAAGTTACAGGATGTACCATTAAAATTCACCCCTTATTAAACTAAAATATCCAAAAGCATTAAATACTTTTGGTAAATCTTTTTCAAAACAAATATATTATAATATTGTCAATTAATTGTAATTTTATACAATAGACAATATTTTTCTCTATTAGCATTTAGATATATTACCATAATATAGCTCTTATGTCAAGGCATTTCTTATGTATAAATGTAAAAAAGGCTTTCTTTAAATTTGAAAGCCTTTTTTATTAACTATAATTATTTTACTTCTACTTGTGCTCCAACTTCTTCTAATTTAGCTTTAATATCATCAGCTTCTTCTTTTGAAGCACCTTCTTTAATTGGCTTTGGAGCTCCATCTACTAATTCTTTAGCTTCTTTTAATCCTAAACCAGTTATTTCTCTAACAACTTTGATAACTTTGATTTTTTCTGCACCAGCTGATGCTAAGATAACATCAAATTCTGATTTTGCTTCTGCTGCTGGAGCTGCTGCTCCGCCTGCCGCTGGAGCTGCTGCCACTGCCATTGGTGCAGATGCACTTACTCCAAATTCTTCTTCTAATGCTTTAACTAAATCCGCTAATTCTAATACAGTTAAATTTTTAACTTCTTCGATTAAATTTAATACTTTTTCACTTGCCATTTTTATATATCCCTCCACAGTAATTTTATTTTTTTAGGCTTGTTGCTTTTCTTGAATAGCATTTAAAACAATTGCAAGGCTTCTAATTGTACCTTGAAGTACATTAGCAAATCCTTGAATTGGTGCATTAAATCCTCCAAGTACTTGTGCAATAAGTACTTCTCTTGGTGGAAGATCTGCTAAATCTTTTACACCATTAACGTCTATTATTTTACCATCTACAACACCAGCTTTTATTTCAAGTTTATCATGCTCTTTAGCAAAATCAGCTGTAATTTTAGCTGCTTGAACTGGATCATCATATCCAAAAGCAATAGCGCTTGGTCCTTTTAAAAACTCATCGAATTCTTCAAGACCTGAATCTTTAAAAGCAAATCTCATCATAGTGTTCTTATAAACTTTATACTCAACACCAGCTTTTCTGTATCTACTTCTTAATTCAGTTAATTGTTCAACATTAAGTCCTCTATAATCAACTAATACAACAGATTGAGCTTTGCTAATCTTTCCTTTAATCTCTTCTACATTTTGGCTTTTAGCTTGAAGGGTTTGTTCCTTCACTGAATTCACCTCCCATAGGACAATAAATAAAGGTCCCTCCGTAGACACAGAGAGACCCTAATTTCAATTTTATAATTAGTTCGTTCTCACCTCGGTAGGAGTTTAAACCCTTGGGTACCTACTGTCTACGGCATCTATTTAATTAACATAAAAATTATATCATTTTACAATTATATTGTCAATAGATTAATCCATTAATTTTTGTCCATTTATTTTAATTCCAGGACCCATTGTACTGGATATAGCAACTGATTTTAAATATCTTCCTTTAGCAGCAGCAGGTTTTGCTTTAATTATAGCATCCATAACTGCATTGAAGTTTTCTGTTAGTTTTTCTGCACCAAATGATACTTTTCCTATAGGTACATTTATAATACTAGCTTTATCAACTCTATATTCAACTTTTCCTGCTTTAATTTCATCGATAGCTTTTGCTACTTCAAAAGTTACAGTTCCAGACTTTGGATTCGGCATTAATCCTTTTGGTCCAAGGATCCTACCTATTCTACCAACAAGTCCCATCATATCTGGTGTCGCAACTACTACATCAAAGTCCATCCAGCCTTCATTTTGAATTCTAGCAACTAATTCTTCTCCACCTACATATTCAGCTCCAGCTTCTTCAGCTTCTTTTATTTTATCGCCTTTTGCAATAACAAGTACAGTTTTACTTTTACCTGTACCGTGTGGTAATACTACAGCACCTCTTACTTGTTGATCAGCGTGTCTTGGATCTACTCCTAGTCTTACTGATAAATCTATAGTTTCATCAAATTTAGCTTTTGCTGTTTTTTGTACTAATTCAATAGCAGCATCTACATCATAAAGAGTAGTTCTATCTACTAATTTCATACTTTCTGTATAATTTTTACCTCTTTTTGGCATAACTTTACCTCCTTGTGGTTATAACGGAATTTCCTCCCACTATTTTCCTAATAATTATTCTTCTACAGTGATTCCCATACTTCTTGCAGTTCCTGCAATCATACTTATAGCTGTTTCAATTGAAGCAGCATTTAAATCTGGCATTTTTAATTCAGCTATTTCTCTAACCTTAGCTTGAGAAAGTTTAGCAACCTTTTTCTTATTTGGTTCAGCTGAACCTGATTCTATACCTACAGCTTTTTTAATTAATACTGCAGCTGGTGGTGTTTTTGTTATAAAAGAAAAAGATCTGTCTTGATAAACAGTAAGAACAACTGGTATTATCATTCCTGCTTGATCTGCAGTTTTAGCATTAAATTCCTTTGTAAATTGCATAATATTTACTCCATGAGGTCCTAATGCAGTTCCTACAGGTGGGGCTGGAGTTGCTTTACCAGCTGGAATTTGTAATTTAACTAAAGCCATAACTTTTTTTGCCATAATACTTCCACCTCCTCGTGTCCTTTGTGGTTTGGCGGGATAAAACCCTCCCACTTAATTATATATATTTAAAAAGCATTTTGCTTTTAAAAACTTATAACTTTTCAACTTGGTCAAAATCCAATTCAACTAGTGTTTCTCTTCCAAACATGGATACAAAAACTTTTACTTTTCTCTTTTCCACATTTAAACTGTCAACATTTCCCATAAAGTTTTCAAAAGGACCTGAGCATACTTTTACTACATCATTTACATTTAAATCCATTGTAGGCAATATAGCTTCCTGTACTCCCAATGCCTTTACTTCTATGTCCGTCAACGGAACTGGTTTAGAACCTGGTCCTACAAATCCTGTAACTCCTCTTGTGTTTCTAACTAAGTACCATGATTCATCATTGATAATCATCTTCACAAGAACATATCCAGGGAAAAGTTTTCTTTCTTTAAGTTTTTTCTTCCCGCCCTTGCTGTCCATATATTCTTCAGTAGGCACAGCTACTTCAAATATATCATCTCTCATACCTCTATTCTCTACCATCTTCTCAAGGTTAGCCTTAACCTTGTTTTCATGACCTGAATAAGTATGGACTACATACCATCTTGCATCCATAGCCCTTTCTTCCCTACTTTTCTCCGTCATAAATTCAGGAACCTATTGTTCCTTCCCTCCCTCTTGTAACTAAATTATAAATTGAAGACCACCATGTATTATTAAGTCTAGTACCCATACAATAATAGCTACAATAACACTAATCATTATAACTATTCCTGTATAGTTTATTAATTCTTTTTTACTAGGCCAAATTACTTTTTTCATTTCAGATTTAACGCCTCTGAAGTAGGTGGACATCTTTGTTTTTTTTGTGCCTGTTGGCGCTGTCATAACACTCACATCCTTACCTTGTTATAGTATTATTTAGTTTCTTTATGAGCAGTATGATTTTTGCAGAACTTACAATATTTTTTTAGTTCAATTCTCTCAGTATTGTTTTTCTTATTCTTAGTAGTATTGTAATTTCTTTGTTTACATTCTGTGCAAGCTAATGTGACTCTATCTCTCACTTAAAACACCTCCTACAAACGCTATATATATGTTAAGCTATCGCTTTCGGGTACTTTTCCCCATCTTTAACAACGTTACTAATATAAACTATCATAAATTAAAAACTATGTCAATAAAAAAAGTTTCTATCAAAGCATTATAATATAACTTTTTTTCAAACCATATAGCTCAAATCAATTTTATATAACTTTCTTTTAAACATTATTCCTTTTTTATTAAAGTATTATTCTAACTTTATCCAGAAAAAAGACCAGGTCAAAAGACCTAGTCTTTTTTATTATGCAAGAACTTTAGTTACAACTCCTGAACCTACTGTTCTTCCGCCTTCACGAATTGAGAATCTTAATCCTTCTTCTATTGCTATTGGAGTAATTAATTCTATTGTGAATTTTGCATTATCTCCTGGCATTACCATTTCTACGCCTTCTTCTAATTTGATATCGCCTGTTACGTCTGTTGTTCTGAAATAGAAT
>NZ_VUNQ01000007.1 GCF_009695605.1 Tissierella pigra
TATTAATATATTTTCTTACTGTAGTTCTAGAAACCTTCATCTCTCTAGCTATTGCTCTTTGAGACATATTTTCTCTAAAATATTTCATTAGTATTTCTGCTTTCTGATCCAGCTTTATCACCTCTTGTCCCCCCTCAAAAGATATCTTCAAGGGGTATTATATTTTAAGGTGGACCAGTTTTCAATTATTATGGTGGTCTACTTTTAGATTAACATAAACAACTATCCAGTGTTAAATCAAAGATAGCAGTTAAGGTTATGACACTCTTACCTAATCCCATATCTAAGAGCACTGCTGCTATAGGATGATTGAGGATATACTCAGTGGCATAAACCTGATATTCATGAGGCTTGTATTTCACGAAGTATCCCTCCAATCTGTTCTATATGATCCAGGCAGAACACCAAAAAACCAAGTGCTTCTAACTGTCTTTTTCGCTTTTCCTGTAGAGGCCTTAAGGTTTTACCTGGTGCTTTTACCTCTACAAAAGCAACTTTTCTATTAGGTAATAGAATCAATCTGTCTGGCATTCCATCAAAACCTGGTGATACAATCTTAAGTGCAATGCCGCCTATATCTTTTACTGATTTTATTAGTTGCTGTTCAATCAATTTCTCTCTCATAAATCCTCCATGTTCCCTAAATCCAAAAAGTCTCTATACGTGCGTATATACGCGTTTGTAGGTAATTTCTTCTTTTTGTCTTTAGGATTATTTTTAATAATAATTATTGGAACAATGGAACAGAGGTTATAAAGTAGCCTACTTTACAAGGGGCTGCCGCCTGTTCCGATGAGGTGTACCAAATGACCATTTTTGTTTCACCGGAACAGGTAAAATTTGTTCCAGAGAAAAAATTGTTCCATGTGTTCCAAACTAAATTATTCTTTGGGAACATAAACCCATTGTGGTCCATAAAGCGGGATTCGTTCTTTTTTCACGAGACCTGTCCAGCCTCCGATACTTGCCATAATCGCCGATATTTCATTACCATCCACCCTTCGCAGGTTGGCTCGATCCTTTCCAAAGCACTCACACCAAATTTCCATATTAGAAACCGATTTTCGTTTCCAAACACCAACCCTCTTGCTTTCACCAAACTCAGTTCCATTGATATAGGCTCGGCGTTCATATAAATCCATGGTGTCCCAATCTTCAGGTAAAAGCATGTCAAGGTACTCTCGTACTAAACCTTCACGCTCATCGGATTCCATGGCTTCCCGCTGTTCTTCTTTTGCAAGCTTCTCAAGACTGGCATCAAGGTACAATTTCTCTCCAGCCTTAACGAAGGTAAGAGCTTCAGCCCATATCTGAAGAATTTCATCCTGCTTTAGCTGCCATGACTTTTTAGTTCCATTCCCCGGAGTCTTTACCGGCCAGAAACGACGGTTTCCTGTAGTGTCACGTAAATAGCCTTTTTCAGCATTAGTTGTACCAAAAAATATACATTGCCTTAAGTGGGGAGTAGCCCTTCTGCCAAAACTAGCTCTATAAATATCATTCTGGCGAGATAGAAAACTCCTTAGGGTTTCCACTTCAGCTTTTTTCAGTCCAGCTAGCTCTCCAATTTCTAAAATCCAATAACCCTGTAACTTTTCTGCAGCGGTCTTATCCTTGGTATCCGATAAGTTCAAGCTATCAGAAAACCAGTCTCCACCTAACTTGGCTATAAGAGTACTTTTTCCAACTCCCTGCGGGCCATTTAAGACCAACATGGAATCAAACTTGATTCCTGGAGTCAGTACACGAGAGATAGCCGCACATAAAGTTTTTCTTGTCACAGCCCGAACATATGGGTTATCTGATGCACCTAGATAATCGATTAGCAAGGTATCTACTCTAGCTACCTTATCCCATTCAGGGAGTGCATCAATAAACTCACGAATCGGATGATAAGACCTGTCGTCAGCGACCTTCGCTACCGCTACATCATAGTTTCTTGCAGAGAAGGTCCCGTAGTGGGTGTCAATGTAGCTGATTAGCTGGGCATCATCTGCATCTCTCCAGAACTTTGATGGATGTGGCCAAGGAACCTCACCTTTAATTTCAAGGCTATCTGATAGCTGATTAAACACAATGCTTTTCAGGTTTGGATCATTTTCAAGTATCAAAATCAAATTTCTAAGGGTATTTTTAACTGTTCCTGTCTTATCAAGTTCCAGCTGCTTTTCCCAATCTTCATCAATAAACTCTTTTTCAGCCTGAGCCTTTCGTTCTTCTGCAAACTGCTCTTTTACCCGTTCATCCTCTAAAGCCAAATCTGTCATAGCTCTAAACGAAGGTAGTTTACTTGGCGGTGTATTTTCTGCGACCTTTTCATCTAAGTCCCGAAACTTATGCACTCGGACCAAATCAAAAGCGTTTAGCAGCATTCCACATGCTGGATCGGTGGCATGATGGCTATAAGCAAATTTACCGTCATAGATTACCAAGCCCGCTGAAGAATCTGCTGGAATATAATCAAATCGGCCATTCATGGTACTAGGTTCATATACATCCAGTAGAAAAGCTTCGATGGCTTCTTCAATGGTATAGGCCCTGCAAAATGCTCCTATAACACCTTCTTTAATTAATGGATCTGCTTGTTTAGTTATTTTCCTTTGCACAACCTCTGACTGTCTAGAAGATACAGGCCACATGGAAGTATCCCGCCAGTCTTCATATTTTGAAAGATAGCCATCTGGGTCTAACAGTTCTCCATCTTTTTCTTTAAAGACAAACTCTCCATCTGACGGTGTAGAAGGCCAATACATTAGTCTTGAAGGTTCATAAGTGGTGTCATCGAATAAATCAATCCCAATCTCCTTTGCAACCATCCGACCAAGGGCTGGGTATTCATCCTCTGTTACTTCTCTTTTAAGTGGAATAATAAGTCTTAATCTTGGTGCATCTGGTGTATGTTTATGGGTAGAATAGATGCAGCATTTGAAATCATGTAACGCTTCAATTTGATCCCAAATCCCCGGTTTGGCATAATCCATATCTAAAGTCAGGAGGGAGCGGGAGAGGACATAACCATTTCTGCGCTTTCCTTCACGGAGAGCTCCTCCCACAAATCCACCGACGTCTTTTATTGAGTCCTGTTGAGCGCGACTCATTTTTCGGAACTCAGATACAGTTTCTGTTGTTCGTATGGTAGATTTAACTCGTGAGATAAAGTCCTCCCATGTGATATCTTTGTTCTTCCACTTTTTATCCATTCGGCTGTTACCAACCGCTATCTTCATAGCTTCTGCACCTCCTCGCAGTTTTCAGAAAAATACCGGATAGGTATACGATGCTTCGATGCTTTATTTATCTCTGCTTGCATCCCTTTTGAGATATAGCGACCAAATACCCACAGCTCATCACACTTTCTAAGCCATACCATGCCAAAGTATAGTCCTAGTTTTCTTTGTTCAGGATCGCCATCATCTAGCACTTGAGGGTATAGCAGATGAGGAGCAAAAGGAATGGTTCCTTGCTTCACTGCAAACTTCAGGTATTCTCTAGCTTTATTCAGATTTTTTTCTATGTCTCCAGCAAAAGGAGAACAAATAAAAACGCAAGGTTTATAGTTTTTTGCTTTTTCTTCACGCATGATATTTTCCAAGGCTTCTGCTGCAGTTGGATCTGGATAGCCTTCAGCGTTATATCTATCCATAAGTTACATCTCCTCGAATTCGGACTCTTGTTCAATCAATGGTAAAATACCATGATCCTTAAGAAGCTCATAAATGAACAAGCGTCCTTTCTGAGTCCAGTAAGTATGAACCTTTGAATGCATCGTCCCATCATTTCCAAGGTAAGTATGGGTTTTTGTCGTCGTATATCCATGTTGAGCGTACTTTTGATATAGAAGCCAAATCTTCCCTTGACGGAATTGAACACCTAAATTATGCAGATACTCATTAAACCAGCGCCCTGACTTTCCATAGTCCTTGGCTATTGTTGTGATAGACACCGCATCCTTACAGTTAAGTACCACATCGTAATAACTTGCTTTAGGTTTCATTTCTGCAATTTGCTGTTCTTGAATGCTAATGGTAGTAGTTAACTCAGCATTTTTAGCTCTTTCCGCTTTAAGCTCCTGTAGTGCCTGAATCAAAAAGTCTGGATTAGCAAGTAACTCATCTGTAGCATAAAGGCCATGCCTTCTGATTGAAGGAAGCACCTCATGGGTTACCCAGCGCTTAAACTTTTTAGCTTCTGGCTTTCGAGAAACCAATATCACGCTATAAAGACCACTTTCATTGATAATAGATACTTCCTGTTTTCCTCCAGGGGTGTCGATAATATCGACTCCCTTTTCATCACTGTCCAAACGAGCCATAACATCACGACTGTTTCCAATGTCTAGTACCGAACATACATCTTTTAGAACCCACCAAGGATTTCCATCCTTCATTACTGTTCTTACTGTGTTGCCTTCATAGTTGAATATAGTTATTTTGTTCATATTGAACCTCCTGCTTATTGTAGTAGAGCAATAAGACATGCCCTCAGCTATAAGCAAAAAAAGAGGAGGTTTCGAACCCCCTCAAATTAATCTTTTTTATAAAAATTGCATTCGTATCCATCTGCGCGAAGTAAAAGTCCTTGAGCCCAAGTTGGCGTCTGATTCATTAGAGTACATATATCAGTAACGGTTACTTCTAAAGGGACTTCTAAAACTACCTCATCATGGACATGCATTACAATATCAAAACCTTTTTCATCAAGCTTTCTCATGGCACAGCAAAGAATATCTCTTGAAATAGCTTGCACAATATTCTCGACAAACTTAGGACCATAACTTTCAATGCGCTCCCATTTCTTTGTGGCACCAACTCCTTCATAAGTCACTGCTTCACTGCCAAAGCTGTTAATACCTATTCTTGGTTTAACATAAGTAAGTTGTCTGCCAGAAGGAAGCCATATTAATAGCATCCCGCTACGATACTCAAAACGGATACGGTGGGTTTCGGTTCTACACCTTTCTGTTACAGCTTCTTTGACAGCACGATCAACATCCCACCAAAGTCTAACAATATTAGGATTTGCATTCCTCCAAGCATAGACTAGCGGTTTTAATTCTTCTTCGGTAAGACCCATGTCAAGTGCACCCATTGCTTTTAATGCACCTACTGACCCTCCATAGCCACAGTTATGAACTAACACATTTGAAACAGTAAATCTATGATTCTTACCTGCATTTAATATGTCATAAACTCTAACCTTGCTTGGATTAATCTCCAGTTCTTTCTCTGTTCTATAACTGCCATTTCTGCTGATGCTATAATTCCTTCTCTTGTCATGCCATTGGATATCATCCTTGTAACAACACTTCTTGCATAGGGCCAATTTTCTTGTTTGAAATCTGGGATTACTGATATTCTTCTGTTGGCTTGATTTATACTTCTTGGAACAAAACGAATATTGCCCTTTTCGTAATTTCCGTCGTTGTCTATCCTGTCCATCTCTAAATCTTGGCGTACATTTTCTACATTTTTCAATATCCATATCCCCGCACTGAGAACTGAGGGAAAATTGAATTTTATACCCCTTCCCCCATATAAATGGTAATTCCTTGCCTTTGGATTCTCGCAACGCTGCTTTGCGGCAGCAAGTCTTTTCTGTAGCCACAAAGGTATCTTCCTTTGTTGAGAGCATCTCTGGCAGCCTTTTGATTTTCCAGATTTTAAGCTGTTTAAATTTTGCCACTGTATACTGTGACAACCTGTGCATTGTGTTAGGACATAGCAATGATTCATCTTTGCATTCCATCTTTTCTGTGCACTTATTATTTTCACCCAGCCGTATTGCTCTCCTACCATTTCCGGTTTGTATGAGATGTGCTTTGCAGGTGGCAGCTTCTCCAAATTGTATTGGCCTCGATTTCCCTTTGACCCATACAAGATGGTCTTTTGTAGCTGTAAGTCCTCCATAAGTTATAACCTCCTTTTCACCTTTTGAAATGACACCATCATGTTTTACCCAATCTTCACCATCCCACAATTTATGTTTTGTTGTAATATCTTGAATTGGAACAAGTCCTTTATCCGTTAACACAAGACTATTATGTGCTATACAAGCCAGTTCTGCCTGCTTACCTTTCTGCCTTAAATGTCCGTTAACGCCATTCTTCTCAACAGGAACATTAAACATTTGCGATGCTGAAGCACAATAAATGTCTCCGCCATTTGCAAACACTTCATTTCTCCATGTCTCCCCAGCAAGCCAAGCAATTACTCTAGCTTCTATTGCACTAAAGTCAGCAACGATAAACTTATATCCTTTCTTTGGCACAAAAGCGGTTCGGATTAATTCAGACAAAACTCCCGGAATAGAGTCATACAATATTTCCAAGGTATCAAAATGGCCACCTCTAACCAAGCATCGTGCCTGTTCCAGATCCGACAAATGGTTCTGAGGGAGATTTTGAACTTGTATAAGCCTTCCTGCAAATCTACCGGTTCGATTAGCACCGTAGAATTGTAGTAGTCCCCGAGCTCTTCCGTCAGTGCATACAGCATTTTCCATAGCGGTGTATTTCTTTACACTGGATTTAGCTAGTAACTGTCTCAGTTCCAGTACTTCACTCAGATGTTCTGGAGCTTCCTTTAATAGTGCCTTAACTGATGCCTTATCAAGACTGTCTGTTTCCAGACCATTTTCTGATAGCCAGGACTTCATTTGAACAACTGAATTAGGATTATCAAGATCAGTTAGTTCTTTTAGTCTGCTTGTTAGCTCTTCTCTTACTTTTTCATCACATTGAATCGCTTTTTTTACCAATTCCAAATCCAACTGAATACCTCGATCATTGATTTGCTGGTCTAGAATATAGTTCTTCCACTCCTCTTCCGGCATAGGAAATTTTTGAAGCTTTGCCTGTATGGAAAGTTCAACTTCAACGTCTCGAAGGTTATATTCTTTGAAGCTATTCCACTTCTCTGGAGCATGTTCAGGTAAATTTCGTGTACGACCACCATTCGCCCCTGTTGGTTTGCATGGAACTGAAAAATATCGGATGAGCTCTTTACCTTCTGTCAGCTTTTTCTTATCTGCTCCTGTTACAATTGCTGCCCCTTCCAAAGATAGAGGAAGTCCAAGATACGCAGACCATACCATCGTACAACGCCAAGAATCAGGTTCTAGGTGAATACCAAAGTGTTTAGATAAGCAAATCCGTTCAAACTGCGCATTGAATGCCCATTTGGTAACATTATTATCTAAAATCGCTTGCTGTATTTCTTTAGGTATTTTTTCGCCACAAGCGAAATCCACTACTTGTACCGGCCCAGCATCTACACTGTAACCGAAAAGTAAAATCTCAAAATCCGGTGCTTCAGCGTAACGATAGACCCCGCTTTTGGCGAGGTCTACGCTACTATATGTTTCTATATCTATGCTGAGGGTTCTCATGATAAAAAGTCATCATCCACGTCAGTGGCAAAGTCATCAGCTGCATTAGTTCTTCCACCCAAAGGCTCACCATCGCGGATTTTTTGAATATTTCCAAGACCACATGCTATACCCTTATTCCCATTGGAGTTAAAGGCATAAAAGTTGATACTTACTCTTGCATAAACACCGGAGTATACTTCTGAACGCTCAAGGATTGGATTGATATTTTTATCTACAATTTGTGGGGCAGTATTGCTATTGGCATTGATAAAATAGCTATTTGCATAAGCTTCGTCATCTGGACGATCAATATCTCCATCACGTAGAGGAAGCTTTAACGCCGCTTTATTTGGAATCTTGCCACCGAATTTACCTTTACCTTCTTCTATTGCAGCATTCACCGCTTCATTGATAGCACTTAAGGTTTTAGTATCACTCTTAGGAATAATCAGGCTCACACTGTATTTTTCAGCACCGCCATTGATTGATTTAGGTTCCCACACATTAGCATAAGAAAGTCTGACAACTCCTGTAACTACTTTTGTTGGATTTGTTCTTTTTGCTGTTTTTGACATAATTTTTATACCTCCATAAAATCATTTTTTGCTGATGATGTGTTCATTTCAGGACGCTTGTCTGAAACTGGTACTAACGTCGGTTTGCCTGGTGGCTTTATAACTAATCCACCAAGGACTTCATTGAATTTTGACTTGCCCATCAATTTTTCCATTTCAGTAATGGTGATGAGACTTTGTTTGTATATGTCGCGGTAACCTGCATTCTTTGCCGCTTCTGCGACCGCTTCTTCATCTTTGTATTTACGGTTGGAGCGACCTTCGACTACTTTAAAGCCAGGCCACTTCTTTCCATGATTAACTGCTTCATCCGTCGCATAGGCTATAATCTCATTTGCCCAGTTAGTGAGATCACCGATAGAAGATAAAATGTCAGCAATCTCTTCATCAGATAAAAGTGGTGGTAGAGCAAACTCAAACGTAGCCAGTTTCATTTTTGCTTCTGCTCTTGCTCTACATTTCACAGCTGCTCTGCAAAATTGACACCATTCACCGGGACAGAAGTTGCCGTCACCATTGAAGGCTAATTCAGCTTTAGGTTTTAAAACTTCTTCAGCCCACTGATACAAGTTTTCTTTTGAGACTGTGGATGTACTGACATTTTCTCGACGGGGTTGATAAATTGTCATTGAAACCATCTCGATATCATAAATGCCATCAAATAGATCCAGTGCACCAAGGGCATAAAGTTTCATTTGAGGATTGTCTTCTGCGCTGACTAAGACACCCTGACCGTACTTAAAATCAATAATGTGAAGAGTTCCATCAGCTATAATTAAACAATCCCCGGTTCCAAATCCCTCAGGTACATACTTTGAAAAATCAAGCCGCTGTTCTATCAAGATTAGGGGATCACTACAAATTTGCTTAGCTTGCTCAATCACTTCAAGTACAAACTCCACGTAACCATCGGTATAATTGTCCATCTCATCTGAGTCGTATGGAGAGACCGGCTTTTTTGATCTCATCTTAAGTGCCTTTCGGAGTTTGTGTTCACTTAATGCATGAGCTGCTGTACCTTCAGCTGCAGCCTCACCACTGTTGTCATCAAACTCCTGTTCTAGCCTTGCCGATGGTGTACAGTTCATCCAGCGATGAGCCCCTGACGCGGAGAGAATTGCATGTTTACTCATTTCAACTCCTCCGCATCAGCAAGAAGTACAGCATACTTACTTGGATCAATCTGACTAAGTTTTGATGCACCATACTTTTCTAGAAGACCTCTAACCTGAGCAGTAAATCCATCATGACTTTTCTCCGCGAGCACCGCTCTTACTTCTTCTAAGGTAATTTGCTTTTCTTCAGGCTGTTTTTCATGTTTTGGCTGCTCTGACTTTTTATCCTCCTTAGGCTCATTACTTCCAAGGGCATCAGCTACAGCCTGCAAACTATCTGCCAGTGCTCGAAGATCTGACACTACATCAAGAAGGAGCTTAATCTTACTCATGTCCTACACCTCCTTCCTTTATTTCCTTAATTTCTACCGTCTCAACTGAGTCACCTGGAGTAATTACTAACAAACTGGCTTTCTTTCCAAATAGGAAATCAAGCATTCTAGTTCGGATAGTCTTACGACTACTTTGAATGACGGAGCTTTTTTCGCCATTTGGCTTTGCCACATTAATAGTGACTTTATGTTTTAGGCTCATATTCCCTCTCCTTTCCGGGGCAATTTATCTCCCCTCACCGATAAGCGAAAAAGAGAGTTCTTTCGAACCCCCTTTCAGAAAAGATTTTTTAATAGATTCTTTAGAACCCAATTAGTATAGAATTTTTCTAAGTCTTTCATGAAGCTTCTTAAGGCGGCCGCGAATGGCAGCTTCTGTCACACCTTCTTCTGCTGCAATGTCAGTGTTGGAGCGTTTCTCAAGATATACTTTTTGGAAAAGTTCTTTCTGTTGTGGTAAAAGACATTCCATTGCCTTAGTTAACTTGTCCAGCATATCTTGATACTCAGTTTCATCTTCCGCTTGGAGCATAAGATGTTCGGGATTCGCAGTATCATCCGCAAGATACTTATTGCGGTCATTTGCCAATTCATTTTCACCATCATGATAGGCATCTAAATGAGTTGTAACTCTGTAATCATAGCGGCGCTGCTCGTCCACTTCGTCATCATCCATAGTATGTAAAAGCTCGATATCAGCTTCGGTGACTCCATCTTCGCCTGGGGTTATTACAATCTTTGTTCCTTCAGCGGTGTAATAAATGTAGTTAGTTCTCTTTTTTTTACTTGTTTTGTACGCTCTTGACATGTTTTTGCATCCTTTCCGCCGGTTTGCATTGGCGGCAAAGGATACAAAAATAGGCCTGTACCAGAAGTACACAGACCTTTTTATCCTGAAAATGAGCGCAATAAGGTAAGGTACTTCTATTGCACCGCAACAATCCTTACGGATTGGAGCGAAACAATATGTATCCTCTGCCCTTATTGCAAATCAGGCATTCGATATTTTTTTGTAGACGAGGGACGGTCTTAATCTAGCTACTTACGAAGGACCTTTCCTTCGTCTAATATTATTGTAAGGTAGAAATGGACAGCCTTGGCGGACACCTCATGCCCGGTTATTTCATACTCAAAATGATGCTTTTCTCCTCATAAACACCTAAAAACAGCAATAAAAAAAGCCATACACAAACCCTTAAAAGGATTCATGTATGGCTCATGTGCCTAACAGCTAAAAAAACGGACATCCCGTGTCCGCTTTTTCAAAAATATTTTGAAATTTTATAATGGGTCTGCACCATGTTCCTGTAAAAACGCTCTAATCTCATCCATCGATTTTGGATATAGGTGAGTCAGGGCAAAATTATACCAAATATGACTATCGTTATTGAAGTTTAACGAAAAGGGGGAATTGCGAATTATATGACTACTAATATTAGGTGGTAGATGAAGTCCAAGGCAAATTAAGATTATGGAATTGATAGAACCTGGCTCTTCACCATTAACGATTCGTCTTATAGTACGTTCATTAATCAGTATTCGTTCAGCTAATTCTTTATAAGTTACATTTTTCCATTCACGCACTATTTTAAGAGAGCTTGTATAACTATTTGGCAGTTCATTATAGATCCGCGTTTCTTCAGCTAGTGTATCAGCTAGTATCTTTGCTTTCTTCTCTGGAGTTGCGTGTTCAAAACCGTTACAGTATTTTATGTCGAAATCAATATTTGATGTCTTATCTCGGTTGAGAAAACATTCAGTATAATATCTTTCCTTACATCCAGACTTGACTGATAAGTTAAAAGCCAAACAGCACTCTTCCATATGGGTTCGTGCATAATCAGTAAGTACAGTCTGTCCAAATATATCCTGTGTTAAATATTTGGGATGATTTAAAACAAAGTGAGAATCTACATAAACATAACTTCCATCTCCAACTAAAGCTGCCATTTCAGGATTAGTTATGCTTTGGATGGCAGCATCCTCCGCACTTATAGAGAACGTTTGATTTCTTTCAAGTGCACCTTTCTTAAACCTATGAGGTTTGACGTAACGACCATCTATGTAAGTAAAAGTTCCAATTGCTTCCTCATACCCAGCATCAATCATTCGGATTTTTGCTGCGGTTCGAGAAACACAGAAAAACGTAGCCAAAGCGTCAATAACTGGTTCCATTACATCTATAAGTTCAGACGTTCCTAATTCCGTACGAAATTGCTTAATATACTTAAACGCTTGGGTTTTAAACATTGCAAGTGGCATTTGTATCTTTGGAGTGAGAGCATTTGCCTGCCATTCCATCCAATCAGTTGCATCTCTGCTATTGTCTTTTATGCCACCAACAACCTGACACTTGATTCGTGTTAGACTGTTGTTATAGAGCCGCTCCAATTCAAATGCTTTTCTATGCTGATCCCAATGAACACACTCATGGACAATGGTATTGTTTACCGATCCTAGATTACGTAGGAAGAACGCTTTTGGATCAACTATGATAGTTCTGGCATCTACATGGGTCTGTACCATTTCATCACTGTCCTCATCATAGAATACTGCATCACAATCATGAAAGTATAGCTGTCCAAAAACAGAGAAATCCTTTGTAATTTCTCTCATTTCCACTGTAAGACCCATTTTTTCTGCTAGTACTTGTGGTTCAATTGCCATTGGGGTTTTTAGTGCTTCTGGGTAATGTCTGCGAAGAAAGTCTGTAGCGACAGATTCAAGTTGCTCCTTATGAATGATAGGGACAAGAGAGTCCGACATAGGTTTGGGCTGCTTATTTTTACTGGTATACTCAGTTACACTAGAGATTGTAAAGTCATCTAAATTGCAAGCCAAATCTCCTGAACATGTCAGCATAAACCACTGCCTACAATTTTCCGATTCATCATAATGATAGTCTGACTCACGGACTTCTAATTCGGCTTCCACAACAACATCAAATTCTATTTTCATACCTGGTAAGTCATTAACAGATACAAACTTTACTTCTATATCTGATAATTCTATGCCACCAATATTTCGAACCCTGTATAGCCTTAAGTCTAAATCATCGTAGTTATCCGTGGTGTAACTTTGTATAGTAGCAAATATTTCATTATAGAACCTATCTGCCACATAGTCTTTAAAAGAACGATTACCCGCCACTATATTATCCCCCTCTCCAATCAATGTTAAAAAGATTTATTCTGCTTCTAAAATATCTCTCTTTTTATTAATCCCTTGGATAATATTGTAACATCGCAATAAAGAGCTTTCAATCGATTCTGCATGAAAATCTTGCTATCGCATGATTATTCATGCTTTAAGCATTGTTTTTTACATTTTGAGGTGATATACTTGAAAAAGGACTTGTAAAGTGGCCTATTATTAAGCCACTTTACTTCTTTTAATGTAGAAGTTGAGAGGTGGAAATTGATGTCCATAAGTTATAAAAAATTATGGAAATTACTTATCGACAAAGATATGAAAAAGAAAGATTTACAGATAGCTGCAGGAATAAGCTCATCTTCCATTACTAAAATGGCGAAGAATGAAAATGTAAGTACAGAAACTTTAACTAAAGTTTGTAAAGCACTTGACTGCGATATTTCCGATATCGTTGAAATAATAAAAGACTAGCCTTATTAAGCAGAAGTCTAAGCAAATATACGGAGGTCATTATGAAAATAAATACATTTTTCGACTTTTGTTCGGGAATCGGAGCCGGAAGGCTCGGTTTAGAGCAAAGTGGATTAAGATGTGTCGGTTATTCAGATACAAGTAGACTATCGGTAGCAACATATAAACAGATGTTTGATACTGAAAATGAAAAGAATTATGGAAACTTAAAAAAAATTAAAAGTGAAACTCTACCATCATTTGATCTTCTAATTGCAGGATTCCCTTGTCAGACATTCTCTGTCATAGGTAGAAAAGCAGGATTTAATGATGATAGAGGGCAGATCATTTTTCACCTTATAAGAATCCTTAACGAGACTCGCCCGAAATGTTTCATATTAGAAAATGTACGTGGACTTGTGAGCCATGACAAAGGTGCAACAATTAAAAAGATTATGACTGAATTTGATGATATTGGATACTCAGTTGTTTATAAGGTTTTAAACAGCCTTGATTACGGCGTTCCTCAAATGCGGCAACGAGTATATTTCATTGGATTTGATAAAAAATCGAATCTTTCTGCCGATGGCTTCGAATGGCCAACAGTAGAGCCCGTACCTGGTTTAGAAAATTATTTAATTGATTCAAACAACGATATATCAGAGATTAATCTTGAAAAATTCACATATTACCTAAAAAACCCAACAAATCAGGGAAAGTATGTACCAACAGATTTCTTGGATGAAGAATTACTTATAATCGATACAAGAATGTCAGATTTAAGGTTATACCGTGGAAAGGTGCCAACTTTACGCTCTCAAAGAGACGGGATCTTTTACATAAAAAATCATGCCATTAAAGAACTAACAGGTTTTGAAGCACTACTTTTACAAGGTTTTCCTGTACAATATGCAGAAAAAGTAAAAGACAGTGTTACAAATAGACACTTACTTATGCAGGCTGGAAATGCAATGACAGTTAATGTCATTAAAAAGTTAGGTGATTGTATCATTAAACATCTTAAAAAAGAGGAGGTAATATAATGTCATCAATATGGGAAGATTTTGAAATTGACTGTACCGAATATTTAAATAGAAAATTCGGTGATTATGCAAGCTTTAAACATGAGGGGGGATCTGACTCCACTATACCAGACATTAAAGTTACAACTAAGTCTGGCAATATTTTTTACATTGATGCAAAGCACTCTCCAGCACAATGTGGTCAATTTGTTTTGCTACCAGATATTGCATCAAGTACATTTATTTATAGCCGTCTAAATACCACTCCAATTAATACATACGCAAAACAAATCATTGAACATATGAATGCCCAATTTGACGAGTTTAAGGAGGCTGGAACAGCAGGAAAAGATATAGTAATGAATAATGGTTCTGAAATCTTTTCAAATTGGATTATCGACAGCTACAGAAATAAGGGTGCTCGCTATTTTATAACAAATAACTATACTATTTTACCTGTTGAAAGATTTAGTGAATATTTTAATGTTAGTGCTAAATACAGAGTTAAACGCAGTGGGTCAAGTCATGTTGGAAAGAGTAATATATCCAATGTTCTAAACTATATTAAATCCAATGGCTATAATATTGAAAGCTCAAGAACAGATGCTGGCAAGCTTTTTGTCGTTTCAGCGGAATCCTTACACAACCAACGTTTCCTATTACACGGTTATGAATATATGTTCTCTCTACGAGACTCTGAATACGAAATCAGAAAGCTTTCTAATACATTTAATGCAAACGTCATTTTTTCAATTGACTTAAAGTCAAATAAAAGCGGTATTGGACCAGATGAGTTCATTCAGGCTTTGAGGTAATCTCGTCCTCAATGAATTGCTTATACTTATTTAGTGCATACTTAAATATACTAAGCTGGTATTTACCAATTGGCAAATCTACATTTTTAAACTTATTCATATTGTCATTTAAACCTTTGTTTTGAAAAAGGGAGAATAGGTAATAAAACTTATCACTGCGATATTGCTCATCAATATCGCAGTTTTCTATCGCCTTTTCAAAACGTTTCAATCTCGACACAAGATCACTTTGCATCTTTTTGGATATATTATTTTTAGATAGCCATTGTCTGAATTCTATTTCCCTCATTCTTTGCTCCCTCCATGGCACTTCCTATCTCTTGACCAATCAGTTGCAAAACATCAATAACTACAGAATTACCAAATTGCTTATAGGCTTGATTATCACTCTTGCAAATTTTGTAACTATCTGGAAACCCCATTAGTCTAGCACATTCTCTAGGATGCAATTTTCTGGTTTTTCCATTAATTAAGTATCCTCCCGTTTTGGCAAATATTCCTCCACCGTTAGCCGATAGCGTAATCGCTATCCCTTTTACACTATATATTCTTTCACCTTGACCGCCTTTATTTACTATTCCTAATCTAATTGGTTTGTTACTGTACTTGTTATCTTCCACCCCATTGAAATAAGTATCTGGCCTCTGTATGTATAGATGTTCTACCTGGCTTTCATCTTCTAATAAAAAGTCTTCAACATGTTTTTTCAATGGGAAAGGCTTTGGAAAATTAAACTCTCCAATGTCTAAATCATTTCTAAAGCAAACCATGTAAATACGCTCTCTCTTTTGAGGAATTCCATAATCAGCAGCGTTTAAAACTCTCTGATGGAATGTATACCCCAACTCCTCCATAATGGTTTTTACCACGGACAAAGTATTACCATTATCATGAGAAGCAAAATTCTTAACATTTTCCATAAAAACTACCTTTGGCTTCTTAGCTTTCACAATTCTTGCGACATCAAAAAATAATGTACCTCTACTATCTTCAAATCCACGCTGTTTCCCACTTATTGAGAAAGCCTGACATGGAAATCCAGCACATAGAATATCATGATCAGGAATAGAGTTTTCATCTACTTGAGTAATGTCTCCATCAGGGATATCTCCAAAATTCTCTGCATAAACTTCTCTTACAGGTTCATCCCATTCACTTGAATAAACACATTTTGCACCCAGCGATTCTAATGCAATTCGAAAACCACCTAATCCTGCAAATAAATCGATAAAAGTAAAACCAGAAAGCGACTTTTTCTTTATATTAATCATAGTGAATCTCCTCTTTAAGTTTTAATTTCTACTATCATTATAGCGCATTGCGCTATAATTTCAAGTTCTTTAGTCCTAAATTACTAAGTGTTTTCTCAATCAATTATCTGTTTAACCCCATGTATATCTATCCTATCTCCTCGACCCTACGATTTTATCTAATCTGTCAACTCAACCCTACACACTTTTTTACAGTCGACCTGTTTCCTCAATAAATAAAAATAAGGATTTCCAAGGTTAAGAGGACTGCCAGACATCAGACAGAAAATCTTACAACCTTGAAAACCCTTTATTTATCAGTATTTTTAGTAGAGCTACTTCTCAACCCTTGACATCAAGACAACACACTCAACGTGCCCAGTATGCGGAAACATATCCACCGGCTGAACTTCCTCTACCTTATACCCATTCTCCGCCAAATACTTCACATCCCTAGCCATAGTAGCAGAGTTACATGACACATATACAACTTTCTCTGGGCTTAATTTTATAATGGCTTCTATAATTTCTTTTTCGCAACCTTTTCTAGGTGGATCAACTACTACCTTGTTACCCTTTATTCCTTTATCCATTAATTTAGGAAATACTTCTTCGGCTTTTCCCACTATAAATTCCGCATTATCTATATTGTTTAATCTCGCATTTTCCTTAGCATCTTCTATAGCTTTATTTACTATTTCCACTCCATATACTTTCTTAGCTTTTTCTGCCATATATAAGGAGATAGTTCCAATTCCACAGTATAAATCATAGATAATATCATCTTTATCTATATTTAAGTATTCTATAGCTTTATTATATAAAACCTCTGCTTGAGTTCTATTTATTTGGAAAAATGAGTTAGGTGATAGATAAAACTCATACTCTCCTATATAATCTAATAATTTATCTTCTCCATATATTTTTATATATTCTTTCCCATATGTAGTAGATGAGTTTAGCTTATTTATATTTTGATAAATACTGATTATATCTTCTTTAATCAACATATTTATTAATTCTTTTTCATAGGGTATCTTATTACTACCTATGACTATAATCACCATAGCCTTATTATCTTTATTAATTCTTATACCTATATGACGTACTATTCCTTTTTTAGTATTTTTATTATAGGGTTTTATATTAAATGAATCCATCCAATGTCTGATTATTTTTATTATCTTATTTCCCAATTCAGGTTGAAGTATGGTTTCATTCATATTGACTATATCATTTGTATTTTGTTCATAAAATCCGATAACTGTTTCTCCATTTTTTTCACCTACTGGTATTTGAACATGGTTTCTATATCTATAGGGGTTATCCATACCTATAGTATCATTAATTTTTATATTATCTAAATTTGCTATTTTAAGAAAGTCCATCTTTACCTTATTCTTCTTCCACTCCAGTTGCTTAGAATATTTATATTCTATTAAAGGTATTCCACCTCTAGCTTCCTCTATATTAAAATCTAGCTTTATTCTATCTTTTGATGGCTCTATAATATTAGTTACCTGACCTATGGCAAAATTCTTCTTAACCTCATCTATTTTTCCCACTACTTTATCCCCAATTACTCCACCAGAAACAAAAATTGTAAAATTATCAACCTTTACTACTCCATTACCTTCATGGGTAAAATCGATTATTTCTCCTTCAAATCTATCTCCAACATTAATTCCCATAACTTCCTCCATTATAATTTGATGTTAAAAATAAATACCCTTCTTAAAGGGTATTTATCTATAATTTATTTTGCTATTTCCATTAATCTTTCTTCTATATATTCTTTAAGAGGTTTACCAGATATATTTACCTTAGTTTGATCCATAGGGTCTACCATTATTCTAAAGAAGTTGATTATTAATTTATTTCCATCTACATAATATTCAGCTTCATGTCCAGGTATAAAGATTACTTCTAATTCTTCAAACTTTGCATCTTTTGGTAATTTTTCTTTCACATCATCTAAGTTCAATGTTTTAACAGGTCTAACCATATTGTTCATGTTTTCTAAGTCTTCTAGCATCCACATATGGTTATTCCAAAATTTTCTTTCCTTTTTACTTGAGTTATTTAACATTTCTCTATTGGATATAGCTGATAATACTTTTCTAACAGATTCTTCATTAAATTCTTCGTCGTATAGATATTTCATATCTTCTTTATTTGCAACATCTATAAAAAAAGAATCTACTACTTTCTCTCTATCAGCAATAGACTGCCAGATAAATAGCATCATTTCCACTGTATCAAAATTAGTCTTTATTGTCTTCACCATTAAAATCGTCTCCTAATCCTTAGTTATTTTAATTTAATTCCTTTGTCTTCTATTGTGATTAATCCTTCTTTATATAGTTTTCCTATGGCTCTTTTAAATCCTGATTTACTCATACTCAGTTCTTTTTTTATTCTCTCTGGGTCAGTATTATCATTTAGAGGTAAAAATCCATCTCTTTCCTCTAGTTTTAATAAAATATGCTCTGAGTCTTTATCCATTTGAAGATGAGCCCTATCCCTTAGACTTAAATCTAGTTTGCCATCTTCTTTTACTTTAGTTACTCTTACTTCTACTATTTCCCCTACTTCATAAACACCTAGTAGTTCTTTTTTGGGAATCAGTCCATCATATTTATCTTCTACTGCTACAAATGCTCCAATATCTCTATTGATGCTATAAATAGTTCCCTTTACCTTATCATTTTCCTTGTATGGAGACTCTGTACTTAACATATCTTTTATTTTCATAGTAGCACAAAGTCTATCAGATTTGTCTAAATAAACTCCTACTAAATATTCCTTTCCTTTTTCAACTGACCCTACAGTTTCACTAAAAGGTAAAAACAAATCCTTTTCTAATCCCCAATCTAAAAATGAGCCTATTTTAGTTTGACTAATTACCATTAAATGAGCCATTTCTCCTACTTGGGCTTTTGCTCTTTTTGTGGTAGCAATAATTCTATCTCTGGAATCATTATATACCATTACTTCTATTTCATCTCCCACCTTTGCCTCTTCTGGTATTTGAGATTTAGGTAACAATACATCATCTTCTCTGCTATCATCAATATTCAAATAAGCTCCTACAGATGTGAATCTTTTTATTTTTAATTTCTGTATTTTTCCTATTTTTATCATATTTCACTTCCTTTTCCTATTATTTCTACTACTATTTTATCACAATAACTATATTTTATCTAAATAATTTTAAATTTTTAAAGGGCGAACCAAGTTCGCCCTTAATTAATTATTTAGAAACTTCTTTTTCTAATTTTTCAAGTATATCTAATGCTTCCTGTGGTAATTTGTCTCTTCCGCCTTTAAAAGTTTCCATATTATTTAAAAACTCTTTTCTGTAGTTTATACTACTTAACCACATTTTTTGATATTCAGTATTTTCCATATCTGGAGTAAATCCTTCTATTTCCACATATTCAATATCAGTAAAGTTACCTAATTTTTTAAATTCTATTTTCTTAGTTGCTATATCTTCCAGTAATTTTAAGGTAACTTCTTTTGGAATTTTCTTATCTAGAAAATGTCCTGTATTGAATATATAACATTCTACATTTCTGTTCTCAAATAATTCCTTAAACTTATTATAATCATCTTTAAGAGGATAAGTCCTAAAAGGATTTGCATAAGGCTCTATAACTAAAGCATTCATATCTACACCATTAGCAAGTCTTTCAGCCGTAGATCTTTTAGTTGCAAGGGTAGCTCCCATTACAGATGCAAGTACAGGGTTAGTTATTTTCACTATTGGTGGAATAGTTGCATCCTTCATTAACCAAGCTATAGAATCCACTGGTTCATCTATTTTATCTATTCTATTTTCTGCCCATAGTTTCGATTTAACAGCTCTTCCATTACCATTTCTTAAATCTTCTGTTACTATAACTTTCTTTCCTTCATCATCTAAAGTAACTCCACAGTTTTGTACTGTTATTAAATACTTATTTGATGGATGGTCCGTTGGATAATCTTGAGTTTTATCAAAATATGATGGTTCCAAAGCTACTGAAGATCCATCTTTAGTAGATATTACATAAGCATCATCATGTAATATTGTTATATCATATTTTCCGTCATGTTTTTCATGAGTAAGTGTAGATTTACCTGAACCAGATAATCCAAATACTCCAATAGTGTATTTTTCATTGTTTGAGAAATTATATCTTTTCATTCCACCATGACATGAAGCAAATCCATTTCTATTTGCTATACCCCAAGCCAAAGTTAATGTTCCTTTCTTATGCTCACCGAAATATCTCATTCCACATAATAATGCACAATTATGCTGTGGATCAAATAATGCTAATCCATTTGGGTGAGTAGGTGGGTAATATTCTGGATCAGATAATATATAAATATCACCTTCTGGCAACTTTGTAGAATTTTTATACATTTTGATATATTCCTCTGTTATATATTGGAAATTAAGCATCCAACTATACATTGTGTTTTCATAGCCTTCTTGAATTAATAAATGAGCCTTTACCATGAAATCTTCATGTAATCCTATAACCACTTGAGCATGGTATAGTTTTTTATATCTTGTATGAAATACTGCTTCTCTTGCAATACCTGCAAATTGTCCTTCATCTACATTATTTTCTCCAATAATAACTCTAGCTCCTGCGAATCTTCCAGTTATTTCACCATCATTAAATAAAAGAATCTTTGAACCCTCATCTAATCCTAATTCTGTTGGTCTATGTACTGGCATATCCGTAACTATTGTCCCCGATGAAGCTTCTGCTAACTTATATGCTTCTGATAATGAAGAAACTTTAATTACATTATTACCATAAAAAGTAGATTCAATTGTAGTACGTATAGAAGAAAAAATCGGATTATCCTTTCTTATATCTTCTCTTCTATAGTTTGCTGTCGTTGCCATTGTTTTTATTTACCCCCTATAATACATATTATTTTAATAATCATATTATAACAGATAATTCGACGATTTGAAACAAGATATGATATATTTTTTTAATATATGTGTTATACTTTTTTTATTATATTCCACACTAGTACGTCACTATACTAAAATTTCAACTTAGATAAAGCATCTGCTAAATCTGTATTTAAGGATTCATTCTTATTCTTATTTTGTTGCTTCAGATAATTAGAAACTTCCTTCTTAGATACATTACTCTTTTCCTTTGATTTTCTTTCATTAAAAGTAGATAATTTTTCTCTATATCCACATTGACAAGTAAATATCTGTGAATCACCCTCTCCACGAAGCTCCAATCTTTTTTTGCAATTAGGACATCTTGCATTTGTTTCTCTAGATATATTTTTTCTATGACCACATTCTCTATCCTGACATACATACATCTTTCCTTTTTTTCCTTTAACTTCTAACATGAATTTCCCACATTCCGGACATTTATTTCTAGTCATATTGTCGTGTCTAAAGGTTTCATCGCTGTTTTTTATTTCTTTTACTACTGTTTTAGAGTATTCTTTCATTTCTTTTATGAAATTATTTTTATTTAGCTTTCCCTGGGAAATAAGACTAAGTTTTTGTTCCCATTCTGCTGTTAAAGCTGGTGACTTTAAATCTTCCGGTACTAACTCCATTAATTGTTTTCCCTTTGATGTTATGAAAATATCTTTACCATTTTTCTCAATTAGAAATGTATTAAATAACTTCTCGATTATATCTGCTCTAGTTGCTACAGTTCCTATTCCACCTGTTTCACCAATTATCTTTTTCAATGTTTTACTCTCATCACTCATATATCTTACGGGATTTTCCATAGCTTGAAGCAAAGTCCCTTCATTAAATGGTGCTGGTGGTTTAGTTTTTCCTGTTGTTTGTACTATGGATATTACTTTCAATATATCCCCTTTATTTATTATTGGAAGATTTTGTTCATCATTATCTTCCTCTTCATTATAATTATTATTTTCATATATTTCCTTCCACCCCAAGGATATTACTCTTTTTCCTTTAGCTATGAAATTTTCACTTCCTATTTTAGCTTTAATAGAAGTTTCCTCATATTCAAAAGGTGGATAAAGCACTGACAAAAATCTTTTAACTACTAAATCATATATCTTTCTTTCATTATCATTTAGATTCGATAATAGTACTCTTTCTTCCGTAGGAATTATAGCATGATGATCAGTTACCTTAGAATTATCTACAAAAGACTTGTTAGTCTTTATTGGAGAGTTAAGTAGCTTGGATGCAATTCTTCCATATTGACTGATGTTACAGGCTTTTACTCTATCTTTTAGTGTATCTACTAAATCCTCTGATATATATTTAGAATCTGTTCTTGGATATGTCAAAATCTTATGATTTTCATATAATCTCTGCATTATGGATAATGTTTCTTTTGCTGAGTATCCAAATATTCTATTGGCATCTCTCTGTAACTCTGTTAAATCATATAGTCCTTTGGAATAGGACTTTTTATTAGACTTTTCTATATCAACTATTACAGCATCTTGTCCTTTAATAGAATCTAGTATTTTATTAGTTCTAGCTTTATCAAATGTTTTAATGTCCTTAGTGTTACTATCTTGCCATACTAATTTTAATTCCTTTATATTTGCAGTAATGCCATAATATTCTTTTGGTACAAACTTTTTAATCTCCTCTTCTCGTTGTGCAATCATAGATAAAGTAGGAGTTTGAACTCTACCACAGGATAACTGAGCATTATATTTTACGGTAAGAGCACGAGTAGCATTTATACCTACTATCCAATCAGCCTCTGCCCTTGCAACTGCAGAATGATAAAGATTTTCATAGGCTTTACCATCCTTTAATTTATTAAATCCATCCTTTATTGCCTTATCTGTAACTGATGAAATCCATAATCTTTTGATTGGCTTTTTTACATTAGCCTTTTCTATTATCCAGCGAGCTACAAGCTCTCCTTCCCTACCTGCATCTGTCGCTATAATTATTTCATTTACATCTTTACGATACATCTGTTCCTTAACTGTATAGAATTGCTTACTGCTCTGTCTGATGACTTCAAGTTTCATATTATCTGGAAGCATTGGAAGGTCTTCCATACTCCAAGTTTTATATTTCTTATTATATTGTTCTGGGTCAGCTAAAGTAACTAAGTGACCTAATGCCCATGTTACAATATATTTTTCTCCCTCTAAAAATCCATTACCTTTTTTGTTACAATTAAGCACCCGTGCTATATCTCTAGCAACTGAAGGCTTTTCTGCTAAAACCAATGATTTACTCATTAAAAACATCCTTTCAATTTTTGTTTTGCTGTTCTATTTGTTCTGCTAATTCACTTAAATAAACCCATCTATTCATTTTTTCTTCTAGTTTATTTTCAATTTTTTCCTTATCTTCTAGTAGTTCTTGAAGTTTAGTATAATCTGTAGCAGCTATTTCTATTTTCTTATCTATTTTTGCTATATCATCTTCCAATTTAGCAATAATAGTATCTATCTCCTGCCATTCTCGTTGTTCATTATATGAAAATTTCAATTTACTATTTGTCTTTTGCTTTTCTTTATGTTCAGATTTTTTATCTGTCTGAAGACTTTCTTTTTCAACTTTTGATACTTCTTTAAAATACTCATAGTTTCCAGTATATCCTGCTATTTTTCCATTTCCCTCAAATACAAATAATTTATCCACTATTTTATCCAACAAATACCTATCATGAGATACTATAACTACTGGTCCCGGAAACTCTTCAATATAGTCTTCCAATACATTAAGCGTATCTATATCTAAATCGTTAGTAGGCTCATCTAATAAAAGTACATTTGGTGCTTCCATCAACACTCTAAGTAGATGAAGTCTTCTTTTTTCCCCACCTGAAAGTTTTCCTATGGGTGTCCATTGAAGTTCTTTAGGAAATAAAAACCTTTCCATCATCTGAGAAGCAGAGATTTTTTCTCCATCAGAGGTTTGAATAAATTCTCCGCCTAGCTTTATAAACTCAATTGCCCTAATATCATTATCCATATTTAAATTTTCTTGGGCAAATACTCCAATTTTTACAGTCTCTCCCACATCTACTATACCTTTATCTGGATTAAGTTTTCCTGCAATTATATTCATTAAAGTCGATTTTCCACTACCATTTGGACCAAGAATTCCTACTCTATCATCTCTCAAAATAATATAACTAAAATTATCTATTACTTTCTTTTCATCAAATGATTTCTCTATATTTTCCATTTCAATTATTTTTCTACCTAATCTAGTGCCTCCTACAGATATATCTAATTTTTCATTTGATATATCTATTCCTCCTTCCTTCAATTCATTGAAACGTTCTATTCTAGCTTTTTGTTTTGTAGTTCTAGCTCTTGCCCCTCTCTTTATCCATGCTAATTCTTTTTTAAATAAGGATTGTCTTTTTCTCTCACTGGCTAATTCTATTTCTTCTCTTTCTAATTTTTTTTCTAGAAAATAATTATAATTACCTTTATACAGATGAAGACTTCCTCTATCTAGTTCCACTATTTGATTAGTCACTCTATCTAAAAAGTACCTATCATGGGTAATCATAAGGATTGCTCCTTTTCTACCTTTCAAGTATTCTTCAAGCCATTCTATTGTATCATTATCTAAATGGTTAGTTGGCTCATCTAATATAAGTAATTCTGATGGATTGATTAAAGCAGATGCCAAGGCTACTCTTTTTCTTTGTCCTCCAGATAAGTTACCTATCTTTTCATTGAAGTTTGTAATACCAAGTTTAGTCAACACTGATTTTGCCTCATTTTCTAAATCCCAAGCATTGGCATTATCCATTTCTTCTGTTAATTTTAATATTTCTTCACTTTTAGTATTTGGATTTAAAATTGCCTCTTCATATCTTCTAACTAATTGAATATTTTTAGAATTACCTCTAAAGACCTGCTCTACTACTGTAACTTCGAGATCAAAATCTATATCCTGTAATAGATATTCTATATTTACATTGTTGCCTTTTATTATTCTTCCTGTATCTGGTTCTTCCATTCCTGCTATAATCTTTAAAAATGTAGTCTTTCCAGTACCATTTACCCCTATAAGACCTATTTTGTCTCCTTCATTAATTCCTAAACTTATATCTTTAAGTACCTGTTTTTCATTATATGCTTTTGATAAATTTTCTATAGATATTAAATTCATAATATAACCCTTTCGTTTAAGTTTTTCTAACTTAATATTATAACATATATTGGGCATACAAAACAAAAAACGGAGAATTAATTCTCCGTTTTACTCTGATATTGATAGCCTAGAAAATCTACAATCTCTATTACTTTAACTTTTCTACGATAAAATCTGTATCTAAAAAAAATGCTTGTCTTTTATCCTTATCTTCTATGTCTTCAAATCCTAGCTGATAAACTGTTGGATTAGTATTAGATTTTACAGTCAATATTTTGTTCTTTGAATCATAGGAACAAATGTATCTAGTATAAGTAGTATAATTATACTTTGTATTTTTAACAAACCCATTTGGCATAGTCATTGCATTCATTATATTATAAGAGTATGAAAGTGCCTCTTTAGCACTATTGGGTTTAATATTCGTTTTAGTTAGATAAAATGCTTTAATAAACCTAGAAATAGGATCGTAACCTCCTGGTAAATCTTTAGCAGAGTTAAAACCTTCAAGATTATCTAAATCTAAAATTTGATTCAGTCTTCTAACATGAGATTCAAATCTCGGTGAATTTGTCATTACATCATATGGATTTTCATAGCATATCAATTCCCCTTTTCTAGGCTCAACAACAATGCACCTTTTAGTAGAATCGGCAAACATAAAATGAAAATCTGGTGATATTACATTTTCTCCCTTATGATCTTTAGTAGACATATGGATATTTGGTAGGTCTCCAATTAATTCCTCTACAGATTTATAGCTTGTAAGTGCATAGGTCAAGTAAGTCAAGCTAGAAATATTAATCTTTTCCGATTTCACCTGATTAGCATAAAGATTGAATCCCGAAAAAGCATTGGTAATCCCTATTAATCCATATTCATTTATACCATCTTTCAATGGGTCTCTATTTTCAAAACATAGACCTAATGTTTTATATTTTGAATACAATGGTTTGCCCATTAAATCATTACAAAAATTATACTTCTTTGGTAAATAAATTACATTGTAATTTAGAGGAACTTCATAATCCATTGTCCTCCCCATGACACAGCCATTATTATAATTTATTTTTATACCTGTACACATATTATCCCTCTTATTATCATAATATATTTTTTGAAAAGAACCACTTTAGAAATAACTTAATTATCTATATTTTAATTATAGCTTATATTTTCTTTCATTCCAATAAGAACCACCTTTAACAATTTTTTAAATATAATTTTAGAGAGGATTAAATAGTAATTTAATCCTCTCTAAAGTAGTTATCTTCAACATTTAAAAATTTATTAGTAATCAACCTTTTCTTTTAAAAAACTTCCATTTCTCAATTCATCAAATGCCTGTTGGATCTCTTCCTTTGTATTCATAACAATTGGTCCACCCCATGATACTGGCTCATCTAACTTATCAGAACTTATAAATAAAATCTGTATATCTTCATTAAGAGACTCTATATCTAATGAATCTCCCTCAGTTAACTTAACTGCTGTTTTCTCTCTTACAATTTCATCTGTTACTTTAGCATCACCAGATAATAAAAATACTAATACTGATTTATTTTCTTCAGTTTCAATAGTAAATTTATTATTTGCTTTTAACATTATATGATAGTAATCAAGTGGTAAGTATTTCCCCTTGAATCCTTCATATTCTTTATAGTTACCACTTATAAGTCTTAATATCCCTCCATCAATAGGAATTTCTTTTATGTCATTTTTCTTTATGCTGTGATACTCTGGAGCAGCCATTTTATCTTTTTTAGGCATATTTAACCAAAGCTGAACTCCTAAAAGCTTATCAGAAGCGGGTAGCTTCTCTTCATGTAATATTCCGGAACCAGCTGTCATCCACTGAACCTCTCCATCGGAAATTCCGTCCTCATGTCCAAGGCTATCCCTATGTACCATATGACCTCTAACTACTAGACTAATAGTCTCTATACCTCTATGAGGATGCATCGGAAAACCTGCTGTATATTCATCAGGATTTGTACTATCAAAAGAGTCAAGCATCAAAATAGGATCAAAAGTTTCAATTGTATTATGTCCCAAAACCCTAACTAAATTTACTCCTGCTCCATCCTTGGTTCTAAAGCCTGTCACTCTATCTTTTATCTTTCTTTTCATATTATAGCCCTCCAAATTTTTCATATAATTTAATATATTTTCTTGTTCCTCTTAAGTTCTGTCTTTTACATAAAGTCGCCTCATTATTTTTGACCTATCTTCATTAATTTATCTCTAATTAGATATGGTTATCTCTAATTAAAGATAAATCGGAACCTTAATAGACTTATCCCCCTTTCCATAGATTTAAATCAATATTATTAAAAATTCTATTAAATTTTCTTACTAATCTACATCTATCTCCAATCTCTTAAAAGTAAAAATAGCTTCATATAAACAAGAGAGCATGGCTAGCATAAGCTTTCCATACTCTTAATTTTATCTCTTTCTAATAATTTATCAACCTTACCTCTTGATATGTGTAGTATATTGATAAATGAAATACATATGCAGGAGATAATCTTCTCATGGCAGGAATAAAGATATCATTATATCCACTAATCTGTCCAAATGATTTCATAGCCTCCATCAATTGTCCGAAAGGTGAAGATTTATATTCCTACCGTCCTCTTTCTATCTAATATTCTATATTAATTATGTTTTTTTATAACAGGTATCCATACTTCAAACTTTGCATCCTGGGGATCTGCTGATAGATATACTTCAATATCAGGTGCATTGGCATATTCATAGCCTGATGTAGGAAGCCATTCAGTTATAATTCTCTTTTCAAGTTCTTGTATAGAATGTGGCATAGTACCTTCTCCATAAAAAATTGCCCACGTTGATGCCGGAACAATGAATTCTTCAAACTCTTTATCAATAAATTTATCGCTTGCGACAGCAATATAATACTTCCAATTTTCTTCTTCATTACAGGCACTTACTCCAAGTACACCCATGGGCTCAGAACTCATCATAGAAACAAGTTTTCCCACAGTGCCATCTTCTGCCACCCTTTGCCACATTTGTGGAACAATCTCAAAGTTTTTCTCAATCTCCTTATGTAAAGATTCTGCCACTCCAATGATTCTAAAACTATCTTTCTGTTCAATTCTATAATTCATCTCCACATCTCCTTTAATTGTTATTCTGAAGCTAATTGGAGGGAATGCCTTGATTAAAACGCCTTTTGTTCTAGCCTGTGATGGTGTAATTCCATGTATATTTTGAAAAGCTCGGTTAAATGCAGTCGGAGAATTATATCCATATTTTAAAGCAATATCGATGACTTTCTCGTTACTATTTTGCAAATCAACAGCTGCCATTGTCATACGTCTACGACGAATATATTCCGCAAGAGGTACATTTGCTATATAAGAAAACATTCTTTGGAAATGAAATGTAGAACAGCAAGCAATTTTTGCAATATATTCATAATCAATTTCATCCTCCAAATGTTCTTCAATATAACTTATGGCACTATTTAATCGTTCTATCCATTCCATCCTCTTCTCTCCTTTACAATTAAGTATAATATAATCCAGCTATTTTTTCCTCTCCATTCATGCACAAATAAGAGAGTTATCATAAAATTAATGATATTCTAATTGCAAAAACGAAGAATTAATTCTTCGTTTTTATAATTATTTTATTCAATTACTCCAAAGGCACCTTCACTTTGACATTCATCATCTGTCTTGATTACTTTCTTTTGCCATTTGTTGCCTCTATATACCCAGTAACCATATAGACATACTATAAGATTACTAAAGCTCATGGAAAACCATATTCCAGTAGGCCCCCAATTTGTCAAATGTTTAAATATAAGTATCATTGGGAGTCTAACAAACCAAAGTCTGCCTATTTCCATTGCCATGGAATACTTGGTATTTCCAGAACCTTGGAATATTCCTTGTAGTACGCTGAATATACCCATTAAAGGCATTGATAAGGATATATAGAATAAATAAGTTAAGCTTAGCTCTATAACTGAAATATCATCTTTTGACTGCATAAAAAAGTTTATAATAGGCTCATCAAATGCTATTAAAAGTACACAACCTATAGTTCCTATAAGAATTGTTAATTTCAATGCTTTATGGAAAGCCTCTCTAGCCCTATCAATTTGATTAGCACCTATATTTTGCCCTACTATTGCAGTTAAAGCTGAACCCATTCCCATGGCTGGCTGCATTACTAAAGATGTTATTCTATTTACCATGGCATATGCTGCTATGGTAGCTGTTCCATAGGATCCTATAAATCCATTAAGTACAATAAATCCTAAGGAAGCTCCTGACTGCCCTATTGAAGATGGTAATGCTACAGTGATTATTTCTTTTACTATTGATTTATTAAATCTAAATCCTCTAAAATCTGGTCTTATTTTATTACTTTCAGTAAATAGCATAATGACTCCTGCCAGTGCCAAGACTGCTCTAGCCACTAAAGTAGCCCAAGCGGCTCCTGCAATTCCCCAACCAAATGTAAATATAAATATTGGGTCTAAAACTACATTTATTATTGCTGAAATAGCACTAAGTATAGTTGGAGCTAAGGTATTTCCTTGGGCATTCATAATAGAGGTAATATTAAAGAATAGGAACATGAATGGCAAGTCTAAAAATGTAACTCTCAAGTAAATATTACCATATAATCCTAAATCTCCAGTTCCACCCATTAATCTAATTATAGTCGGGCTTATTAAATACCCTAAGGCAGTAAATACAATTGAAGATAATATAGTAATAGCTATTAATTGAGTTGAGTATTCTCTTGTATCCTCTATTCTATCTCCTCCAATTAATTGAGACAAAATCGAAGTACCAGCTATAGATAATCCAATACCCAGTGACACAAATAAAAAGTTTACAGGCCATACAAAAGCCGTTGCTGCAAAATGAACTGAAGATATTTTACTAACCCATACACCATCTACTAGATTATATAGAGTCTGTATAAGGCTGTTGATTATAATTGGAATTGATAAAGTAATAAGTACATTATATATATTTCCTTTTAAAATCATTTCTGTTTTATTTTGCTTATTCATATTCCACCTCTTTCTATATATTTCGAGTCGCTAAACATATATATATTATATCATCTTCTCTAAAAAAGAAAAGTAGGTATAAAAAAAAATATAAGTTAGACCAAATTGGTCTAACTTATATTTTCATGTGTCATAATTTTAAATTTAAGATTATAAATATTTTGCCAAAATATTTATAGAGGAGAAAACTTCATGGGGAAAAGTTTTCTACAAATCTATTGAGAACTCAAATGAGTTGTCTCCTTATTTAATGTCAATTCTTTATTAATTTTGTCCTTATGGTTTTAATTACCATAAACCCTAATAGTACAAAACCTACATATCCATTTATTACATATATTATATTTACTAGTTTATCGAAAGGAACTTTTAGGCCAATAAATACTCCAATTACAGCTAAAACTACTGTTAATATTTTAAATTTATTAGTTTTTTCTTCTGAAAATCTTGCAACAACTTGCCATAAAAGTGGTACTGCTGTTGTATATATACCTGCTACTACTATGAATGAAAATATTATAGCAAGTATTGAATTTATATTACCTGCAAGTATCAATGTAGGTACCATTGTACCAGCTAATTGGTCAATATTTGCAATAATACCTAGGGTAATAATTGCAAGTGAAATACTGAATCCTGCTGCACCTAAAACTACTCCAGTAGTAATTTCTTTTTTACTTTCACTTGATCCTCCTAGAGGCGTTAAGAATCCTGCCAACCACAACATACAGAATCCTACATAAGAACCAGCTGCAAAGAACCAATTAGAAGATGCCTTTAATAAATTAAGCTTTGGTATTATTTCATTAGCTTCAGATAGTCCTGATGGATTTTTTATTATAGATGCTATACCTAATATAATTGTTAATAAAACGATTGCTGGACCTATCTTACCTATTACATCTACTATCTTTCCTAAACCAAATATTACAGTACCTCCTGCTAATATGCCCATAAGTATTCCACCTAATGATGTAGGTAGTCCGTATTGCTGATTTATAGTAGCACCTGCTCCACCCATCATAACTATAAATGACATATAAATAAATGCTATGGAGAAATAATCATAAAAGTTTCCAATTATATTTCCACAATAATATTTATATACATCGCTTCCTTTTGGAAACTGTTGTTCTTTACCTACTGTTACAAACTCAACTGCTACATAAACAAATAATAGAAACGCTACTACTACTCCTAATATTCCTAAGTATCCATATGCACTAAAATACTGCATAACTTCTTGTCCCGTTGCAAATCCTGAACCTATTAGAAAGGCAATATATGCCCCGGCATAAGTCATAGTTCTACCCCAGTTTATTTGCTGTTTTTCCATAGTTATCATCTCCTATAAATTAATAGTACCTTATTAACTATTCTAGTCAAAAGGGGCATCAATAGCCCCTTTTATTTCTAATGATGGAAAAATTATAGAACTAGAACTGAGTTACTTCTTTTATTTCTGTATTTAATCCTTTTAAAGCTCTTTCAACCATTTTCTTTCTCAATGTATATTCTTCATTCTCTGGAAGATTTGGATTTCCAACAGGATAAGGAATTGCAATAGTTGGAACAATTCTATTAGCTCCTACTGATTCTGAGATTGTAGTTATAGTAGACATATGAACTATAGGTATGCCATATCTTTCGATTTCTTTTACCATCGTTGCACCGCAACGTGTACAAGTACCTCAAGTAGATGTTAAGATAACACCGTCTACTCCAGCTTCTTTTAATTCCTTTCCAATTTCAGTCCCAAATTTTATTGAATTTCCAACAGACGTTCCTGTACCAGTAGTAGTATAGAAATATTCAAATACATTACCGATAACTCCTTCTTTTTGGAATTCTTTAAGCATATCAAGGGGAGCTACTCTATCTGGGATTTCATTTGCATATACAGGGTCAAATCCACCGTGAATTGTACAATATTCTCCTGTTAAAGCCTCTCTGCCACTTACATCATATTTGCCCCATTTTTGAGCACTAGCAGACTGAATTCTATCTGGGTTGCCATGTGGAACCATTCCACCGCTAGTTACTAAAGCAATAGTTGATTTGCTTAAATCTTTAATAGCTGGTGCTGGGTCTACCTTATCAAATACTGGCATTGGTAGTTCTGTTTCAAAAGGTTCATCAGTTAAACGAGCCAATAGCATATCTACTGCTCTTCTAGAACCTCTTTTATCTGATAAAACAGTAAGTCTCTTTCCTTGAGAAATATATCCTTCTTCTGCCGGAAGACCTAGTTCTTCATTTTTCATTAATTTCTTTACGATATTAGCCATTACTGGTAACGCTTTTCTCATTCCAGCTGCTGAATCTGTAGTTTCCACTACGATTGCTTTAGCCCTACAAGAATCTAATCCCGGGTTTTCTATATACATACCTGTAACTACAGGAATATTTAATTCATCTATTACTGCATTAGCTACTCCTGAGCAAGCCATACCATATCTTCCTGCATTAAAAGCTGGTCCTGCAACAATAATGTCTGGATTGCTTTCTTTTATTACATTCATTATATATTCTAAAGCTTCTTCTTTGTTTTCATTAAAATAGTTATCACCACATATTAATGTTCCTACTACTTCCCCTTCTTCTCCAAGAAGACCATTAAATCCTAATGCTGGTCCAATGTTTTCCTTCTTAAAAACTGGTGCCATTCCTGCTTCTTCTTCTCCACCTATTTGACCAAAGAATTGATTAACATAATATAATACCTTGAATTTCATATTTTTCTCCTCCTTTCCAAGCTAATTAATATAATTTAACTGTACAATTATGATATCCGATTTCTGATGTTGCTCCAATTACTGCATTTAGCTCACATTTTAAACTTCCGTCTTCCTCTAAGCAACCTTCCCATCCTCCTGCTAAAGTGGCTATTGCTTTATCATTTCCAATAACTCTATCTGCTGGTGGTAATGTAACTACGTGGCTAACATTTCCTGTAGATACTACTGCTATTGCTTCTTTTGCTGTATCTGCCAATGGTTGACTCATTCCATCCCAACCAGAACATTCATCAGTTATTAGTACTGTCTTTATTCCTGAGTCTTCTAATCTCTTACAAATCATTAATAAATCAGAGTCTGGGTTACCATAACCTTCTTCAGATATAATAACTCCATCTGCTCCTAAGCTCTTACATAATTTAGCTGTATAATCACAAGTTCTAAATTTACCTTCAAGAGTAGTTAGTTCTGGAGTAAGTATTACTCCTAAGAAATTAATAGTTTTTCCATGTTCTGCATATAAATCGAGAATCGCTGAGTTGTTTTGGTGTTGGTAAGTTGTTATCTTATCACAAGCCGCAACACAGTTACCACTAATTACTGCTCCATCTAATTCTTCGTTTGGATGTAGTAGTGTAGGTAATATTAATTGACTATTAACACCATATATATATCCATCATGAAGTAATCCTTGAGAAATAAGCATTTCCACATATGCTACTTTTGGTAGGTCTGGATATTTTTTGCTTTCTTCTGCATGGCTGCCCATTTCATATACTAATACCTCATCTGGCTCCACACTTCTACCTGCTTCTCCTACAAATTCAGCTGCTTTAAGTCCTGCTAATCTAACAGTTGTTTCATGAACATGTGGCGCTAATCCTTCCACTGGAATAATATCTACTACTAAATTAAAGGTTTGAGAAAATGGAGTCCATTTTGCACCTTCGCCCCACATATCAACTACTCCCTCTTGGAATCCTACTATATCTCCCACTGTTACAATTGCTGCACCATAAAGCACATTTACTTTTCCGTCTCCCAATTGAGCCATCTTTGTAGATACTCCAGGGAAACCATTTCCTTCTCCCTCAATTTTTACCCTTGGCTCAATAACGTCTTTTACTGGAATAATTCTTACTTTTTCTCCAGGTCTAGCTACGTCAAGCTTAACATCTTTAATTCTTTCGTCTTCTTTAAGCTTACTAATCAATTCCTCTTTATTTACTGTTAGAACTCCATTTTTTACAGTTGTTTCATTTCCTAATTGAATATCTTTAATATGGATTCTTCTAAGTTCAAGTTTCAAGGAAAGTCACCTCCGCTTTATTTTAAATTTTTTAATTATAAACTCTTTCATATTCATCTAATGCAGATTTCAATAATTCAGCATCAATCAAAGCATAGTCTTCACCATTTACCACGTCTACATTTCTAACACTCATATGTTTTTGGTAATTCACGATACTATTTTCAATTGTTTCTGCATAAATATTATTTGTTTTATCTATATTCTCCCTTACAATAATCGAACGATATGGGGAGAAAAACATTCTTAAACTTGCTCCTAGAGGATGATTAATAAGCTCAAAACCTGTATGCACTAAGTCTCTTACCTTAAATAATACATCTTCAAAACTGCCTTCAACAAAGATTACTTCTTTATAGTCCTTCTTAACATTTGGATTATTAGTTACTATTTGATAACTCATATTATTTTTCATAGATTTCCCTCCTCTTATTGTTTTTTTGGGATCTATATTAAACAGAATTAATTATTAAAACTTCGTATATTCATCTCTCATACCTTTTACTTCTGAAACGATTTCATCAACTTCAAGAACCATTTCCATCATACCAATTTGTTCATCGTATACATCAGCATCTACTGATTCTTTGAATTCTGGTTCTACTGCATGATAAACCTTAAGTCCCAACGGAACCCCTGCTAATGGACCTGCAAAAGTTGGGTCTCCTGCTGTAACTGTTTCAGCTGCTAATCCTGCTGATTCAGCTTCTGCTCCACCGATTAATACTAGCATATTTTCTGCTCCGTATTTTTCAGTTAAATCTTTAACCCTTTTTTGATTTTCCAAATCCATTGCACCTGCAGCCGTTCAGACAAAACATTCTGTTGCTGAAAATACTACTTCTGCAGGAGTGGTTTTTATACATTCTTCCATAGCTGGTCCTGGTATACCATCTCTGTCACCAATAATGATAACTTTTGTGTTTTCATTAAATATTGACATTTTGCCACTTCCTTTCTTTTTGTTTGATATATGTTTTTCATTTGTTTCTTAATTATATTCTATATGTTTTTTAATTGTATTTCAAGTGTATTTTAATAAAATTATAAAACTTTCTTCAAAAAAATTAAAAAGCTTCAATTTTGAATGATCTAAACCATCTAAAATTGAAGCTTTCTTTAAAATTCTATAACATTTCTTTTTTTATTTTAAAAACAAATTCATCTATATGTTCCCTAGCATATTGTTCTACTTTATCTAAATCTTTCTCCTTTATTCCCTCTAATACTTTTCCTAAAGTATGACTAAATAAATCAATACTATCAAAATACTGCTCACAATAATGCCACAATCTTTCTGTATGATAATGTAAAGATGTCAAGATGTCTTGTAACCACGGATTACCACAGGATGAAAGTATAATACTATGAAATTGCTCGTCATCATTAATGGCATTTTGATAATCTTTACCTATATCATAGTTTTCAAACCTTAGCATAATTTCTTCAAGTTCTTTTACTTTTTCTTCACTTATTCTTTCTACTGCAAGTCTTGAAGCAAAAGGGTCTAGCTCTCTAGTCACTTCAAATATATACTTCATCTGTTTAAAGTCAATAGGTGTAACTTGAGCTCCAAATCTTGGCACAATATTTAAAAGTTTATCACTATGTAATAATTGAAAAACCTTTCTAATTGGTGTTCTACTTATATTAAATTCCTCTGCTAAATCTACTTCATTTAAAACTAATCCTGGTTCATATTCAAGATGTATAATCCTTGATTTTAATATTTCATATATCTTATCTGTATCTAGTTTAATATCGGTCATAATCATACCCCTTACTTAAAATTGTTATTAAGTATTATTATATTTGTTATACAAAAAATAATCAAATATAATAATTCCGATTCTCAGTATTATCACTAAAAATCGGAATTATTCAGACTAACCTATCCTAATTTCTCCACTACATTTTTCATCATCTTTCTTATGGGGAGATTATATGGACATCTAGTTTCACATAGCCCACACTCTATACAGTGAATCGCCCTATATTCCATGGCATCGTATCTGCTTTGAGCCCATTCCTTTAGATTATATCTTGTATAATATCCCTCCATCAAAAATTGAGTAGGTATATCTATTTTTTGAGGACAAGGTAGGCAATAGCCACATCTTCTACAAAATTCTGTTCCTAGGGAATTAGCTTCTTCTGATAAAATACTGCCTTCCTCTTCTGTCAGCTTTCTTATATTAATTCCTACTTCTGTATTAGATTTTACTTGATCCAAAGTATCCATCCCTGGAATAACTACAGATATATTTGGATTATCTACTATAAATCTAAGGGATAATTCCCCTTTAGTAATAGCACCTCCCGCTAAGGGTTTCATAACTATTACTCCTATATTCATATCCTTAGCTTTTTTAAACAATTCTTCTGCCTGACGTTCTACTGGATTATATGGACATTGTATAGTAGAAAATTTTCCTGTATCTATGGCTTTATCTAATATTTCTGGACTATGGGATGTAATCCCTATTTCTTTTATTATTTCCTTCTCTTTAGCTTCCTCCAATGCTTTAAATGCTCCGTTTTCACTCATAATGAAATCTAATTCTTCTAAGGTTCTAATATTATGAAATTGAAACAAATCTATATGGCTAGTTTTTAAGCTTTTTAAACTAGTATTTAATTCTTCTGTCATTCCATTGTAATCTCTTTTCATTGATTTTGTAGCTAATATAAATTTATCTCTGCCTATTTTCTCCAAGGCCTCTCCAATTAAACTTTCTGATTCATTGTATCCTCTGGCTGTATCTATAAAGTTTATTCCTCTGTTATAGGCCTCTTGAAGAAGCTCATGGGATAATTCCTTACCTACTCTTTGTATGGGAATTCCTCCGAAGCCAATAACAGATACATCTAAATTAGTCCTTCCTAGTTTTCGCTTTTCCATACTAATCCCCCTTATACTTCTATAAAACCCTTGCTTCTCCTTTGTATACAAGTCCTGTAGTACTATCTACCGTTACCATCTCTCCGTGTTCTAATAAAGTTGTAGCATTTTCTGCACCTACAATAGTTGTTTTATTAAGGTTTAACCCTACTATGGCTGCATGAGATGTAAGTCCACCTTGCTCAGTTATTATGGCAGAAGCTCTTTCAATAAATGGTATCATATCTCTATCTGTATCTCTCGTCACTATAATATCTCCATCCTTAAACTTCAATTCCAATTCTTCCTTATTGTTTGCAATACAAACTCTGCCTAAAGTAGAACCTTGACAAATTCCCATTCCTTTAATCAAAACTTTTCCTATTGTATGAACTTTAATAAGATTAGTAGAACCTGATGTTCCTACAGGAATTCCTGCTGTAATAACTACTAAATCTCCCTCTTTTACATATCCTCTATCTACTGCTGATTGTATAGATAGTTCTATTACATCATCTGTAGAGTTGCTATAAGGTGATAACACTGGATAAACTCCCCATACTAGAGATAGTCTTCTCATTACAGATTCTGTAGTTGTAGCTGCTATTATAGGTGATTTTGGTCTAAATTTAGATATTGCCTTTGAAGTATAACCTGAAGATGTTGCAGTAATTATGGCAGATGCTTCTAAATCCATTGCTGTAGTACATGTTGCCTTTCCTATTGCATTAGTAGTTGACACTTCTGCTATAGTAGTTTTTGATTTTAATATTTCTCCATAATTTAAAGAGTCTTCTGTTCTTGTGGCAATATTATACATTGTTCTTACAGATTCAATAGGATATTTTCCTGCGGCAGTTTCTCCAGATAACATAATTGCACTACTTCCATCAAGAATGGCATTGGCAACATCTGTTACTTCAGCCCTTGTAGGTCTAGGGTTTCTCATCATGGAATCTAACATTTGCGTAGCTGTAATAACTGGTTTTCCTGCTAAATTTGATCTTCTAATTAAATCTTTTTGAACTAATGGTATATCCTCTGTCTGTATCTCTACTCCTAAGTCTCCCCTAGCAACCATTATTCCATCAGATGCTAAAAGTATTTCATCTATATTATCTACGCCTTCTTGGTTTTCTATTTTTGAAATTATCTCTATAAAATCTGCATTATTGTCTTCTAGTATCTTTCTTATTTCCAAAACGTCAGATGCTTTCCTAACAAAAGATGCCGCTATGAAATCTATTCCATTTTCTATTCCAAACAATATATCGTCTGTATCCTTTCTAGTTACTGCTGGTAAATTGATTTTTACATTTGGTACATTTACACCTTTATGGTTCTTTAATGTTCCATTATTTAAAGCTACACATTTTATATCTGTTTCTCCTATTATTTCTATTACTTTAAATTCTACTAGTCCATCGTCTATTAAAATTCTACTATCTATTTTAACATCCTTTGGCAGTCCATCATAAGAAATAGATACAATAGTATCATCTCCTAGTATATCTCTAGTAGTTAAAGTAAATATATTACCCTCTTCAATTTCTATAGTACCATCTTTAAAATCTCCTAGTCTTATTTCTGGTCCCTTTGTATCTAGCATAATTCCTATAGGCATATTAAGTTCTTTTCTAACTTTCTTTATGGTATCTATTCTTTTTTTATGTTCTTCATGAGTACCATGGGAAAAGTTAAGCCTGCACACATTTAACCCATTTAAAAATAATTCCTTTAATACTTCCTCAGATTCAGATGCTGGCCCTATTGTACATACTATTTTTGTTTTTTTCATCTACTTTCCCTCCATTAGTTTGATTTTATATATATTATTAATCTAAGCTATATCGATAAAATCTTTGTAGTATCATACATTTCTATATCAAAACTTTTCTCCACTTTTAAAGCATCATTTATGTCCATATCTATTATGCTGTTACATTTAATTCCAAGGGCTCTTCCAGATTTCCCTTCCTTTAATAAATCTATGGCTTTGCTTCCCATTTTACTTGCTATAATTCTATCATAAGATGTAGGATTTCCTCCCCTTTGAATATATCCTAAAACTGTTACCCTAGTATCTATTCCGGTTTTCTCCTCAATTGCCTTAGATACATCATAAGCATTTCCTACTCCCTCTGCTAGGACAATAATATGATGTAGTTTTCCTCTATTTTTACCTTGTATGGCTTTTTTACATACTTCATCTATATTGAATTCTACTTCTGGCACTATTATACTTTCAGCTCCACCTGCAAGACCTGCATATAAAGCAATATCTCCACAGTGTCTACCCATAACTTCTATTACATTTGCTCTACCATGAGATGTGGATGTATCTCTGATTTTAGATATGGCATCTACTACTGTTTCTACAGCAGTGAAAAATCCAATGGTAAAATCAGAATATCCACAATCATTATCTATTGTACAAGGTATTCCTATAGTTGGTATGGAAGCATTTGATATTTCCCTTGCACCTTTAAGTGTACCGTCTCCTCCTAATACCACTAACCCGTCTATTCCAAATACTTCTAATACATTTAAAGCTTTCTTAAATCCTTTTTCTGTTTTAAATTCTTCTGATCTAGCAGATCTGAGCATAGTCCCTCCTCTATGTATTATATCTGCAACGGAAGAAAGATTCATTTCATATATATCTCCATTAATAAGTCCATTATATCCTTGTCTTATACCCATTACTTTAAATCCATTATATATCCCCGCTCTTACAACTGCTCTAATGGCTGCATTCATACCTGGTGCATCTCCGCCACTAGTCAGTATTCCTATAGTCTTCATTTAATTCCCCCTTATATAAATTAAATAATTCCTAATTCTATCATAGCCTCTTGAATATCTGCCGCTTCAAATTCTGGAGCTAATATTTCATATAGTTCGTCTTCACCTTCTTTAGTAAAATATTTTATCTTTACTAAAAAACCCTCTTGTCTCAATCTCTTTTCTATATCTCGAGCATTTTCTACTCCTGTAGTCATATGAACTGCTGTCCACATATTAAAGCACTCCTTTTAAATTCACAATTGATATTATTTAAGAAATTTTAACTGAATCTTCCCCAAGTAATGTTTTTAATTCTGATATTACATTTCTATTATTTATATCAATCCATAATTTCCTATCTGCTATTACAGTTTTTCTTTCTTTTTCAAGGTATAAATATACTGGTGTATCTCCAGTATATTTTATTAGAATAGCTTTAATCTTATCTAATATATTAACATGACTGTTGGATGATAGTTTTACATATATTTTTTCTTTTTTATGAATATTTAACTCAGATATTTTCTCAACTATAATCTTTGGTTCCTCTACTTCAGACATACTAATTTTACCCTGAATCACTATAATATTATCTTCTTTTAAATATTTATTATATCTTTCAAAAGTAGTAGGAAAAACTATACATTCTATGACACCATATAAGTCCTCTAAAGTAATAAACGCCATCATATTGTTGTTTTTAGTTATCTTATTTTTCTTTTCAACAATAATCCCACCTAATACTATTGTAGAGCCATCTTTTAATCCGTTTAGTTCTTTACCTATTTCATCATTTATATTTAGTAAATCAAAGGTTGTAGTAGTTGATACCTTTTCCAGTTCAGATTTATATGGTTCTAATGGATGACCCGATATATAAATTCCTACCATTTCCTTTTCCATTGTAAGCAATATATTTTTAGGAAATTCTTTTAAATCTGGTAAATTATCTTTTGAAACATTTTCATCTATAGTATCAAATATGGAAAATTGTCCTTCTATATTTCTTTTCCTATCAGCATGAATTCCATCTATTATCTTTTCATATATTGCCAGTAATTGTGCCCTATTTGCACCTAGACTATCCATGGCACCGCATTTAATCAAGGATTCTACTGCTCTTTTGTTCATTACAGATGAATCTACCTTTTCTATTCTTTCAATGAAATCTGTAAATGATTTAAATCTTCCTAGCTTTCTAGCATTTGCTATGGCATTTATAAAGTTTTCTCCTACATTTTTCACTGCTGATAATCCAAATCTAATTTTATTTTTAGATACAGTAAATTTATTGTAGGATTCATTTATATCTGGTGACAATATATCTATTCCAAGTCTTTTGCATTCTTGTATATAAAGTGATACTTGGTTAGTATTCCCCATAACAGAAGAAATAAGAGCTGCCATAAATTCCACTGGATAATAATATTTTAAATATGCAGTTCTATATGCTACTACTGCATAAGCAGCTGAATGTGCTTTAGGAAAGGCATATTTAGCAAAATCAATCATTAAATCATATATTTTATTTGCAGATTTCTCATCTATACCATTTCTTATGGCACCATTTATGATTACTTCTCCATTTTCATCAGTTTCACCATATACAAATCGTTTTCTTTCCTTTTCCATTACATCCATTTTCTTTTTACTCATGGCACGTCTTACTAAATCTGCTCCTCCAATAGTAAAACCACCTATATCTCTTACAATCTTCATGACCTGTTCTTGATAAACTATACAACCATAAGTCATATCTAATATGGGTATAAGTCTTGAATGTAAATACTCAATTTTTGAAAAATCATGTTTAGATGCAACAAACTGTGGAATCTGATTCATAGGTCCTGGTCTAAATAAAGCATTGGCGGCTATAAGGTTTTCAAATACATTTGGTCTTAGCTCCCTAAGAAATGCCCTCATTCCAGGGGACTCAAACTGAAATATGCCTAGAGTTTCAGCCTTTGCAAACATTTCAAGTACAAGTGGATCTTCATGATTTATATTACTTAAATCAAGTTTTATTCCATGATTTTCTTCCACTAAATTAACAGCGTCTCTAATTACAGTTAAGGTTCTCAAACCTAAAAAATCCATTTTTAATAATCCTAATTCTTCTAATTCTACCATATTAAATTGGGTAGATACGGCATCTCCATTTTTCAGAAGAGGAACATAGCTTGTCACAGGGTCTTTAGATATAACCACTCCTGCAGCATGGGTTGATGTGTGTCTAGGCAACCCTTCTACTGCCTTAGCCACATCTATTAACCTCCGAACATTTTCATTTTCATCATAACTGTCTTTTAATGATTTATTTACTTCTAGAGCTTTAGATATTGTCATACCTAATTCCATTGGTATTTGTTTTGCAATATAATCTACTTCACCATAAGGCATATTTATTGCCCTGCCTACATCTCTTATGGAGCCTCTAGCTGCCATAGTACCAAAGGTAACTATTTGCGCTACATGGTCTATTCCATATTTATCTATAACATATTGAATAACTTCTTCTCGTCTTTCATAACAAAAATCTATATCTATATCAGGCATAGATACTCTTTCTGGATTTAAAAATCTTTCAAATATCAACCCATATTCCAATGGGTCTATATCTATAATCTTAAGAGCATAAGAAACAACACTTCCAGCAGAAGAACCTCTTCCTGGACCTACCATTATGCCATTGTCCTTAGCAAACTTTATAAAATCCCATACAATAAGAAAATAGTCTGTATATCCCATTTGAGTTATAACATTAAATTCATATTCAAATCTATCTTGTACTTCTGGAGTAATTTCTTTATATCTTTCTTGTAATCCTTCAGAACACAGTTTCTTTAGATATTCTATATTTGTATATCCATCTGGTACCTTATATTCAGGTAAGTGCAATGTATCAAAATCCAACTCCACATTACATCTATCTGCAATCCATGCAGTATTTTCTAGAGCTTGTAAATTGTCTCCAAAAATATTTCTCATTTCTTCTGGTGATTTTAAATAAAATTCATTTGTAGGAAACTTCATTCTGTTGGTTTCCTCTACTGTACTTGCTGTTTGTATACATAATAAAATATCATGAACTTCTGCATCTTGTTTTCTTAGATAATGTACATCATTTGTGGCTACTAATCCTATGTCCATTTCCTTAGATATTTTTATTAGTTCTCTGTTTACACTTCTTTGCTCTTCAATTCCATGATCTTGTAATTCAAGAAAGAAATTATTCGGACCAAATATCTCTTTATATAATAGCGATATTTCTTTAGCTTTATCTATATTGTTATTCATTATATGCTTTTGTACTTCTCCTCCTAGACAAGCTGATAGAGCTATAATCCCTTTACTATATTTTTTAAGTATATCATGGTCTATTCTAGGTTTATAATAAAATCCATTTATATATGCTTCTGATACTATTTTCATTAGATTTTCATAACCATGTTTATTTTCTGCCAAAAGCACTAAATGGTATTGATTCTTATCCTTTGGCTCTCTTTCAGTATATTTATCTATAGCCACATAAACTTCAGAGCCAAGTATTGGTTTAATTCCTTGTCTCTTAGCTTCTTTATAAAATTGAATAACTCCAAACATAGAGCCATGATCTGTTATGGCTATGGATTCCATACCTAATTCCTTAGTTCTAGAAATTAAGTCTTTTATTCTAATGGAACCATCTAATAAGCTATATTCAGTATGGACATGTAAATGACTAAATTTATCTTTATACATCTTTATATCCCTTTCTAATTATTTATATAGATATATCTTATCATAAAACAAAAGATTTCCCTATACTGAGGAAATCTTTTAATTCATAATTCAAAATTCAAAATTGATATAATCCTATCTATGTCCGAGTTTATCAATTACATTTTCTATTAAAGATAAATCTATAACTCTAAAATCATCTAAAACGCTTTCTACCCAATCAGGAGTAGGTTTATTAGTTTGAAACTTTTTAGCTGTCTCTATACTTTCTTCAACTATTAACATTCCACTTGTATCAAGGCTTCCTTTATCCTTTGAAATCATAACTGTTTTATAAGGTGTTTCATTAGGCTTTATACTTCCTGATAGTGGATGAGTAAGTAATTGATGACCTTCATGAATTTTATCTCTTATGAACTCCAATAACTGTATATAATTAAGTTCCTCTTTATAAATCATATCCATTTTATCCTTATACTTCTCATATACATAAGGATTGTTTGTAACTATAAAATTAGACATTGTTCCTATCTCCTCTCAACTTATCTGCTAGTTCTTCTATTTTTCTAAATCTATGATTAACTCCAGATTTCCCAACAGGTGGTTCCAGCATCATACCTATTTCTTTTAGACTAGCTTCACTATACTCTAATCTAAGTCTTGCAACCTCCCTCAAATTTTCTGGTAGTTTTTCCAAACCAATAGTATTTTTAATGTATTTTATACTTTCTACTTGTCTCATAGAAGCATCTATGGTTTTACTTAAATTTGCAGTTTCACAGTTTACTATTCTGTTAATATTATTTCTCACATTTTTTAATACTCGAATGTCTTCAAGCTTTAAAAGCGCCTGGTGTGCTCCTATGATATTTAATAAATCTACTATTTGTTCACCTTCCTTAATATATACTACATAGTTTTCCTTTCGAATAACTATTTTGGAATTTAATCCAAAGGAATTGATTACATTAGATAAATCTATAGCATGTTCCTCATTACTGGTTACAAATTCAAGATGGTAAGTCTTTTCTGGATTACTAATAGAACCTCCACCTAAAAATGCACCTCTAATATAGGAACGTCTACAACATCTGTTCTTTATGAGTTCTTCTGGAATTGTAAAATTGGGATTAAAAACACTTGACTCATCTCTAATAAATCCTATATCTTCTAATATTTTTCTTGATATATCTTTATTATTGATTATTATTAAATAATTATTATTTTTCTTTAGCTGTTTATTTCTTCTAACCATTACCTCTACTTCAGTATTGTAAATTGCCTTCAATAGAGAAAAAATCCTTCTGGCAATGGCGGCGTTTTCAGTAGTAAATTTTAGATTAATCTTTTTCATTCCTGATATTTGTATAGTGCCATTCATTCGTACAAGAGCCGCTAGTTCTGCCATCGCACAACATCGATCCGTTAAAGGTATTCTAGACAATTCATTTTTAGTTGTGGCTGAAAATGACATTTAATCACCTCAATTCATATCTACAACATCTTTAATCCCTTAATAATAATATTTTTTTCATCTTGATACCTTACTAAATTTTTAGCCTTATCTATATGAACAAACATTGCATCTACAAATCCTTCTTTTTTTTGCGGAGTACAATCCATACTATTTGTTTTCATTAAATACCAATGAACAGTTTTATAAACCATTTCATTCTCTTTTAAATTTTTATATTTATAATGAACCATACCTATATATTTTACAGCTTCAGCTTTTACTCCAGATTCCTCTAAAACTTCTCTTAAAGCTGTTTCCTTTAAAGTCTCGTCTTTTTCTACTCTTCCCTTAGGTAGTACCCAATCACCATTAAATTTTTTTAAAAGTAATATGGTGTTGCCAAATGTTACCACACCTCCAGCACTTACTTCTTCCATCATTGAAACCAACTCCCAATATATTAATTAAATTATTCCCAAGAAACATATAATCTAATTATACTATATTATTGCTAGATTTGCTAAATGATTTTGACTTATAATTACAATAGCAATATAATATATCTATAGACATTTTAGAAAGTGAGGAGATAAACATGAAATATTTAACTGAAAACTTGATACAACTACTTAACATTCCAAGTCCCACTGGAAATACAGAAAGAGCTATAGTTTTTATAGAAGAAAAGTTTAGAGAATTAAATATTCCTACAGTAAGAACAAATAAAGGTGCTTTAATAGCTACAATTGAAGGAAAAAATAAGGATAAAGAAGTAACATTATCTGGCCATGTAGACACTTTAGGTGGAATGGTAAAAGAAATAAAAGGAAATGGAAAACTTAAAATTACTCAATTAGGTGGATATGTTTGGAGTACAATAGAAGGTGAACATGTAACTATTGAAACTATTGAAGGAAAAACTTATACTGGTACTATAATGACTACTAAAGCTTCCTCACACGTTCATGGGGAAGGCACTAAGACTATTGAAAGAAATGCAGATAATATGGAAATTAGAATAGATGAAAGGGTTTTCTCAAAAGAAGATACTTTGAATCTTGGTATCAATGTAGGAGATTTTGTATTCTTTGATCCAAGAGCAGTAGTTACTGAATCAGGTTTTATTAAATCAAGACATTTAGATGATAAAGCTGGAGTTATATCTTTATTGGGTATGGCAAAATATCTAGTTGAAAATAATATCACTCCTAACTATACAACTAACTTCTTTATATCTACTTACGAAGAAGTTGGACATGGTGCTTCTACTTCTATACCTGAAAAAACTTTTGAATTCATAGCAGTGGATATGGCAGCTCCTGGAGAGGGACAAACTTCTGATGAATTTTCAGTTACAATTTGTGCTAAAGACAGTACAGGTCCTTATGATTATGACCTTAGAAAAAGACTTGTTAATCTAGCTAAAGAAAATAATATAAATCACCAAATAGACATATATCCATTCTATGGTTCTGATGGATCTGCTGCTCTTAGAGCTGGATATGATATTAAGGTAGGTTTAATTGGACCTGGAGTTGACGCTTCCCATAGCTTTGAAAGAACTCATATTGAAGCAATTGACAGCACTATAAAATTAGGAATAGCATATTTAACTAAGTAATTATACTATAACATAGTTTTACATTATGAATTAAACACTGGACTAAAGTATATTTTTTGTTCAGTGTTTATTTTTTAAAAACTTGATTCCAGTATTATCCAACGATTATAAGTTTTTATTTGGGGAATATATAATTAGAGGTGATTTTATGACTGTAAATGAAAGATTTATTATAAATTTACAAGGCAAATCCTTTGTAACTTATGAAGGGCTTCTTGATTTGGCACATCAAATGAATCTTCTCTCTTTAGAAGTAGAGATAATCCAAATACCTACTAATGAGAATAATATGACAGCCATATGTAAGGCAATAGCCACTACAGAAAATGAACGATTTCAAGATATAGGAGATGCCTCTCCACGGTCTGTTAATTCTGCATTAGCTCCTCATCTAATTAGAATGGCTTCTACTCGTGCTAAAGCTAGGGTTCTTAGGGACTTAACCAATGTAGGTATGACTGCAGTGGAAGAATTGTCTATTGAGGAATCAGTAGTATCTGATGGAGAAGAAAATTATCCAATTTCTTCAGAAGAACCTCCTACTCCTAGGCAGATAGAAACTATAAAAAAATTAGCTGGTGAACTAAACTATCAGGTAAATTATGATACATTGACTAAAAAAACTGCTGGAAATATTATATCTAGATTAATAGATGAAAAGAAAAAATAAGCACCTTTGCTTATTTTTCTTTTTTTGCTATTTCCATTAATAGTCTGCTTAATTCAATATTATCATGCCTAATATATTCTTTTCTAATATCTATTAACTTAGACCCTATTAGCTTTATATTTTTAGATCTCAATATTTCTTCGTCTTTTACCCCCATTAAAACAGCCTTAGAACCATCCATTACATATTTTTCAAGTATATAATAAGGTACTTCTTCTGTATTGGCTATTACATAGTCTAAGAAATCTAAAGTACTATGTTTTAGTATTGCATCTACATGGTCTAGTACATCATACTCATCAGTTTCTCCTGGTTGAGTCATGACATTTGTAATATATACTTTAGGTGCCTTTGCATTGTAGATTGTATCCACTATATCATTTACTAAAAGATTTGGTATAACGCTGGTATATAAACTTCCAGGACCTAAAACTATAATATCTGCCTCATTAATTGCTTCTACAGATTCCTCTAAGGGATATGATATTTTAGGATCAGTATAAATATAATCTATTCTGCTTCCTTCTTTTATTGCATCAATTGGTATATGGGATTCTCCTTTAAGGGTAGAGCCATTTTCAAGTACTGCACAAAGTTTTACATCTTCTAATGTCATAGGAAGTACCTTTCCAGTAACGGCTAATACATTACTGGTTTCTTTTACTGCCTTTTCAAAACTTCCATATATTTCATTCATGGCCGCTATAAATAAATTACCAAAATTTTGTCCTTTTAATATTCCATCTGTAAATCTATATTGTAAAAGTTTTTCCATGGTAGGTTCTGTATTTGCAAGGGCAAGTATACAGGAACGAATATCTCCTGGAGGAAGCATACCCAAGTCTTCTCTAAGCTTTCCAGAACCTCCCCCATCATCAGCTACAGTAACTATGGCTGTAATATTTGATGTAAATCCTTTTAATCCTCTTAGTAAGACTGATAGCCCTGTACCTCCGCCTATAACCACAAATTTAGGTCCCATGGACAATTTCTTTTTTATTTCTACATCCTTCATAAATATTCCCCTTTATTTTAATCTATTATCTCTATGATCTACTGCTGCTCTATGTCCATTAGCTGTTAGTATCTCGGCAATTTTATTTGCTATTGCCACTGATCTATGGACTCCACCAGTACATCCTATTCCTAAAATTAACTGTGTTTTTCCTTCCCTCGTATAATGAGGAATTAAAAACTCTAACATATCTATGGTTTTTGATATAAAAATATTAGTTTCTGGCCATCCAAATACATAATCTTTTACATTTTGATCTTTTCCTGTAAACTCTCTTAATTCTGGAATATAAAAAGGATTTGGAATAAATCTTACATCAAATATTAAATCACCATCTAATAAGGTTCCATGTTTAAATCCAAAAGAAATTACTGAAATAGATATATTTCTAGATTTCTTTCCCTTTAAAATAATATTTGACATTTCTTCCTTCAACATCCCTAAGGTTAAATTAGATGTATCTATTATATAGTCAGCTCTCTTTTTTACCTCATTTAACATTTCCCTTTCTTCCTTAATTCCTTCACTAATACTTCCTTCTGGATTTAAGGGGTGAGGTCTTCTTAATTCTTTATATCTTTTTATTAAAACATTATCAGCTGCATCAAGAAAAAGTATCTTATATGTTATACCTCTAGTTTTAAGTTCTTCTAAACCTTTAAATAAATGATCAAAGAATTCTCCTGAACGAATATCTACTACTACTGCTACCTTATCAATATCTTTTCTCAGCTCATAACATAACTCTACAAAATTTGGTAAAAGTGCAGGAGGCAAGTTATCCATACAATAATAACTCATGTCTTCCATTACCTTCATTGCCTGAGATTTACCAGCTCCTGACATTCCACTAATCAATAAAAACTCCATAATTACACCTCATTAGTTTATCTCTATATTTTTTATCCTATTAAGAGGTAAGTTTGCCTCTTTTGCCTTTCTTATGGCATTTTCCACATTTCCTACATCTTCAGGTCTATGGGCATCACTATTTACCATATAGACTATATCCATATCCAATAAAAGCTTGATACTCTCCACCGATAACTGACTATGCTTTGAACTTATTTCTAGTGCAGTACCATATTTTTTTGTTTCCTTCCCAAGCTCTACTATATCTACCTTTGCCTTAGAACCTGGGTGAGAAATCATATCTATAGGATATTTCCTCAATGCCCTTATATAAGCTTTAGTATTCAGTTCTATAGCTTTTTTTTCGCATATGGACAAACACTTGGATAATGGATTTAATCCATATAACCCTAAACCATCTCTAATTCCTTTTGGAGTTGCACCATAGTGATAGCCCATAATCAGAAAGTCTATATATTTAAGAGATTCTTCCTCTATATCAATAGTACCATCTAAACCTATTAAATTAGACTCTACTCCAAGTAAAATTTTAAGTCCTTTAGGTATAAACTCCTCATTTAATCTATTTATTTCCTCCCTAACAGCAGGAATCCTCTTTTCTCTAAGACCATAAAGATAATGAGAAGGTCCATGTTCAGTAATTGCAATTTCTCTAAGTCCCTTAGATAAAGCAACCTCTGCATTATCTCTTATGGTGCCTGTTGCATGTTTGCCTTCTTTTCTAAACCCACTGCTATATACAGTATGAGTATGGTAATCACCAATTAGTTTTATCATCTAATCCTCTCCCAATAACTTTATCTCCGTTTCTAATTCCACACCATGGTTATCTTTAACTACTTTCTGAATAACAGATATTAGATGTAATATATCCTTACAAGTGGCATTATCTACATTTACTACAAATCCACAGTGTTTTTCTGAAACTTGAGCACCCCCATGTCGTAGTCCACGCAGTCCTGCATCCTCAATTAATTTTCCAGCAAAATGTCCCTCTGGTCTTTTAAATGTGCTACCTCCACTTGGCAGCTCAAGTGGTTGTTTAGATGTTCTTCTACAGGTCAAATCTTTCATTACCTCTTCAATAGCTGAATATTCTCCCACTTCTAAATCTAACTCTACACCAAGGACAATTAATCCTTCATCCCATACTCTGCTGTTTCTATATCTAAAATTCATTTCTTCGTTTGTATATTCCCTAATTTGGTTATTTTTGTCCAACACTCTAACCATTTTAACTACATCTTTCATTTCCCCTCCATAGGCTCCTGCATTCATTGTAATTGCTCCTCCTATGGTACCTGGTATACCAGATGCAAATTCAAAGTTTTTCAGACTATGTTTTAAAGCTAATTTACTAGCAGTAGATAGTAATGCTCCAGCCTGACAATATATTTTAGTTCCGTCTACTGTTAATTCATTAAACCCTTCATTTACTTTAATTACAACACCTCTTATACCTCCATCTCTAACAAGTAAATTGCTTCCATTTCCCATGATTAAAAAATCTATATTATTTTCTCTACAGAATATAATTACATTTATTAGTTCTTCTTCATTAGATGGAATAATCATTACATCTGCTGGACCACCTATTTTAAAGGTAGTATGATTTCTCATTGGTTCATTAAATAAAATTTTTCCAAAAGATTTATTTTCAAAGATTTCTTGTAGTCCTTTTATTTTCAAGTAAATCACCCCTTGTGTATTGTCTTTATCTTTATTATTGTACCAAATTTAGCCTAGTATTACTAATTTATTTTATACCCATTACATTATAATATTCTTAAAATCCTTTGTTTATGTACAATAAAAAGTAGGGCATATAAGCCCTACCTAGTTATAGTTATATATTCTTTTTCTTTAGAAATTTCATATAATAAAAAATAAATAATATAGAAGTATGAAAGTATCTCCCATCTATTTATTATAAATTATAATAAAATTTAACTACTTTTAGAAAAAAATCAATGATATAAAAATGTCAAATTTCTATTTCCTAGTATATTTATTTACTAATAATAAAACCCTTTCAAGAGTATCATTATCTCCTACCCATATATCTGGAAAAAATCCAACTCCCTCTTTATGGATTTTTTCATCATATATACTTAACACACGCCCAAACTGAAAATTTATTTTAGAGCTATAAAGCCTTCCTTCAACATATCTATCGCTTAATGTAACTCCTCCAGTATTTGTACCTACAAAAACTATATTTTCTAAATTATATAGAAATTCTACAAAAGATTCACCTGAAGAAGCTGTTCTTTTATCAACTAATACAAAAATAATATTATTATTTTTTATTTTAGTATTGCTTCCCAAGGATATACCCCATTGATTTATATTTGATTCTATTTTTTGTTTTTCATTTTCTATTATTTCTTTAATATATTCATCATCATAATCAGTATCTATATTTTGTAAATATTTCTCAGTGATATAACTGTTTACTTTGCTATATAAAGTAGCAGTTGTACAAATTTTCTTAGGACTTTCTCCTGTAAAGTTAGTAAACCACTTAATTCCTAGGGTATCTTGCCCTCCAGAATTTCCTCTAATATCAATAATACTAATGGGGTATTGATTTATCACACTAGGTGTCTCTATAAAGATAGTATTATTTTCTTTCTCTACCATAGTTCTCAGAGATATTATTGGAATATTCCCTTCAATTTTTTCATTGAAAACTTTATCATTTTCTATGTCTAAAATTTTAGCCTCTTTCAATTTTATTGTCTTTAGTATTTCCCTATTATCTTCATCAAATAATTTTACATTTAAAGTTAAAGTCTGTCCTAATGATTGAACCTTACCTAGATAATAAATTAAATCCCCTTCTTTATTTATAGATAATTTTAAATAGTCATCATATTTTTTTCTATTATCAATATCTTTTAGATAATATCTAATATTATCTATATATGTATAATATCCTTTTCTAGGATCTAATAAAAATTCTAATTCGTCGTTATGAAAATAATACTTTTTATCTACAAGCTGATGTCCATTTATGGAAAAATGAGCATCTTGAATAAAATTTAAGTTGTCTATTAGTATATCTGAAAAATATTCTGCTGTTAATGTATCCGCATTTATTTCATTAATGGTATTGATGGTACTAAATTTGGCATTATTAAAAATTTGGTCTCCACCAAAAAATGTATATGGAGCATATGAATATTTTAGAAAATCAAATAAATAATCTACATCTTTTATGGCTTGGACTTTAGTAATTTGTCTATATGGATTAAATTTTTCATCAAGAGAATTCATATCATACTCTGTCAACAAATCTATATCTTCATTACTTAAACCTATTTCGTCTTTATTAAAATTATAAATAAATCTACTTAAATCATCTATAACTTCATGAGAGCTAACCCGACTTGTATTTATTTCTTTTAACAAATCATTTATGCTCTCCATATGTTTCCCCTTTGAACAACCAGATAATAAAATAGTACATAGAGAAACTATAATTAGCATAAAATAATTCATATTTAGCACCTCCATCTTGAAATTATACACTAAACACTACTATTTAAATTAACCTGTTGTGCTATATAAAATTAATTATCTATAGGAACAGTTTGGTAATATATAAGGCTAGACTATCTTTAGGAAATCATAATCCAAATATTATGACCTAAAATTTTAGTTCTTAGTCTAGTTATTAAGCACCATAGAGACTTAGCTTTAACTTTATTTAGATTAAGCTGCTCAGTCAATTGAGAGAATGAGATCTCTATCCTTCTTCTAGCTTTAAAAATTAACTGTCGAAGCGGCTGTGGAAATTGAGATTTACTGTTATTTCTTTTCATAGAAATTAAGTCTATTTCTTTTTCTTGTTTTAGTTCTAAAGTTAGCTTTTCACCCCATAACCTTTGTCTCCTATAATAGTTAAAGATTTATATAGCTCTGGCATATATTATCCTCCTATCATTCGTTGTGGCTATCAATGATAAGAGGATAATATAATTGTCAGAGTTTTTTATTAGTAAGTTTTACTAGCACAACAGGTTAAATTAGTCCTGACATTTCAAAAGCATCTATTAATTTTGTTTCCATCCATATTGCTTCTTCAGTAGTTGTATAACCACTGATATTTGATCTACATATTATTAGATAATCAATTATTACATTATTAAATATTAAAAATTTTATTATCTGATCTATTTTAATTATTATATCATCTTTATTTCGAATCTTATTCTCTAAGGGCCCATCAAACTCATTATATTCAAGAAAGTAATGACCCTCCCTAGAATAAGCCGCTACCTTGCTTCCAAATAATAATTTAAATTTATGATTATTATCTGTAATAAATGATTTATATTCATTTTCTGTAATCTCAATATTTCCATGTTCTCCAACCACATCATTGCACGAAAAGTAGTCTAAATCAATACTTAGAATAATTCTATTTTTCATAAAAGCTTCAATGTTTGTGTCTGGCTTAACCTCAAGTAAAAAGTTATTTCCTCCTCCACTTATTATTTCAGGTTTAATGCTTATCAACATATGGCTTTCACTAACAGCTTCTGTCTCTAATGTAAATTCCATATACTTTTCTAGTTCTCTATTAGAGAGCCAGAAAACAGAGTTAACTGCACCATAATAAATGGAAGAAATTATATAATCTGATATCTTAAGTTGATTAAAAGTAATATCATCCAATATTGGTGATATTATGTCTATTTGCTCTTTATCCTTTATAAGCTGATTCCAGCTATTTTGATTAACAATAGGCGATCCTAAATCATGGTGTTCATCTATATGAATTAAATCATATACTACATTATTTTTAAGATGAAAATGAACTATTTTCTTAAAAGCTTCATTATGTTCTGCTATAATTGTAATTTTTTCCACCATTTATCCTCTCCATTCCTCTATCATTAGGTATGACACACATCCCCAAGCCGACAAGATAAAACTTCTCTATGGAAGGTATTATTACATTAATGCAACAAACATTGTTTGAATCGTAAATAACTCTATAATATACATGTAAATTATTCGAGTCTAATTTTTCAGTTATAATATTCAATAATTCTTTAACCGTATACTGATTATTATTTTCTGTCTTCATCTCTACATTTACACAATTAATATTGTAATCCAAGAGAGCAATTCTTTTATAAACGGGGTATTCTTCAAAATTTATCAGTATTTGTTGGTCTTCTATCTCTAAATCAATATCATATAAATGAAATGCTTGTAAGCATTCTAAAAGTGCTCTTTCAAGTGCATATTCTGCAATTAATGATGTCCCAAACCCCTTTATAGGAATTTTAAAATCTGACCGTTTAAAGTATACCATATAGCTCGGAATTTTTAAATTACTTGTTATATCAACTATCTCCACTTCAGCCCCTACAGTTTTTTCTACTACATCAACAAGCATTAATAAATATTCATTCAAAGAACTCTTTTTAACTATCCTTCTAGGCTCCTCATTAATAAAAGAATCAATATAATGCATTGATAATGCATCTCGTTCAAGTAATTCATTAATAGCATGTATAGCAGCTTCTTCGAAACAAATTCCCATTGCAAAACCACTATTAGATACATATTTTAATACACTGTTCAACTTTTCATCAACAGTATAATTTAAATCTACGTTTATAAGAAATGCTGGATAAAAAATCTCACTAGCCTTATTAAATGATTTGTATCCAAAGCATTTAATATCTTCATCTATGTTCATATTATGAATATAATTTGTTGGAAATTCTTTATTTAATACGGGACACCTATCCAAAATTTCTTGAATCTTTAGATTAGTAAATTCATAATTCTTAGCATCCTCAGCATAATAATAATGTTCTAAAGTTTCAAAAAGTGCACTAGCAAGTGATTGTTCTCCGAATCCTTTCCCATTCCCTATTAAGTTGCCACCTAGCCAATCATAATTACTAATATTAACTACAGTTGTATTTATATGCTTATTACTTGATTTATAAGTATGAATACTATGATCTAAATTTAATCTATTTATATGCTCCTTTGCGAATCTAATTGCCTGCTTTGTATCTAAGGCTCTTTCTATATTCTTCACATTCACTCAACCTTTCATATTAGTTTGCTGACTGATACTTTTCCAAGCCTTTATTCCAAAAATAATATGATAGAATTCCTAAAATAAATATAAAAATTAAAAACCAAATATATTCCAATATATTAAACTCTTTACGAATAAAATCAACAATAGAATTTGTGGCTATAAACGAGGGAATAATTATGCTAAAAATAAACTTAATTCCTCTCGGATAAAAGTTTCTTGGTCTTGCAGAAAAATCCATAATATATTCTGGAAGAGCTAATAATTTTTCCGACTTCTCGCTCCAAAAAGATGTTATTACTACAATATGATTTATTAAAAATACAAATACAATATTTAATACAAACATAAGAAAAACTATGACAATTTCTAATAAACCTAACCTTATTGGCAAGAAAAAACTAAATGTGATTATAGAAATGATTAAACCTATAATACTTGGAATATCAACTCTATATAGAGAGTAAAAAAAGAATGAGTTCAATGGCCGAATAAGAATATAATCTAGTTCACCCTCAATTATTGATTCTGATAATATCTCATGTGATAATATAAAGAAGAATTGATAACCATATGTTATTATATTAAAAGAACTAATAAGTAAAAAATAATCATCCCTACTCCATCCTAACAATAAATCTGAAAACTGAAAGTATACATATCCTGCAATAAATTCAATTCCAATAAACATTATTCCAAATATTATTATACAAATCGATGTAAATCGATGTGACATCATCTCTGAGAAACTCTGATATAATAAATTCTTATATATCTTAAAATTCATTAGTTTCCACCTCCTTCATATTTTTTTAACCCTTTTTTGAAAATTCTTTTATATAGGATAAAAAATATAATTGCATAAAGTATGGAAACTAATGTTAACGTTTTAATGACTCTACTGTCATAATTCCCTTGAATAACTCTAGTTGTAAAATGTCCAACTATTGAAAATGGATTATATTTAATTATTCTATACATCTCATCTGGTAGTAAATCAAGAGGAAAATAAATTCCACCTAACAACATATAAAAAGCATTTAGGATTGGTCTTAAAGGCCAAATTTCAATAATCCAAAAAGATATGGTTGAAATTAACGATATCAACATAAAAAACATAATATAATTTACTACTAGCAACATAATTATCTGTAAAAGTTGTTTTTCTATAGCATTAATACCAAATATTAAAATTAGCATAGTATAAATAAATATAAATATTGATTTTTTTCCAGTATAATAAGCAAAAGATTCTCCTAATATACTCACTGGCCTAACTAACATTTCATTCAACTTTCCATTATGGATCATGCGCCCTAATCTAAATATTGGTTCAAATGAAAATAATAATCCTGTTGCTGTAGTTAATATAAGGTATATTACAATTTCACTGAAACTATATTTTTCAATTGTAACATTTGATGCATAAATGCTATTCCAAACAAAAATCCCAGTCATCAATTGAATAACATTAGATATTATTGATAATATAAAATTAAACTTATATGTTAATTCAATTAAAATTTGATTAATGGTTATTTTTATATATGTATTCATTATCAAACCTCCAAAAATATTTCAGAAAGTATATCTTCTAAATTTGGAGTATCTTCTCTAATAGAAAGAATATTAGCCAAATCTAAATTTATTGACTTTAATGTCCCACTAAAAAGCGTTATTTTGAAAGTCAAATCATTGATTTGACTTACAATCATTTCTTCGTCTTGTAAAAAAGGTAGCTCACCATTCTTACTCTCTATTATATATGAATTTTTAACCTTGAATTTATTGGACAAATCTGCAATTGAACAATCCTCTTTTTTTTCACCTTTGCTAATAATAACTACTCTCTCTGCTAACTTCTCTATATCTTTAATATAATGACTTGTCAGAATAATTGTAGTTTTTTTCTTTTTGTTTACTTCTAACAGAAATTTATGTATTTGATTTTGGCTATTAATATCTAAACCTATTGTAGGTTCATCAAGAAAAACTATTTTGGGAGAGTAAAATAGGGTACATACTAAATCAAATTTTGTTTTTTGCCCTAATGATAATTTTCTTACTGGAGTATCCTTCCATTGATGTAAATCAAGAATATTAAATAATTCCTTAATATTCTCTTCAAATACTGATGTGCTTACATTATACATCTCTTTGAGCATATATAATGTGTCCATAGGTGGAAGATCCCAAATCAATTGACTTTTTTGACCAAATAGTACACCTATATTTTTTAAATATTCTTTTCTCCTATTAAAAGGATTTGAACCTAAACAACTTATTTCTCCACTCTTTTTCTCTAATATTCCTGTTAAAAGTTTAATTAATGTGGTCTTACCTGCACCATTTGAACCCAGTAAACCTACTATTTCTCCTTCATAGATAGTCAAGTTTATATCTTTAATAGCATCAATTTGTATTTTTTCTCTTTTAAAAAAATCAGCAAGAGTTCCCTTCAACCCCTGCTTTTTCTCATAAGAAGTATATGAGTAATTTAAATTTGAACATTCTATAACTTTCTTTTCCATCTTATTTCTCCTTTACTAAATTAATTTCACACGATAAGTTTAGTTATCTTAAATACAGAATATAAATATTCAGTAAAACAAAATTTTATAAATTCTACACTTGAGCATTAAGTTCTTTTAATATTCTAATTTCTATAGGAGAAACTTCTCTTAATCTCATCAATTTTTTTGCTTGTTCTATATCCATATAAAATAGGTTGTCTTCCTCTAAATTGTAATTAGAGCATTCTATCATACTTACTTCACTACGCCTTCTACCCATAAACTTCACCACCTTTTTGCATTTGATATTGAATATTTATTAGATAAAAACTTATCGTGTTGAAACTAAAAAGCATTTCTAATATCGTATTATCTTTGATTTATTACATTTATCCACAGGAGGCTTGTACTGGGCAACTTTATAGTTTGATACTAAGCCATTTTATTTCATATTCTATCTATTTTTCTTCTAGATACTTCATAGCCTGCTTTTTTAAGTTCGACTTTGATTTTTCTTGTGCCCTAGTTATTTCTACTTGCTTTAAATATAGCAATAACTTTTGGTGTTATTTCATCTTCAGACCCTTTAGCTTTTGATTCATAGTAATAAGTACTTCGTGGGTGTTAAGTCATATTCAGATATAATATCATTCTTAGACTTACCACTTTCGTATAGTTTTACCATTTGATCTTTGAATTCTTAGGTATAGGTTCTTCTTTCTCTTTTTGTCATATAAACTCTCTCCTTTTTCTATTAATCGTTTACATAACCTTATTTTTATTGTCTAGTTTATTGTAACCTATCCAATTGAGTGATACCATCTTCCATTAGAATTTTTTAGTTGTACAGCAAGGTTCATTAATATACATTAAAACATACAGTAATATCAAAATCAACATATTTCGTTAGACAAGTTTTGCAAGAAACTCGAATTTTGTCTAACTATCTGTTTTCGTTAACTTTAAATTCAATTTAGTCATATGTTACAATATAAAAAAAATAAGCAGTTGTTTCCAAACAACTCCTTCAGTAATTTTATTAATAGCTTTACTTTGTCTCTCCATAAATTGTCTCCCATCATATTAAATCTATATTTTCATTGATATATGAAAATATAATTTATAATAAAATTCAACTACTTTTATAAAGAAATTAATGATATAATCTCTGTTGCATACATCTCTGAATATTGTATTAATAGTTAATAGTAAATAGGCATATTTTTTATAAAAAATATGCCTATTTTATATTTATAATTTAGAAAACTAATATTGAAAATCTTTATGTTAGTATATCTATAAAAGTATAATTCAATTCTTTAGATGTTATTTCAAGTATAGTTATAATAAACTAAAACAATACCATTAAACTACATATTTTCCAGTATAGAATGTATTTTAAATTTGTTTTTAATTATAACTAATAATAGACCAATGCCTATGAATAAAATCAGCTGATATATTAATATAAAAGACCATGGCATAGTTCCAGTATATAGCTTTCCTAAAACTGGTGCTATTATAGGCATTGATATGAAATAATTAAATAGATTAGCTGCCTTTACAGTTTTACTTCTCAGAGAAATCAACACTCCTAAAAAAGTTGTAAAAAAACATACTATTAAGGAATTGATAAATATAAAATATATGGCTTTAAAAGAATAAAAGTTGAAAATCAGATTTTTATATTCTATAAAATTCATTATTATAAATAATATATAGCTTATTCCAAAAATTATAGTCATAATAATTAAGGTCACAATGACTATATATATTACTTTTCCTAAAAAAATATATATCAATGGTACTGGAGAATTGAATAGAGTTTCTATTGTTTTTCGCTCCTTTTCTCCTGCAAAAGAGTCTGCTGTCAATCCAGAAGGAATAACACTGGCTATAATCTGAAACAAAAACCCCATTACATACCAGTTCCTATTTAATATACTCTCTTTTGAGGATATAGGTATCATAATTCCTATGACTATAATGAGCATTATATAATATGAAATAAACTCTTTTGATTTTAATAACTCTTTCATTTCTTTTTTTACAATAGCCTTTATCATATTGCATTTTCCTCTCTATGGCTGTCTAAATAAATTTTGTTTAAATCAAATATTTTATGCTCCACATTTATAATATTTAAATTATAATTTATAAGAACCTTTATAACCATATTTATATCATTTAAGCTGGGAATCTCCATCTCTATTGAGTTCCTATTAAACTTTGTGTAATCAATTTTATTATCTTTTAATTCCTTCTGTATTTGTTCTTTAAATGAAAATAAATCTTGAATAGTATCTATTTTAATTCCTATAGACTCTTTATTACTGGATAAACTGCTTACACTATCACTATATACAACATTTCCTTTTTTTATTATAGTGATATGTTCACATAACTTCGTCACTTCTCCTAAATCATGACTACATAAGACCACAGAAATATTTTTTATTTTAACTAATTCCTTAATAAGCCCATGAAATTCGTCTTTACTTATGGGGTCTAATCCATTGGAAGCTTCATCTAATAAAAGTAATTTTGGTTCATTGATAATCGCCCTAATTATTCCTGTCTTCTTTTTCATTCCTGTAGAGCAATCTTTAATGAGCTTATTTTTAAACTCTGAAATTTGAAACATTTTAAGATAATTATCTATTCTGCTTTTTAATTCTTTTTTTTCTATATTATAAAGCTTTCCATAGAACATTAAATTGTCATAAATACTTAATCTATCATACATACACATATTTTCAGATAAGACACCTATGTTTTTTCTAAGCTCATATCCATCATGAATTGGATTTAACCCTAATACCTCTACTTCTCCCTTATCCTGCTTATAAATTCCTCCTATAATCCTTATTAACGTTGTTTTTCCAGCTCCATTGTGGCCTAGTAATCCATGTATACATCCTTCATTGAAATCAACACTAATATTATCAAGAGCTATATTATCTCCAAATCTTTTCTGTACATTCTTAATCTGTACTATCTTATTCATTTATTTTTCCCTTTCTTTTTAAGATAATATCCATACCCCTTAGTTATAATTGCTATAGTTAAAAATATTGCAAAATATCCCCATTGACTCATTATCTCGCCTCCTATACTTAGAAAAGTTTCATTATTTTTTTGTAATTATCCTTTTCCTATGTAAATAGCCCAAATTATGATTAAAGTTGGCTTTATTATACTAATCTATAGAAAACCTTGTCAATGAATTTGGTTCGATTTTTTTAGACATAATTCGACTTTTTTGTTACTATTCACATTTTATATCAGTAAATATATAATATATAAAATACCTGCTGTAATCCCCGTGGATATGAAAAATCTATAGCTATCATTGCGCAGTTCAAAATTACGTTTTGCTGCATTTGCCCCTCCTGATTGTTCCCTTATAAATATATATCCACTTTGTCGAATAGCACTATTGCTTCCATAAGTAGAAAATATGCCAATAGTCAAAGTTATTAAGGCAGAAAACCCTAATACTTTTTTAAAATTTGCATCAGTAAGCAAACTTATTATAAAAGCAATCATAAGAACTATAATAACTGCAATTATTATTTTTTGTATGTATCCAACTATACCCTCCTTTATAAATTTTCTTTTTTCCCGTCTTTGCATAAATATCACCCCTGTTTTTATATTTATACTTAATATTACCACTATACCCCAGATTATCATAATATTAACAATCATTACAATATAAAAAAACAAGGTTGTGGGCGTCCCCACAACCTTGTTTTTTACTGTTATATATTATTCAGCCATTTTTTTATATTGTTCGTATCTATCCTTAGCATCTTTCTCAGCTGCAGCAAATAATTCATCTGCTACCTCTGGGAATGTTCTTCTTAATGAAGTATATCTAACCTCAGAGTTGATGAAGTCCATAAATGGTTCTGTTGGTTCTTTAGAATCAAGAACAAATGGATTTTTACCTTCATCTTTTAATCTTGGGTCAAATCTATATAAATGCCAGTATCCTGTATCTACAGCTTTCTTCTCTTGTTTAATTGTTGTACCCATACCAGTTCTTATTCCATGGTTGATACATGGTGCATAAGCTATAACTATAGATGGTCCGTCATAGGATTCTGCTTCTTTAAGTGCTTTCATTAATTGGTTCATATTAGCACCCATTGCTACTTGAGCTACATATACATATCCATAGGAAGTCATCATTAGACCTAAGTTTTTCTTAGTTACTCTCTTACCAGAAGCTGCGAATTTCGCAACTGCTGCTGTTGGAGTTGCTTTAGATGATTGACCACCAGTATTTGAATATACTTCAGTATCCATAACAAATATATTTATATCTTCTCCTGAAGCTAGAACATGGTCAAGTCCTCCAAATCCTATGTCATATGCCCAACCATCTCCACCAAATATCCACATAGATCTCTTGATTAGATAGTCCTTTAACTCTTCGATTTCAGCAAGGATTTCTTTTCCTCTTGCGTTATCTACTTCTTTATTTAATCTTGGTAGGATCATACCAGTGGCAGCCTTTGAAGCTTTTGCATCTTTCTTGCCTTCTATCCAAGCATTAAAATGAGTATTTAATTCTTCATCTATATTTAATTCAACAAATTCCTTCATTAAATCTTCTAACTTATCTCTCATTTGGCTAACAGCTACTGCCATACCATATCCGTATTCAGCATTGTCTTCAAATAATGAGTTTGCCCATGAAGGTCCTTTACCTTCTTGATTCTTGCAATATGGCATAGATGGTGCAGAACCACCCCAGATTGATGAACAACCTGTAGCATTGGCAATCATCATTCTATCACCAAATAATTGAGTAATTAATTTTACATATGGAGTTTCTCCACAACCAGCACAAGCTCCTGAGAATTGAAGTAATGGTTCTTGGAATTGTGAGCCTTTTATACTGAATTCATCCATTACATCAGTTTTAGCCTTAACTGTCATAGCATATTCCCAGTTTTTAGCTTCTACTTCATATTCTTCTTCAAATGGTGTCATAACTAAAGCTTTTTGTTTTGCTGGGCATACATCAGCACAGTTTCCACATCCTGTACAATCTAATGGACTAATTTGAATCTTGAATCCATATTCTTCTAATCCTTTTCCTGTAGCTTTTAATGTTTCAAATGTTTCTGGTGCATTATTTTTCTCTTCTTCGTTTACAAGAATAGGTCTAATAACTGCATGTGGACAAACATATGAACATTGATTACATTGAATACAGTTTTCTGGTATCCATTTTGGCACATCCACTGCTATACCACGTTTTTCATATGCTGATGTTCCATGTGGGAATGAACCATCTTCTCTGCCAACGAAAGTACTTACAGGTAAATCATCACCTTCTTGTCTATTCATTGGTTTAAGAACCTTTTCTATAAATTCCGGAACGTCTTTGTTATCTTCTACAACTTCAGCTTCAGCGTCTTTCCATGTTGCTGGAACATCTATTTTAACTAAGGAATCAATTCCCTTATCTACTGCTTCATAGTTCATTTTAACTACTTCTTCACCTTTATTACCATATTCGTCAACTATGGATTTCTTTAAGTGAGCAACTGCCTCTTCTAATGGTAATACTTCAGCTAATTTAAAGAAAGCTGACTGCATTATCATGTTTATTCTTCCGCCTAGTCCTATATCAACTGCCATCTTAGTTGCATCAATTGTATAGAAGTTAATATTGTGTTCTGCAATATATCTTTTCATTGATGTTGGTAGATGTGAATCTAGTTCTTCTTCATTCCATGTACAGTTTAGAAGGAATGTTCCGCCGTCTTTTAGTCCTTTTAATAAATCATATTGATATACATAGGATTGCTTTGAGCATGATATAAAGTCTGCATCAGTAATTAAATAAGTAGATTTTATAGGCTCATGTCCAAATCTTAAATGAGAAATAGTAACTCCACCTGATTTTTTACTGTCATATGCAAAATATCCTTGTGCATACATATCTGTATCGTCACCGATAATCTTTATAGCTTGCTTATTTGCTCCAACTGTTCCGTCAGAACCAAATCCCCAGAATTTACATTTAATTGTTCCCTCTGGTTCAGTGTTTATAACTTCTTTTATATCTAATGATAGATTAGTTACATCATCAACTATACCTATAGTAAATCTATCTTTTGGTTTATCTTGGTTTAAGTTTTCATACACAGTTAATATCTGTGATGGAGTAGTATCTTTTGAACCTAATCCATATCTTCCGCCAACTATAACTGGTCTTATGTCTGAATCATAGAATATGTTTTTAACATCTAAATGTAGTGGTTCAGCAACAGCACCTTTTTCTTTAGTTCTATCTAATACTGCAACTTTCTTTACAGTCTTAGGTAATACATCAAAGAAGTATTCTGGTGCGAAAGGTCTATATAGATGTACCTTAATAACCCCTACTTTTTCACCTTTTTCCATTAAGTAATCAATAGTCTCTTCTATAGTTTCAGTAACTGAACCCATAGCAACTATTACTCTTTCAGCTTCTGGATGTCCATAGTAGTTGAAAGGTTTATAATCTCTACCAGTTATTTTATTTATTTCGTTCATATATTCCACTACAACATCTACTACTTTTTCATAGTATGGGTTAGCAGCTTCTGCAGCTTGGAAATAAATATCAGGATTTTGTGCAGTACCTTTTGTATACGGTCTTTCTGGATTTAATGCTCTTTGTCTAAATTCGTTAAGTGCATCGTAATCAACTAGTTTTTCTAAATCCTTATAATCCATTACTTCAATTTTTTGAATCTCATGACTTGTTCTAAATCCATCAAAGAAATGTAAGAATGGCACTCTTCCTTTTATAGCAGCAAGATGAGCAACTCCTGCTAGATCCATTGTTTCCTGAACAGAACCTGAAGCAAGTAATGCAAAACCCGTTTGTCTAGCTGCCATAACATCTTGATGATCTCCAAATATACTAAGAGCATGTCCTGCTAGGGCTCTTGCAGTAACATGGAACACTGCTGGAAGTAATTCTCCTGCCATTTTATACATATTTGGAATCATAAGTAGTAGACCTTGTGAAGCTGTAAATGTAGTAGTTAATGCTCCTGCTGATAAAGAACCATGAACTGCTCCTGCTGCCCCTGCTTCAGATTGCATTTCTTTAACTAATACTTCTTGACCAAAAATATTTTTACTGCCATTAGCAGACCATTCGTCTACTAATTCTGCCATTGTTGAAGATGGTGTAATTGGATAAATTGCGGCTACATCAGTGAAAGCATAAGCTACATGGGATGCAGCCGTATTACCATCCATAGTCTTCATTACTTTTGCCATTTGTATACCTCCTTTTTATTATAAAACTAGTAAGTTTGTTGAAAAATTAACACTTTGCTAATCAAAAGTGTTTCAATACTTTATAACCATATTTTCTTACCCTTTAAGTATATGAAATATTGGGTAGAAAGTCAATCTTTGGAATACATAATTAAAGAGAATAGATTTATAGTTATTCTATATCTATCCTCTTAAATTGCAGAAATAGTTAAAAAAACTTAACAATTTAAAAACTTCTTTTTGGAATTATCATACATGCTATAATATATGCTATTATGCCAGGAAATCCTGCACTAAAAATAGATAATAATACCCATCCAAGTCGTACTAGAGTAGAATCTATTCCAAAATATTCAGCAATTCCTCCACATACTCCGCATATTTTCTTATCTGTATTAGATAAAAATAATTGTTTCATTTATTCGCCCTCCTTTTTCTTATTAAAATGATTATACAATTCTTCTGCCGCTAATTTATTCATCCCTTTTACTTCTGATAATTCTTCTATAGATGCCTTCTTTATTTTTTCTATACTTTGAAAATGTTTTAATAACTCTACTTTTCTTTTTTCTCCTATGCCCTTTATATCATCTAGCTCAGATTTAAACATCTTTTTAGTTCTTAATGATCTATGATAAGATATGGCAAATCTATGGGCTTCTTCTTGCACCCTATAAATTAATTTAAACCCTAGAGAATCTTCATTTAAACTTATCTCTTTATTATTATATATTATTCCTCTTGTCTTGTGAAAATCATCTTTTACTAGTCCACATACTGGAATGTCTAGGTTTAATTTTGTTAATACTCTAATAGCCACATTTACCTGTCCCTTTCCGCCGTCCATCATTATCAAATCTGGAAAGTTTGAAAATCCCTTTACTTCTATTTTATTTTCATTCATTAGTCGTTTTTCTTCTAAACCTCTAGTAAATCGTCTAGTTAAGATTTCTTCCATACTTCCATAATCATCTGCACCAACTATGGTTCTGATTCTAAATCTTCTATAATCTGATTTTTTTGATTCTCCTTTTTCAAATACTACCATAGAACCAACAGACTCCACTCCACTAATATTTGATATATCGAAGGCTTCAATTCTATTTAAATCGTTACTAATACCTAAGGTATTTTTCAATTCTTCTAAGGCTTTTTGGTTTTCTATTGCTTTCTTTAAAAATCTATCACCATATTTATTCAGCATATCTAAGGCATTTTTTCTAACCATATCTATTAATCCAACTTTATCACCACGCTTTGGTATTAGTATATTTATTTTAGTTCCTTTCTTTTCTCCTAACCATTTAGATATAGCTTCCATATCTTGAATTTCTTCTTCTATTATAATTTCTCTTGGTATATAAGAAGCACCAATATAAAATTGTTTAATAAATGAACTAAGAATTTCTTTTCTGTCTTCTTCAAAGGTATCTTCCAATATAAAATGTTCTCTGCCTACAATTTTTCCATTTCTAATAAAAAATATTTGTATACATACTTCTTTTATACCCCTAGCCATTCCTATTATATCTTGATCTACTAAATTAGTAGTGGATTCTATCTTTTGTTTTTCATGAAGTAAATTTAAAGAATTAATTTGGTCTCTATATTTTGCAGCTTCTTCAAAATCCAAGTTCTTCGATGCCTCTTTCATCTTATCCTCAATTATTCCAATTAATTTATCTTCTTTGCCATTTAAATACATGAGAACTTCATTTACCATTCCCATATATTGCTCTTCATTTACATTTTCACCTTGACATGGTCCTAAACATCTTCCCATATAAAAATTCAAACAAGGTCTAGTTTTTTTAGTATAGCTACTTAAATTACGATTGCAAGTTCTTAAAGGATATATATTTCTCAAAATTTCTATTACATCATTTACTGCATATACACTGGGATATGGTCCAAAATATCTTCCTCCGTCTTTTAATACCTGTCTGGTCTTCATTACTCTAGGATATTTTTCATTTAACGTTACTTTAATATAAGGATATTGCTTATCATCTCTAAGTAGAATATTATATTTAGGTTTATGCTTCTTTATTAAATTAGCCTCTAATATTAAAGCCTCTACTTCATTATCTACCATAATATATTCAAACTCAAAGATATGCTTAACCATGGCATTTACCTTAGGTGGATTGTTTTTTCCCGATTGGAAATACTGTCTTACTCTTTTTCTAAGAGAAATAGCCTTTCCTACATAAATTATCTCTTCGTTTTTATCCTTCATTATATAAACACCTGGTTTATCAGGTAGTTTTTTTAGTTCTTCTTCTATATCAAACATCAAATCACCTCATGCTTATGTCAATTTTAAATTTAAAATTGTTAATTAGAACCTATATTCTTATTATACCAAATTTATTTGCATTTAGATATTTAAAATGCGATACTACTAGTAGTATCGCATTTTAAATCATATTAATTATTTACTGATTCTTTTACTATTTTAACTAGCTCCTTAACCCTATCTCCAATTAGCCGTAAATCTTCCTCTCTAGGAGCTCCTTTAAACTCAACTGATTCTATAAAATCCCAGTTCATACAGTATCTACTCATTATTTCATCTAGTTCTTTTTGAGCACCACCTGACCATCCGTAGGAACCAAATCTAAAAGCTTTTCTCCCTTGAACTTTTTTCTTTCCTAGTTCTTCCAAAACTGCTGCCATTGGTGGAAACATTTTATATTCATAAGTTGGCATAGCAAGAATTATTCCCGTTGAATTCCAAGCTGATGCTAGTACTGTTCCCCAAGACTCCTGTGGTACTTGATGTGAATTGACTTTTATACTTTCCTTTTCTAACAATTCAGCTACATAGTTTACTGCCTTTTCTGTCATACCGTACATAGAACCCCAAATAATAGTAATTTCTTCCTTTGCAGGTCCTTTTTGATAAGAAACATATCTAATATAATCTTCAATAATCTTACTTGGATTTTTTCTCCATACTATTCCATGACCTGGTGCTATGATTTTTATAGGCAACGGTGCACATTTTTCAATGGCCTTTTTTGTTGGCATAGAAAAAGCTCCAACTATATTTGAATAATATCTAACAGCTTCTCTTTCATAAAACTCTATTTCTTCTGGTTTTAATAAATCATCATAGTTTGAATCTGTAACTTTTCCAAAAGAACCAAAAGCATCACAGGAAAATAAAGTTCCTGTTAATGTGTCAAAAGTCACTATGGTATCTGGCCAATGAACATTTGGTATTTCTGCGAATTTTAAAACATGACCTTTACCTAAATCTAAAGTATCATTATCCTTTACAATTGTAATATTTTCTTTATGATTATAGAAGGCATCTAATAACTCTGCAGATTTTTGACTGCAAACTATTTTAAAATCATTATTTATCTTTTTAAAATCTTCTATCCATCCTGAATGATCAGGTTCCATATGATTTATTATAAGATACTCTATGGATTTTGGGTCTATCTCTAGTTTACCTAGAAGTTTAAATAGAGACTCTGGTACTCCATCCCAACCACATACTCCATCTACTATTGCTGTTTTATCCCCTTTTATTATATAAGAATTTACAGAAACCCCATTAGGTATTTCCCACAAGCCTTCAAATAGTATATTTTCCACATTTACTGAAAGCTGATAAATATCTTCAGTAACCTTTGTTACATTCATTTGCATCCCCCTTACATTATTACCTTTATTGTCTTAATCTTCATACCTTGATATATATTAAACTATTTCTTATTTACCCATATATTGGATATAAAAACAAATCAGAATATTACAATATAAAACTGCTAATTATATTGTTTAGCAGTTTTATATATTTATTAGCCTCTATATACTTCTAGTTTCATTTTTTAGCCATTCTCTTTCTTCGTGGCTTAAATAGGATTCAAGTTTATTATATACATCTTTATGATATTCATTTAACCATAGTCTTTCTTTTTCAGATAATAACTCCACATCTACACCTTCTAAATCTATTGGCACAAAAGATAATGTTTCAAATTTCATAAATTGACCTGAATCTGTTTTTATATCCTCATCTACTACTACAATATTTTCTATTCTTATTCCATGACTTCCAGCTTTATATACTCCTGGTTCTATACTTACTACCATTCCTTTTTCAAGAACTACAGTATTTACAATTGGTGCAATTCTATGAGGACCTTCATGGACATTTAATAAAAACCCTATGCCATGGCCAGTACCACATTTATAATCTATACCTTCTTGCCATAATGGGTATCTTGCCAATACATCAAGGCTATGTCCTGTAGCACCATAAAGGAATCTTGCATTTCCTAAGTTTATATGGCCTTTTAAAGTTAATGTAAAATCTCTTTTTTCTTCTTCAGTTATAGGTCCCATTACTACAGTTCTAGTTATATCAGTAGTTCCATCAAAGTATTGTCCACCTGAATCCACTAGATATAATCCTTCTCTTTTTATTTCAGCATTTGAATTTTCATTGGCTGAATAGTGCATCATAGCTGCATTTGCCTTGTAAGCAGATATAGTACCAAAGCTTGGTTCAATAAATCCTTCCTGCTCTTTTCTAAATTCTAATAACTTTTCCTGTGCTGATACTTCAGTAACTTGAATATTTCCTACATTTTTATCTAACCAATATAAGAATTTAACTAAAGCTACTCCGTCTTTAATATAAGCATTTTTTTGATTTTGAATTTCAGTAGGGTTTTTTCTACCTTTTAAATTTGTTGTAATGTCTGTGCCTTCTACTATATTACATTCCGATGGTATAGCCTTATATAACCATCTGTTTATTCTATTTTTATCAATATAAATATTTGTCTTTTTATCTATTTTACTTATATAATCAATAACCTCATTATATTCAGCAATCTCTACTCCGTTTTCTTTTAGAAAAGCTTCAACTTCACTGCTTATCTTTCTTTTATCTGTAAATAAATAAGATTTATCCGTGGAAATTAGTGCATAGGATATGACTACAGGATTATTTGATACATCTCTTCCTCTAATGTTATATAGCCAAGCTATGTCATCTAAACTTCCTATAAGAAAATAATCTGCACCTTGTTTCTTCATTTCGGCTCTTACTTCTTCAATTTTTTCTTTCCCAGTTTTACCTGTATATTTTAATTCATGTATAAAAGCTTCTTCCGTAGGTAAACTTGGTCTATCAGTCCAAATTTCTCCTACTAAATCATATTCATCAATAAATTTAATATTTTTTCCTTTAAATTCTTTTTCTAAATTTTCAACTGCAAATTGTGAATATACTTTACCATCAAACCCTATGGTATCTCCATTATTTAAGTTATCCCTTAACCATTCTGTATAAGTTGGGAATCCTGGTATTGCAATTTTAAACAACTTATACTCTGAACCTTTTAATTCTTTCTCTGCCTGAACAAAGTATCTACCATCAGTCCATAGAATTGCTTCCTTTTGTGTAATCACCACAATACCAGCTGAACCTGTAAATCCTGATATCCATACTCTTCCTTTATAATAGTCTGCTACATATTCAGATTGATGTGGATCTCCTGTGTTCACAATATATGCAGAAATACCTTTATCTTTCATTAGTTCTCTTAGTTTCTTTACTCTTTCATTAATTACCATCTTTTACCCCCCTAGTCTTTTCTAATTTTATTATTAAAATGGCTACTATAACTGCAGATATACCAGCCACTAATTTACTTACTATGTAGGCATTAACATTTTCTGGAGAAACTGATGAAATATATCCTAATTGTCCCCCAAAAACATAGGAAGCCGATACAGCAAAGGCTGCATTTATTATCTTTCCTTTTTCATTCATTTTATCATAAATTCCTAACATTGGAATGCTATGAGCTAAAGAGCTGAATATTCCAAGTATAGAATATTCATCGAGTTCAAGTTTACTTCCTAGTTTAGTTAAATATCTTTGTAATGCTCTAGATATAAAATGAAACATTGGATAGGCACCTGATAATATAATTCCTATTTTTACTACTAATATTGCCCCTTCCTCTAAAGGGATTAAACCATTTATTATTTCAACTTCAAACATAAAGTTTAAAATAGACACAATTAAGCCAAAGGTACTAATGGCTATAATGACTTTACCTATTACATTAAATATTCTAACTATGGTATTGGGTATTTTAAATATCCCAATAATTATCAAAGCCGAAAATATTATAACTGGAATCAAATTAAATACAATGTAAATAAATTCTATTCCCATCATGATTCCAGCAACGACCATTCCAATGGGTATAGTCATAATACCTGCTAATACACCCTTAGCAAAGTAGTTAAAATCCTCTTTAGGTATTAGTTCCACTGAAATAGGTATGGTAAAAGATATAACAGTTCCAAGCATAGAAGAAAGCATAAGTCCATTAAATTCTCCTATTGATTTATTTAATGCTATTTCAACACTTGTGTTGTAACCTCCCAGGTCTGGAGCCAGTAAACTTCCTATAAATACAGAAGGATCTGTATTTAAAACATTTGCTATTGGATTAAGTATTGGAACAAGGGCCTTAGCAATAATTGGAGATAAACTATAAATACCTATTATAGATACTGCTAATCCACCTAAGGATTTAAAGCCTTCATCAAACTTTTCTCCTAACCCAAATCTATTATTTAATATTTTATCTATTCCAGCAATAGCGGAAAAGATAACCATTATATAAATCATCTTTCACCTCATATTTCAAATTATAATGATTTTATTATACTATATTTATATAACTAATAAAAGAAAAAAGGCAGATTATCTGCCTTTTTATCTATAATAGATATTATTTTAAATTATTTATTTCTCTTACATAATGACATGAAACAAAATGTCCTGGTAATACTTCTTCTATTACTGGATTGTCATGATGACAATTTTCTTTAGCATAGACACATCTTTGTGCAAATCTACATCCTGGTTTTGGATTAATTGGAGAAGTAAGCTCACCTTTTAATAAAACTCTTTCTCTTTTATGTTTTAAACTTGGTACTGGAATTGCTGAAAGTAAAGCTTTTGTATAAGGATGTAATGGATTTTTAAATAAATCCTTTGCATCTGATTTTTCAACTAATTGACCAAGATACATTACAAGTATATCATTTGATATATGTTTAACAACTGATAAATCATGAGTAATAAACATATAAGTTAAATTTAACTCTTTTTGTAAGTCCTGCATTAAGTTAAGAACCTGTGCTTGAATTGATACGTCAAGTGCTGATACTGGCTCATCACAAACAATAAAGCTTGGATTAAGTGCCAATGCACGAGCTATACCTATTCTTTGTCTTCTACCACCATCTAATTCGTGAGGGTAAGTATTAGCAAGTCTTTCTGCTAAACCTACAGTATCCATTAGGGATGATACTTTTTTCTCGATTTCTTTTTTATCTTTTATGGTTTTGTGAATTATTATAGGTTCTCTTATTATTTCACTAACTGTCATTCTAGGATTTAGAGAAGAAAATGGGTCCTGAAATATAATCTGCATTTCATTTCTCAATTCTCTAAACTTATCTTTATTGATTTTAGTAATATCTTCACCTTCATAAATTATTTGTCCATCAGTGGATTCTAGTAAATGAAGTATTACTCTACCTAAAGTTGACTTTCCACACCCTGATTCTCCTACAACACCTAATGTTTCACCTTTATCAATATTAAAAGTAACACCATCAACTGCATGAAGTAGTCCTTTAGGGGTATTGAAATACTTCTTTAGATCTTTGACTTGTAAAATTGGTTCCATCTATATTTCCCCCTTTGGTTTTACTTGTCCAGTATATATATGACATTTTACCTTGTGTTCTGGTGCTATTTCTGTATCTTCTGGATGATTTTCCTTACAATATTCTGTAGCGTGAGGACATCTTGGATGGAATTTACATCCTGAAGGTAGATTTGTTGGGTCTGGCATAAGACCTTTTATTGGCTTTAATCTATCTACTTCTTCATCTAAGTTTGGAATTGAACCAAATAGTCCTCTAGTATATGGGTGGCTTGGGTTTTCAAATAAGTCTTCAATTTTTGAATACTCTACTATTTCACCAGCATACATTATAGCAACTTTATCGCAAACTTCTGCCACTACACCTAAATCATGAGTGATTAAAAGCATAGCTGTGTTAAATTCATTTTTCAAGTTATTCATTAATTCAAGAACCTGAGCCTGAATAGTAACATCAAGAGCTGTTGTAGGTTCATCTGCTATTAATAGTCCAGGGTTACATGCTAAAGCTATGGCAATAACTACCCTTTGCTTCATTCCACCTGAGAATTGATGCGGATAATCAACTGCTCTAGCTCCTGGAATTCCAACTAATTCTAGCATTTTCTTTGCCTTTTCAAATGCTTCTTTATTAGATAGTTTCTCATGTATTTCAATAACCTCAGATATTTGCTCTCCTACTGTCATAACAGGGTTTAAAGCCGTCATAGGATCTTGGAATATCATGGAAACCTTATTTCCTCTTATCATTCTCATTTCATCTTCTGGTAACTCTAATATGCTTTGTCCTTCTAAGAATATTTCTCCATCAATAATCTTTCCTGGAGGATTCGGAACTAATCTTAGAATTCCCAGAGCAGTAGTAGTTTTTCCTGCACCTGTTTCACCAACAAGACCTAATGTCTCACCTTTATTTATTTCCATATTTACACCATTCACTGCCTTAACTGTACCTTCTTCTGTAACATAGTGGATGTGTAAATTTTTAATATTTAAGAATTCATTACTCATTTAAAAGTTCCTCCTCTCTTATTGTTTTAATCTAGGATCTAGAGCATCTCTTAAACCGTCACCAAGTAAATTTAGTGATAGTATTGTAAGCATAATCGCTATACCCGGGAATGTAGTTACGTGCCATGATTGTCTAATAAAATCTTTACCAGATGAAAGCATTGCTCCCCATTCTGGAGCTGGTTTTTGAATACCTAAACCGATAAAGCTAAGACCTGCTGTTGATAGTATAGCACTTGCAACTCCTAATGTACCTTGTACAATTATAGGGGCTAATGAGTTTGGTATTATATGTTTTAATATAATTCTAGTATCTTTAGCTCCAATTGCTCTAGCAGCTTCTATATATTCTTGATCCTTAATGGAAAGTACAGAAGCTCTTACAATACGTGCATAACTAGGTATGGATGATATACCTACTGCAATCATTAGATTTAGCATACTGGTACCAAGGGCAGATACTATGGCAATTGCAAGTAGTATACTTGGAATTGCTAAGAATATATCCATGGCTCTCATTATGATATTATCAAATTTACCACCATAGAATCCTGCTATAGCTCCTAAAGTACCACCAATTATTATGGCAATACCTACAGCTATGATACCTACCTGTAAAGAAACTCTAGCACCGTGAATTATTCTAGCAAATATATCTCTACCTAATTCATCAGTACCCAGAATATGGTCTTTACTTGGTCCTTGAAGCCTAATTGAAGTATTCATCTTTATAGCTACTTCATCATAATCTGCAATTACATCAGCGAATAAAGCTAATAATATAAAAATAGAAATTATAGTTAAACCTAACATGGCCATTTTATTTCTTCTAAGTCTTCTCCAAACTTCTGACCATTGTCCTTTTTTCTTTTTACTTGTATTTTTTTGTACAGCTTTGTCAGACATTATTCTACCTCCTTACCTTGAGTATTGATTATCTATATTGTGATTTTATTCTTGGATCTATAAATGCATATAGTAAGTCAACCAAAAGGTTAACAAAGCTAAATGTTACAGATATAAATACAACTGATGCTAAAACCATTGGACTATCTTTTTGTCTAATAGCATCTACCATAAGTCTTCCAACTCCTGGCCATGAAAATACTGACTCAGTAAGTACCGCACCACCAAGAAGACCTCCGAATTGTAGTCCAACAACTGTAACTACTGGTATAAGTGCATTCTTTAGGGCATGTTTATTTACTACTTTCTTTTCAGCAACTCCCTTTGATCTAGCAGTTCTTATATAATCTTGTCTTATTACTTCAAGCATTGAGGATCTAGTCATACGAGTTATAATTGCGGCTGAACCAACACCTAGTGAAAACGCTGGTAAAATTAAGTGTTTAATTGTTTCAGAACCACTTGATGGCAGAAGTCTTAAATTAACAGAAAATACTAAAATAAGCATTAGTCCCAACCAGAACACTGGCATGGAAACTCCTATTAAAGCACCGATCATAGATATACTGTCTAAGGCTGAATACTGCTTTGTTGCAGAAATAATACCTACAGGAATACCTATTGCAATTGCTATCAACATAGCCGCTGCCGTAAGCTTTAAAGTGGCAGGAAATCTAGCAAAAACCTCATCAAAAACTGGTCTATTAGTTGAATATGACCTTCCAAAGTCTCCTGTTAAGGCCTTAGTTATAAATCTAACATACTGCACAATAAATGGGTCATTTAATCCCATTTCTTCTCTTAAAGCTTCGACCTGTGCAGGTTGCGCACTTTCACCAAGTATAAGTTTCGCTGGGTCTCCTGGTGTAAAGTACATAATTGTGAAAACTAAAAATGTAACTCCTAATATTACTGGAATTAACAGCAATAATCTACGTAATATATATTTATGCACTTCTTTCCCTCCTTATCTAATAGACATTGTCAATGTTATTTATTACCATATATAGATTGGGAAGCGAGACATAAGTCCCGCTTCCCAATATCCAACTAACAATATTATTGTTCTATAGTTACATTGTATAGTGAGTGATGTCCAGCAGGATGTAATTGGAAGCCTTTTATAGCTTTGTTTTCACCAACATTTTGAGTTGAGAAATATAGGAATAATTGTGGAGCATCAGCTACTATTATTTCCTGTGCTTCCTTATAAGCAGCTAATCTCTTATCTGTGTCTACCTCAGTTTTACCAATGTCTAATAATTTATCTACTTCTGGATTTGTATAGAAGAATCTGTTACCAGCATCTCCATGTTGTGAACTGTGATATAGAGCATAAAGACCATAGTCTGCGTCTCCAGTTACTGTAGTCCAACCAAGGATGAACATATCATGTTCTCCTGCTGATGTTCTATCTAGGAAAGCACCCCATTCAACAACTTCTATATTAGCTTCAATACCTATTTCTTTAAGTTGAGCTTGTACTATTTCAGCTATTCTAACTCTTACTGGGCTGTCATTTGTCCAGATAGAAGTCTTGAATCCATTTTCAAATCCAGCTTCTTTCATTAATTCTTTAGCTTTTTCAACATCATAAGAATAACCTTGAATATCTTCATTAGAACCAAATATTAATTCCATTAAAGGTGATTTAGCAACTTCTCCTGCTTTTTCAAGAACTACGTCTATGATTTCTTGTACATCGACAGCATAGTTAATAGCTTGTCTAACTTTTACGTTATCAAATGGAGCTTTTTGAGTATTGAATCCTAAATATTGACTTGATAATGACGGTCCTTCTATTAGCTCTAGTCCTGCATTATCAATAACTAGGTTTTTATCAATAGGTTCAATATCATAAGCTATATCAACCTCTCCAGTTTCAAGTCCTACAGTTCTATTAGTTCCTTCTGGAACATTTCTAAATACAACTGTTTTTACAGCAGCTGCACCTTGGAAATAATCTTCAGATGCCTTAAGAGTTATTCTGTCTCCTGATTGCCAAGTATCAAATGCAAAAGGACCTGTTCCTACTGGGTTTTGTCCATAGTCTTCACCAGATGCTGTAACAGCTTTTTCATTTAATATAGATGAAGCTGTATGAGTAAGGTGTGATAATAACGGAGCAAATGGCTCAGAAGTTATTATTTGTACTGTATAATCATCTACAACTTTAATTTCCTTAACCGGTCCAAGAATGTGTGATACAGATGGTGAAGCTAACATTCTATCATAAGTAAACTTAACATCTGATGCTTTAAATTCTTCACCATTATGGAATTTAACACCTGAAGCAAGTTTAAATTCCCATGTTAATTCATCAATACTTTCCCAACTTTCAGCTAAAGCTGGAACTATTTCCATGTCTACAGTTGAAGCTACTAAAGTGTTATAAATTTGCTTCATAACTCTTGATGATGGTTGGTCGTTAGTAGCATGAGGGTCTAATGACTTAGCATCTGCACCTTGTGCAACAACTAAAGTATCAGCCGGGTTCTTTCTAGTAATTCCTTTACTTCCACCACATGCAGATAAAACAAGTGATAAAGTTAGGATAGTAATTACTAGTGATAGAATTTTTTTGTTCTTAAACATTGAATCACTCCTTTTGATTTTTCTCCTAGATTAGTAGCATTATAACATTAAGGAACATATACTCATTATAATCTTCCAATAATTTCATATATGTTCCTTAATAATACTTTAATCCAGACTAATTGATTTTATTCTATATTTTCCAACATAATAAATTATACTATATTCTTATAGTTTTGACAACTGAAAAAATTATTATATGAAATATTAATCTATAATAATATCTGAACTATAGATATTTTCTATCTATTATATATTTCTAAGTTTTCTTAACATGATTTTTTGTTTTACTGAAACCAATAATCTCTTTGTATATCCCACTGTATCTAGATTAACACTTATACTGTCAATTCCTTCTTCCACAAAAATGCTGGATATTGACTAGGCCCTTGACTACAAATCCAAATAGTTTTTCCATATTTATGTACAGTTTTTATAAAAATCAAAATAGCATTTTTACAGCTTAATTTCTTTCGTCAAAATATTCCATGTTATTGAGTATTCCTGAATCTCTATCTGCCCACATTACAAGTTGAGTAAGGTCATTACTTCCTATACTAAACCCATCTATCATTTAAATTCATTCCGCCTTAAGGTAATTTTGGGTATCTTCCTATATTAAATTCAAATAATTATATGATATAATTATTTGAATTTAATATTATCCAATAAAAAAAATCCCGTTTTACGGGATTTTTCATTTAGGTATTAATTAGAAGCAAAAACCTTCTCCACAGAATAATACAACTAATAACAAGAAGAAGAATAGTAACGAATCATCTGTTCTATCATTCCAACATCCTGAGTTTGTAAATAATACAACTAATAATAGGAAGAAGAATAACAATGAACTATCAATATCATCACAACCTCCAAATATACCTCTGTTTTCTCTTCTTACTCCTAAATCTTCAGTCATTATAATAACCTCCTTATATTTATTCCTCACTTTATATTATGAAATTGATATATAAGTGGTTACTATAATTTAAAAACTTTACTCTCCTGAAATAGATATGCTATTTATTTTTATAGAAGGTGAACCAAAATAGCCTAAAGATGGAAGGCCAAATTCTAAGTCATCTCCTATGGCATCAATATCGTTTAATACTTCGAAAAAATTTCCTGCTATTGTTATTTGATTAATTGGTCTTTGAATTTTACCATCTACTATTTCATATCCACTTGCTGATAAAGAAAAGTCTCCTGATATTGGATTCAATCCTGAATGTAATCCAGCTACATCTGTTATATATACTCCATTGTCTATACTACCAATTAATTCTTCAAATGTATTATTTCCTTTTTCTATATAGAAGTTTGTAGGTGATATGGATAAGGATGATTTATATGAACCTCTAGTCCCATTACCAGTGGAACTCACATTATCTTTCTTAGCAGTTTTCCAATTATACAAATAAGTAGTTAAAACTCCCTTATCTACAATCTTCTTATAAGTAGTTTTTGTTCCTTCGTCATCAAAGCAGCGGGACATAAAACCATCTTTTAAATCAGGATCATCTACTATGGTCAATAAAGGAGATGCAATTTTAGTTTCCACTTTATCCTTTAATAAAGACATTCCTTTCTGTACATGATCGCTTGAAAAAACAGAAGCAAATGAAGATAATAAATCTGCAAATATTGTATTTTTTATTACTAATGGATAATTATTTGATTTAATAGGCTTTGCACCTAAACTAGAAATCGCCTCATGGACAGCTTCCTTGGCAATAGTTTTATAATCTACTTGGCTTATATCCTTAATCAATCTAAATCCCATACCTGTCTTAATATCTTCTCCATCCTTTGCTATTACTGCAACATAAATTGCTGCACCATTTAGTGTGTCTGATAAATCAATACCCTTTGTATTTACAATATATCTAGATTTATCAAACTCCTTATATACACATTCTTGAATTGAAGTAACTCTTTTATCAAGAGACAAAGCCTCTATTTCCAATTTTTTTACTAAATCTATTTTCTCTTCTATGGAAGCAGTAGATAGTCCTTCACTATGAAATTTAATCTCTTTATAGTCATCTGAACCTACAAATATTTTTTCTTCGTCTTCACTATCGATGTATTCAGCATTTTCACAAGCCTCATTAATAAGCATATCAATGGAGGACTCATCTATCTTTTCCGTATATGAATATCCCATTTTTCCATTATTCGTTCCCCTTAGAGATAATCCTCCAGATTCGGATATACTATATTTATCTATTTCACCATTAAATACTTTAATTTCAATTTCTTTGGAGTTTTCTATATATACCTCTAAATCTTCCATTTTTTCTTTTCCCTTATGAAATATCTTATTAATTAGTTCTCTATAAGCCATATTATTCATCCCCCTTTCTTCCACCAACTGTTAGAGATTTTACCCTAAGAGGAGGCTGCCCTAGTCCTGCAGGTACCGTTCCACTATCTGCACCGCACATTCCCTGACCTAAAGATAAGTCGTTGCCTACCATATCAATCAGCTCTAAGACTTTAAGCCCATTACCTATTAGTGTAGCACCTCTTACAGGTTTTAATATCTTTCCGTTTTTAATTAAGTATCCTTCCATAACTGCAAAGTTAAAGTCACCAGTAGCAGGATTTACAGAGCCACCACCTAATTTTTTAGCATATAATCCATTTTCCGTACTGGATATTATTTCATCAAAATTAGATTCACCATTGGCTATATAGGTATTATTCATTCTAGATGTAGGAGCAAATTTATAGGATTGTCTTCTGCCTGAACCAGTAGATTCCATATTCATTCTTCTCCCATTTAATTTATCAATTAAATATGATTTTAAGACACCATTTTCTATAAGTAGATTTCTTTTCGTAGGAGTCCCCTCATCGTCTATATTTGTAGTTCCCCACTCATTAGGTATTGTTCCGTCATCTATGGCAGTTAGTAAAGGCGAAGCTACTAATTCTCCTAATTTATCTGTAAATACTGACGTACCTTTTGATATAAAAGCCGCTTCTAAAGAGTGTCCACAAGCTTCATGGAATAATACTCCACCAAATTCATTATCCATAATTACAGGCATAACTCCTGATGGACAATGCTCTGCATACGCCATGGTTTTAGCAATTCTTGAGGCTTCTTTTCCTACTTCTTCTACATTAATCTTATTAAATAATTCAAAACCCATAGATGCACCTGGTCCATAAAATCCTTGTTGCATCTCTCCATCTTTAGATGCTACTGATCCAACTGTAAATCTTGTCCTAACTCTTTTATCTTCACCCATTAATCCTTCTGTATTAGCTATAAGTACGTTTTGTTCCTCATCAAGATAGTTTACTGCAACTTGTGATATAACTGAATCATAGTTTTTAGCAGCCTCATAACCTTTTTTCATTAAATCTACTTTTTCCTTTTTCTCAATAGATGATGGCATTATTTTTATTGGATTATAATTAGTTACATTTGATTTCATAAAATTTAGCTTTAAATCAATAGATGCTCCTTGTAATGCTGATGCCGCTTCTTTTGCAACTTTTATTAAATTTTCCTCTGTTGAATCATTTGTAAAAGCATAGATACAGTTTAATTTATCAATAATTCTAATGCCTACTCCATAGTCTCTACCTGAAATATTATTTTCAATAAGTCCACCAACTAATTTGATACTAGAGCTATATTTATCTTCAACAAATATTTCCGCAAAATCTCCACCTTTACCTAAAGCTGCACAAAGTACATTTTCTATAATTTTTTTATCTAGCAAAGAAACTCCCCCTTTTTTTGAATATTTAATTAACATTATATAATATTAATTGTATATTTGGAATATTATTCTAATTAAAATAAAAAAACAGCAGATAATCTGCTGTTTTTTAGAAAAAGTCACCTAAGAAAAGTAATAATATAAGTATCCATATTATGTTATCTCCCCCAAAGAGACCTCCGAAACCACCACATTGATTGTGATCATGACCACATTCACAATCATCATTGCCTAGTAATAGAAATATTAAGATAATAATTAATAACATATTATTATTATCGCCACCAAACAGATTATTTAACATATGAAAACCTCCCTATTTTAGATTAATATATATTATTCTTATAGGTGGGTTTTGGTTACATTTGTTATACTAACCCTTTTTCTCTTCTAAGTTCAGCAATGGATTTTGTAGATATGTTTTCTTTCGGAATTTTTAATACATCTATCATAGTTTGAAGTTCATCTTCATCATTAACTTCAATTTCCATATAGGGTTCAGGATAAGTTAAATCATCCCATTTATCTAAATCAAATCTCACATTATTTAAGGAATATGAAGTTCTTTCTTTAAATCCTTCTTGATAAACATAGTATCCTAAAGACTTAAATATTTCTAAAAGAGCTTTTTTGTCGGTTATATCTGTATTGATTTCAATACTTTCCCTAATACCTTCCCTATTAATGTTTTTCTTCATAGTTAATGTTAACTTAATGTTATTAGTTAATAAAGATTTAGTCTCTCTTATTCTCAAGTAGCTGTCTAGATTATTTTGAATAAAATCTTCCTTAGAATCAATTAATGTATTTACTTGAACCTCTTTATCTATTAATGTAGCACCTAATGCCTTTAACTTTGTTTCCATCTCATTTATATCTATATTTAATATTTTTACTTCAAGTTCTTTCATATTAACCCTTTCCATTAACCTTTATATGCTTTTTCATCTACTATAATAGTTACATCAGGGTGAAGTAATAGAAATGATGCTGGTAATTTAGTAGTTATTTTATTGCTGTTTAGCAATTCTTTTATAATAGGAGCTTTCTTTTCTCCACTGGCTAAAAGCACTATTTTCTTTGCTTTTAATATAGTTCCAATTCCCATGGTTATTGCTGTCTTAGGTACTTCCTCCATTGAATCAAAAAATCTAGAATTAACTTCAATAGTGCTTTCAGTTAATTTAACAATATTTGTTCCTACAGATAAAGCTTCTTCTGGTTCATTAAAGGCTATATGTCCATTTTCTCCTATTCCTAATACCTGAATATCTACTCCACCTGCTTCAGCTATGAATTCATCATACTTCTTGCAATATTCCTCTATATTTTCTGCCTTTCCATTGGGTACATGAGTGTTTTTCTTGTCTATATTAATATGATTAAAAAGCTCAGTATCCATAAAATAGCCATAACTATTTGGATTATCTTTAGATAAACCTATATATTCATCTAAGTTGAAAGTTTTAACCTTTGAAAAGTCTAGTCCTTCTTCTTTGTGAGCCTTTATTAATTCTTTATACATTCCAATAGGCGTACTTCCAGTAGCCAAACCTAAAACTATATCTGGTTTTTTTGATATTTCTTCTTTAAATATTTCACCAGCTTTCTTGCTCACAGCTTCATAATCTTTTTCTACTAATATTTTCATCTTTTTCACTCCTCTAATATTTTTTTTGGCATGAAATCAATATAATCACATGATACACAGTGAAATTGAATTTCATCTATATTACCCTCAACAACATATTTATGTCCTTCAGAATGCAAGTGTCCATATATACATATATCCACATCATAGTCTCTCATAATATTTACAAATTCATTTGTACTAAGATTTGGATTAAAGGGCGGATAATGAAGTACAACTATGATCTTTTCCGTCTTATTTTGTAATGAATCCAATGATAATTTCAATCTATTTAGTTCTCTATTAAAAATTCGTTGATTTTTTTCATCAGACTCATTTGTGTCTATTGAAGACCAACCTCTAGTTCCTACTATTCCTACACTACCATGTATAAAACTATTATTTTGAATAAATTCAATAGTTTTAAATTGAAAATCATTAAGCTTTTTCAAACTACTCCACCAATAGTCATGATTTCCTTTTATGATTATTTTTCTCCCAGGAAGACTTTCTATTTTCATTAAATCCTCATAGGCTTCTTCCAGTTTTAATGCCCACGATATATCTCCTGCTAACAGAACCAAATCATTTTCTCCTACAACCTTTTTCCAATTGTTTATAATTTCTTCTTCATGGTTTAACCAATTGTCTCCAAATATATCCATGGGCTTTTTACCAGTATTATCAAAATGTAAATCTCCAATAGCAAATATCAAAATACCACCTCTTAATGTTGTTGATGAACATACGCTAGACCTTAGTGTTTTCAATATCCTTTAAGTTAAAGTATTACTTTAACTTAAATTAATTAAGTTAAAATCTACTCCTACTTCATCTAATATTATATTCTCACGATTCTGACATGTAAATAAAATTATTTGTCTTTCATGGCTGATTTCATATAAAAACTTCATAATATTTTTTAATCTTTTATCATCATATTGAACAAAACAATCATCTAAAATCAAAGGATAATTGTCACCAATCATAGAATTAACTATACCAAATCTAAGGGAAAAATATAATTGATCTATTGTACCACCGCTTAAACTATCTATTCCTATTATTTCCCTGGTAATAGGGTTTTCAATGCTAATATTTAGATCTTCACTTACTTTGACCTTATTATATTTTCCGCCTGTAATCCTTTCAACAATTGTACTAATTCCTTTATTTATACTAGGTGCAAATTCATAATGAATATTTGTTGATAATTCTTCTATAGTGTTAATTGCCAATTCTAAGGATTTAATTTTAAATTCCATTTTGTCCTTATATTTTTCTCTTTTTTCTAATTCTTCTTCAATTTCAACAAGCTTATCCATATTTTTTCCAAGTATTTTCAAATTCTCTTCTATTCCTTTTAGAGCTATTTTAAAATCTGAAATACTTTCGCCAGTTCTTTCAATTTCATATCTTAATTGATTTTTATCTACTTTTAATAACTCCCTATCTAATGCTAAAGTGATTCCTTTAAGTTGACTTTTGAAATCTTCTATGGAATTTTCCCCCACTAGCTTAAATAAAAGCTCTTTTTTAGTTTCTAATTCATTTATATATTTTTCATATAAAGTCTTTTTGTCTAATCCTTCTCTGAACGCTTCTACATTATCAACATTATTTTTATATAAAATTTCCTTAAGTTTATTAGTATCATTCTCTTTCTTAAGTTTTTCTCCGCTGATCTTTTTCATCAAGAAATCCTTTTTATTATTAAGTTCTTTATATAATTCTGCTATTTCCTTATTTCTATAGCTTTCCATTTGAATTTCTTGAAGTAATTTTTTAAACTCCATTTTATTTTCAATTTTATATTTTTCTAGTAATTTTCTTTGTAGAATTTTTATTTCTTCTATTCTATTTTGTTTTTCTTTTTCTCTTATATAATATTTATCTATCTGAGATTTTAATATTTCCATGGATGATTTTATTTTTTTAGATTTATTAGATAGATATACAAATAAAATAATTAAAGGAATATCAATGATACAAAGAAAATATTGCTTAAATATAATTCCGCCAAATAGAAAAACCAATAAAAGCACACCTATGCCAATTTTATTCAATTTATTTTTATATAATTTATCTTTATAATCAATATAATCTCTTTTTAAAAATTCAATTTGATTGTTCTCTTGATTATATAGAATCTTATTCTTTTCTTCTTCTATTTCTTCAAAGACATTATAATCATTATTCATTTCAATTATTTCATTATCATTATTTTCATTCTTTTCTCTATGATTATCTTTTATTTTCTTTTCTATTTCATCTATTTCTTCTCTATTATCAAAGATATTACTCTCTAAAAATTCGATAGAATTATTTAAGTTGATGATTTCATTATATTCATCTATAGAAAAGTTTACATAAGTTTTTAAAGTCTCTATTTTCTTTTCTATATTTTTTATTTCGTCTGATAATATTTCTACTTCTTCAACTATTTTTGCCTTTTCTAATACTTCTATCTTATTTAGTTTTTCCTTTAAGCTTGAAAGTTTTTCCATATCCATACCAAGCATATTTTTTACTCTAATCTCTTCTTCTATGTAGGATTCATAGTTATCTTTCTCTAGTATTATATCTTTTCTTCTTTTCTGAAGTTCTTCTATATGTTTAAGATTTAAAGCATAGGGTTTAGTATAAGCTTTATCAGTACCAATTTCTGCAATTTGTTCCTTTAATTCGTCTATTACCTTATCTACATATATATTATCATCTAAAGCTGTAGTAATATTTATCAATTTCTCTGTAACTTCTTTAGCAAGTTTTTCATCTGTTTTAACGCCTAATTGTTTAATAAATATGGTGTTAGAGAAAACTCTAGTATTAAATCCAAAAAAATGAATTCCCGGTTGTAAAACTCTGCCTTTTCCTACATCAATATTCTTTGTAATATCTTTACCAGTGACCTCATCTATAACTTTAGTTTTTTCTTGTCCTTTAGTAAAATTCCTCTCTATTCTATAGGATTTTCCATTATGTTCAAACCTTATGATTCCTGCATATTTATTACCATTCCAAGGATTATATTTCTCATGTTCTTCTAAATACAATGTGGATTTAACATTAGGTCTTAGAAATCCATAGAACATCCCATCAATAAAACTATGTAAAGTTGATTTTCCAACTTCATTTTCTCCATATATAATATTTATACCTTTATTAAAAGTAAAGCTTTCATTTTGAAATTTCCCAAATCCTAGTAAATTCAGTTCTTTAAGAAGCATTTTATCACCTCCCCTTTAAAAGCACCTCTAGTCCAGTGTATAATGCGTCTTTTACTACTGGATCATCTAAACCTTTATCTTTCATGGTGTTTATAAACTTCCCAATTATATTATATTTGTTTTCTTCTTCCAACTCATCTAAGTTATAATCCCATATAGTATTATCTATTATCTCTAAATGGTAAAAATCATTATATAAATCTTTTTCTAAGTTTTTAATCTCCAAATCTTTTCGTAAAAAACCAGAAAGATTGATTCTAAAAAAATCCATACTTTTATTACCTATATCTAAATTTCTTATACTTTCTAATATATCTATATACCCCATATCTTCATTTATTGTTATATTGGTTTCCATAAACTTTCGTTTGCTAAATGGTGTTAATTTAATTTTTGTCTCTTTATTCTCTATTACCCCTTCTATTATACCTCTCTCACCTATTTCTCCAAAGTCTAAGGGTTCAGGACACCCACTATATGCAATGTTCTTTGAAATAATCTGTGGTTTATGTATATGACCAAGTGCTATATAGTCCATATTTAATCGATTCAATTCCCCTATTTTTAATGGCAAGTATGTAGAACCATGTCCTAAATCTCCATGTAATACAAGGATATTATTTTTAGTAGTATCTACTGTTATTTCAGAAAACAAATTGTTCTCTTTTATTTCTACAGTATCCCAGCTATACCCATATATTACAGTATTCAAATCTTTAAATTCCTTATTTTGAATTTTACTCCCATTAAAGATAGTTACATTTTCTGTCCATTCTATTTTATCATACAATGATTTTCTTCCTCTATAATCATGATTTCCAGCAGATATAATTATATTGATATTTTCTGCATTTCTAAAGGTATCTCTTATTCTAGTAATATCACTTATGGTAAAGTAAGCTTCTTCAAATAAATCTCCTGCAATTAACAAAAAATCTACCTTATTATCTTTTCCATATTGTACTATTCGTTCAAAGGTAGTCCATAGTTCTCTTCTTCTTTCTGCTGCCTTTTCCTTTTCAAAAGATACATTTCTAAATTTTAAACCAAGATGTAAATCTCCAGTATGAATAAATCTAACCATAAATTCACCTCCAAGCCTTAGTACTAAAATTATATCATAGTTGTCTAGCCTATTTCCAATAAAAAGAAAACCAGCTAATATTAAACTGATTTAAGCTAGTCTATGTTTTAAACAACTATTTTTATAAATTTAATATCCACTCTTCTATTTCCTTTGAAAATCCAGAATTAAGCCCTTCTTTTTCAGCCTTATGGATATATGACTCTATACATATATTATAGTCATATTTAAATATCCAAGGCTTCAGTATTTCTATACCATAATATCTATATAAGAAACTTACCATATAATATCCTATGGAATAAATATCTATTTCTCCAAGTTGTAAATAATCTATATTTCCACCTTTTAGTTTCAATAATACACTATTTAATACTTGAAATTTTTCTTCTATATTCTTTATTTTCTCCTTAGTGACAGTTCCTATAGGGTCATCTTTTTCTAAAGTTGTTCCATGTTGTATCAATGATGCAATTCCTTCTTCTAAAATCTTTCCTAAAATCTCATATATATATTTTTTAGTATCTAAAAATAGAAAAATTCTAAATTTATTTTTAAATGGTGTAATTCTGCAATGGAATAATTCATGACTTAAGATTTTAATCAGTTCATCTGTTTTATTAAAATATTTTATATAGTTAATAAATATATTCTTTCCATATATTGAAAATCCCCCATCTATTCCTCCTATGTAAAGATAAATATTAGAATTTGTTTTTATGTTTTCAGGCACTATATTCTTAATCCTGTCTAAAGCCTGTTTGATAATTAAATATTGGTGTGTTTCTATATAGTTTAAGCTGTCCCTTATTATATTTATATTGTTTTTTATTATATAAAAATCATATTTATCTTTATAATCAGTTCTAGTTTTTAGCTTTATTATTTCTTTAATTATAATGTCTTCGCTTATTTTTCTATTAAAAATTTTTTCATGTTGAATAAAGCCTTGGACTTCCTTAGTCTTAGTGAATTTAACTAGTTTTTGATAATCTGTTTTATTTTCCTCTAATATATCTAATAGTATTTTTATACTTTCCATATGAATTTTCACAAAAAAAATCCTTTCTTAAAGCATTATAATAAATATATATGGCTTTAAAAAAGGAGTATTCTATATAATTAATAATTAATTGAATATATGTCTATTTGTCCCATAATTCTTTTTATATCACTTATTTCAGTGGTTTCTAAATTGGAATCCATATTGGATACTATACTAAAGGATTGTCCCAATTTCATAGTCATATCTAAATCATAGTTTCTATTTATACCAAGGGCAAATCCAGCTATCATACCACTATGATCAGTTCCTAATTCACATTCATAATTAGGAATTTCAACTCTATAGCCTTTGTCCTGTCCTAAGACTATACTGCCTTTTTCTTGTAAATCAATGATTACAAAACCTACTCCCCTATCAAGGATATATTGCCCTGATTTAATAATTTGATTTTCAAAATCTAAGGTTACATTCATTAGACCTTCTAATTCCCTCTTATTTAGTACTACCATATAAGGAGAAGCATCTATTCCGTACCTTGTTTTATCCTCTGTTCCATCTAAAATGAACTTTTTTCTTTTCTTATTGGCTAAAGTTATTAAATCAAAGTAAATATCTTTTGGTACACTTGGATGAAATGTTGATCCTAATCCACATATAATATCCATATTTTCCAATAAGTCAGAAGATAAATTATAGAATTTAGTCAATTCTTCCCTAGTGATTCTAGGAGCTTCTTCCATTATATTAATATAATTTTCCGATATATCCTTTAGTTTAATAATAGTTCTGGTTTCTTCTTTAATACCAACAAACTCATGAGGTATTCCTGCATCTTTCAGTTTCATATGGAAGTATTCCCCATTTATACCTCCTAAAAATCCAGTAAGAAATGAGTTTTCATTGAAAATATTTAATAGTTTCTCCACTTTTATTCCTTTTCCAGATAGATTATAAGTAAAAGAACTAGCTTTTATATTATCTCCTATGGAAATATTATCTACAATATATCTTTTTTCTATGGCAGGATTTAAATCTATGGTTAAAATCACATTTATCACCCCCTAACCATCAACTATTTTTTTATAACGAATAGGAAAGTTCTACTTTTTTCCTTTTTAAAATCTTTGAACTTGTTATTACCTAAATAAGTTTCAACAAAAGCTACATTTAACTCTTCCATGAAAGCCTTTATTATAGTGATTTCTTATATATACTTAATACATCTTCATATGCTAAAGGTTTGAAATTACCTACAGACCCTTCTGCATACTCCATTAATGCCTTAGCCATTATTTCAAGTTTTTCTTCCCCGATTCCAACTTCTTTCAGAGTCATAGGTATACCTAGGGATTTGAAAAATTCACTGGTTTTTTCTATTGATTTCTTGGCTATTTCCATATCATCAAGATTTCTATCTATATCCCATACATTCACTCCATATTCCACAAACTTCCATAAATTATCTTGATCTAATACATGTTCCATCCAATGAGGTGTAAGTATGGCTAATCCTACTCCATGGGTAATATCATAATATGCAGATAATTCATGCTCCAATGGATGAACTGTCCAAGCTGAATCTTTTCCATATCCTATTAATCCATTAATGGCTAAAGAGGAAGCCCACATAAGGTTTGCTCTTGCCTCATAATTTGTTGGTTCATCTATGGCTATTCTACCATATTTTATACAAGTTTTTAATATTCCTTCTGCTAATCTATCTTGAAGATATGCACCTTTAACATTGCTAAAATATTCTTCAAGGGTATGACTTATAATATCAGCTACACCTGAAGCAGTTTGATATTTTGAAACTGTATAAGTGTAAGTAGGGTCTAAAATTGAAAACTTAGGAAACATACCGGAATGTCCTATACCATATTTTTGATTTGTTTCTAAATTTGTTATAACTGCACCTGCATCCATTTCTGAACCAGTGGCAGATAGTGTCAATATAGTGCCTATGGGTAGTACATTTTCAACTTTTGATTTACCTATAACTAAATCCCATGGATTTCCATCATAATAATATGCCGCTCCTATGACTTTAGAGCAATCTATGGTACTACCTCCACCTACTGCCAGTATAAAGTCAATATTATTTTCTCTACATATTTTCACACCTTCAATTACAGACTCAACCCTTGGATTTGGTTCTATACCTGATAATTCAAAGTACGGAATATTATTTTCTTTCAATATACTTATTACTTTATCATATAGTCCGATTTTTTTAATACTTCCACCACCATAAGTAAGAAGTACCCTAGAGCCATATTTCTTTATTTGTTTTCCTAAGACTTCTATTTTACCCTCTCCAAAGAAAACTCTAGTAGGTATATTATAATTAAAATTTAACATATATTCATCTCCTTTAATTTCTTTTTCTTATATATAATACCCAAAGAACTTTATTTTAATTTGTAAATTAACTTCCCTTCTCTTAATTCCTTATAAAGTTTTCCAGTACAATATAAGTACTCTAAATGAGCCATTGCTTCTCCAGCTGCAAACCATTTTTGAGGAATAGGGAAATCTTCAAAGGAATTAGCCCGTATTTTCCACTCCATTCTAGCAGTCACATCTCTTACAGTAGACTCACCACTTTCCAATATATAAAGTATTTCACCTAATCTTTCCTTATGATGAGCTAATAATTCAGTAATTCGTCTAGTGTGATCTCTAATTATATTTCTATGGGAAGGAAATAAATAGTCTATATCATAAGAGTATATCTTTGCCAAACTATTAAAATATACAGCTAAAATATTTTCTTCAAATCCCCAAAATCCAATATTAGGAGTAATTCTATCTAAAATATGGTCTCCACAGAAAAACAGCTTATGATTTCTTTCATATAAACCTATATGTCCAGGAGTATGACCTGGTATATCTATTACTTCAAAAAAATAATTTCCAACCTGTATCCCCTTTCCTTCACTAATATATGTAAATTCAACTGGTTCTTTTAAACAATATTTATATCCAGGGTGTTCACTAAATGTAACTCTATCCCTTTCTAAATCGAATAATACTTTAAATTCCTCAAATCTTTCCCAATAAGACATTGACGTCATTTCATTGATTAGTCTTCCATCTATTTCTCCAGCATATATTTTAATTCCTCTATCTTTAAATATAGATGCCATTCCTGAGTGGTCTGCATGAAGATGTGTAATAAACAATTCAGTATCTTCTATATTTATATCCAATTCTTTTAATCCTTGAAAAAGTCCATCTATACATTCCTTTCTATTAAATCCTGTATCTATTATTAAAGACTTGTTTTTACCCTTTATTACATATGAATTTAAGGCTTTTAAAGGATTTTCTGGAAGAACCACTTCAATCATATATATATTTTCATAAACCTTAGTAACCAAATTATTCACCTCGCTGTATTCTTTTATCTATATAGTATTTTGTTATGGAAAGGTTGTCAAATGAAAATTTAATATTTGGTATATGTAGGAAAATTACTATTCGTTATAAAAAGCACCTCTACATTTGATAATTGCCAAAATGTTAAAGGTGCTTTTTATAACTATATATTTTTTACTTCACAATATATACCTTTATATAATTCCTCCAGTGTAACAATCTTTTTCTCCAGATTACTTATATTTATTCCTTCATTAGCCATTGAAACTATAAGGTTTTGTATCTCACCTTTATCAATAACCACTTCAATTTTACTGTCATTAGTATTATAATTGATATTATTTTTTTGAAAAAATTCTCTTGCCAATTCCATATTATTTACTTCAATAATATATATATCCTGTAAAGAAGCATTTATCTCTGGATGAACTATTCTTCCTTTATTAATACAAATTAAACGATCACTTAGTTTTTCTACTTCTTCCAATTGATGTGATGAGAATAATATAGAAATATCCTCTTTATTGACTAGTTCTAAAAGTTCATTTCTCAAATTAATAACAGCCGTAGGATCTAACCCATTTGTAGGCTCATCTAAAATCAATAGTTTAGGCTTACTTAGTAAAGCTATTCCTAAAGCAAGACGCTGTTTCATTCCCATGGAATAATTCCCAGCCTTTCTTTTCAAACTATGTCCTAGTTCTGTAAATTCCATTATCTCCTTTACACGTTTGGAGTCAATTCCTCTTAGTTCTGCAAATAGCTTTATATTATTCTCCCCTGACATATCCAAAAACAAACCTGGAGATTCAATAACTCCTGCCATACAGTCCAAAGCCTTTAAACGTTCTTTTTTTATATCAAATCCATTTACAGTAATAGTACCACTATCAGGAAAAATAAGGGAAAGTATACATTTCATAACTGTAGACTTTCCAGCACCATTTGGACCAATGAAACCTACAATTTCATTTGGATAAATATCCATATTAATATCATGAAGAATCTTTTCTTTTCCGAAACTTTTATTTAAATCTTTTATTTCTAAAATTTTTTCCATAGTTTTCACCTACTTTTACTCTGAAATTTTTATACTCAATATTTGTATTAGCTTATTAGGCTGATTTAATGGTCCTACCTCTAATTTTCTTATTTCCTCAATAACTTCCATACCCTTAATTACTTGACCAAATACAGTAATGTCCTTATGATTTCTTATATTTCCTCCCACTGTTTGAAATGCCTCTCGCAGTTCCTGTGTCATCTCCATATCTATAAGCTCCTTTTCTTCTTCATCTGTCAGAAAGTCCTTATCTATAATGGCAAAATTCCCTGTATTTAAAGATTCTTCCCCTTCTACATTGATGCGGCGAGGTGCTACTAAACTACCATATATCATTCCAAAGTCCTCATTTATTTCCACAGGGATATTTTCTCCTGTTGCTGTTTTAAAGGTATAATCAGGCTCTCCTATTTTTCCTACTCCTATGGACACAGAAGTTACATTTACAAGTCCAAAATCTTCATAATATTTCTCTTCAACAAGTTTAATAAAATTATCTACCATTAAAGGAGCCTCTTTAGGAAATAATGATACAACTACACTACCATAATTGGTTTCAATAGTTGCAGTTATTTCTTCTTTCAATGCTTCTTCTATCTGCCTACATTGAATAGATTGATAATTTACTACTTCTGGCTCCTTTATGTCCATGTATGTTTCCTCTTGATTATCTGTATTTTTACAACCTGATATTATCAAAGCAATTACGACCGTTAAAATAACAATACTTTTTTTCATGACTTACCTCCTATTAAATCTCTTTTATTAAATATATAGGATGTATACATAGTAACTATTATCATAATCAATAGTTGAAGTATTACCCCATAGTACATACTTACCTTGGTATTTATACTGAGAATAGCAGTAAAATCCATAAATATCCAAGGATTAAAAAATACTTGTACAGCTAATATATTGTCTAACATAGAACCTATAAACGATACAATCATTATACCTAAAACCAATCCAAAACTAGTAGAGCTATCTTCTAGTAATACAGATAAGGAAACTCCTATAATTGTCTGAAATATTATTATAAAAATAAATCCTATGGTTTGAAATCCTAAGTACCCACTTGTTGAAATATATGTTTCATTATTTGATATCAACAATAGAGAAAGTTTCATTGCCTCCTCACTAACTCTAACTGGATATAGCATATTTCCCCATCCGAAACTTAATCCTATCATCAATATTACAATTGATACTGGTATCACAATAAGTAGAAGGTTTACAATGGATCTTACTATATATTTTGACAATAATAGACTTTTCCTGTTCCATGGGGAGGTATATATAAGTTTATAAGAACCTTCTTCAATTTCTCCTTCATAATCATTTATAGATATAAATAAAATCAGGACAAGAATTATAAATATATTCATCTGCTGGAGGAAGAACTTAATATAGTTCTTAGCATTTAACACATATGGATTAGGTTCATATTTTATATCTAAAGTCTCAATATTTTCATAGTCAGTAATTTGCTTCTCTAGTTTTTCTTGTGTCAAACTTCTTTCTTCCATCCAGCTTTCATCAACAACGCCCTCTATATAACCATTTAAAATAACTTGATCCATAGATTTATTATTCATAAATAAAATTGAAAGTTCACTTTGACTCAGTTCCTTTCTCAATGCCATCTTATTATATATCTCCTCAGATAAAAGGGATTTAGAGTAGAGATGTTGATAAAATTCTGCTTCTCTTTCTTGTTTGGCAATTTCAGTATGATTTTCAGGCTCTCTATATTCTAAATCCATAATTTTTATTCTAGCCATACTTAAAAGTCCAGAGTATTCTTCTATGGTATTTTGATTATACCTCTGTTGTTGAGCCAGAAAATCTTTTTCTTTACGATTTAAAACGAATACTAATCCTATACAATACAATAACACTAAAACCAGCATAAACCATGTTTTTTTCTGTGTTAATGCTTTTTTCACTTCAAATTTTAATCCTTTCATAGTCTCACCTCTCAATAGCTTATATCCTTCCTATTAAATAAATAATTCCCTACTAAAACTACTACCAATATACTTGCTACTTGTATAAGTGTAAGAGATAATAATGTAAAATTAGATGCACCACTTATTATGTTTCTTGTTTCTAACGCAAGTAGTGGATTGGGTATTTTAGGAAAGTATTTATGTACCAAATATAATCCTCCTATGATGCCAACACTTACTCCTATGGAAATAGATTTTTTATTGGTCATAGCTGATATATATATTGTGACACTTAAAATAAATATAATAAATAAAAGCATCTCCAAAGAATAAATCAGTAACACTTCCCAAAATGGAAGATATACAACTTTATCAAATAAATTTGTTACTAAGTCCCTCTTATTAACAAATGTAGGCCCTAAGTTATCACTTCCAAATATTTTACTATCCTGTTTCTTCTCTATGTCCATCCCATTATGATAAAATTCTGTCCATTGATTATTAGTTGTTAGAATTGGCATTTTTAAAGAGTGTGAATCTGTGTATATCCCAGTAAATATACATATCAAAATAATTGTAATTATCATGGATGGAACTATTGCAACTATATTTGATATGATTTTCTTTCGTAAATACGTATGTCTTTTAAATGGTTGAGATAGTACATTTCTTGATATATGAATTCTATGTTCTTCACTAACTGTATCGTAGGTCAATAGAAGTATAAATAGAATAATAGATACAGGTATGACTTTATCCATGATTTTATATAAGAACACCATATTATTGGCACTATGATCCTCAACATATGGAATTCCCAAGGTGTAGCAGGTATATAGATATTGTAAGTGAGTAAGCCAGTATTTAAAATCAGTATGACTATTAGGAGACGAACCACTATAAAAATCAAATTCTTCTCCATTATTGTCTGGATATTCAGTATCTGGACTTATATCCTCCCATATAGGTCTTGCAACAGACTCTATATATTCTCTTTGTTCAAGATGAGAATATAAGTTTAAATCTAAAATTCTCACCATCATTTCATATCTATATGCCTCTATGTAATTTCCTTGTTCTATATTTTCTATTGCTATCTCCGAATTTTTTATGGCTAATCTAAAGTAAGGTACTTCCTTCTCACCTTTTCTATATATGGATATTGTTCTTTCTAAACTTCCCTTACTGTTATTCATACTAGTTGAATGTTTAAGCTCTGAAATATTTCTATTATTAAAATCCTCTAGTTTAAGATTATTCAACTCACTAATACAAACAAAAACAATAACCACTATTAGAATAAAAAATACTTTCTTATTTAAAACTTGCCTTATTCCATAACTCTTTAACATGATTTCCCCCCCTTTCTTATTAATTAGCAGAGCTATTTTATATCAATAACTTATATCCTTCCTATTAAATAAATAATTTCCCAGTAAAACTACTATTAATATACTTGCTACTTGTATAAGTGTAAGAGATAATAATGTAAAATTGGATGCACCACTTATTATGTTTCTTGTTTCTAACGCAAGTAGTGGATTAGGTATTTTAGGAAAATACTTGTATACCAAATATAATCCTCCTATAAATCCAACACTTACTCCCATAGAAATGGACTTTTTATTGGTCATAGCTGATATATATATTGTTATAGCAAGTATAAATACTACAAATAATATCATCTCTAAAGAATAAACCAATAATATCTGCCAAAATGGAAGAAATATTACTTTCTGAAACAGTTCTGAACCTAAACTCCTCCACTCAACATGTGTAGGTCCTAATTTCCTTATTTCATATATTCCATATCTAGTAGAGTTTTGTGGTTTCTCCAAATTCATTCCGTGATGAATAAATGTATTCCATTGATTATTAGTTGTTAAAATTGGCATATTCATAGAATATGAACCTGTATCTATAGCAACAAATAAACATATTAAAGTAATTATAATCATTATAGTTGGAACGATAACTACTATATTTGAAAAGAATTTTTCATGTAAATACTTAGTTCTCTTAATTGGTTGAGATAATATACTTCTTGATATATGTTGTCTATTTTCTTCACTAACTGTATCATAGGTCAATAGTAGAACAAATCCTATTATAAATATGGGAATAATTTTATCCATGATTTTATATAAGAATACCATATTATTGGCACTGTCATCTTCTACATATGGAATTCCTAAGATGTAACAAGTATATAGATATTTTAGATCTAAAACCCAAGATTTTAAAATATGATCTGGTTTTATACCTGTATAATCAAGTTTATATTCTTGTCCATTATTGTCTGGATATGCTATTTCTGGATTTATATTCTTCCATATTGTTTTTGCAATAGGTTCTATATATTGTCTCTGTTCTAGTTTAAAGACAGCATTTAAATCTATAATTCTTCCTATCATTTCGTATCTGTATGCCTCTATGTAGTTTTCTAAATCCTTATTCTCCAACGCTAACTCTGAATTTTTAAGAGTTAAAGAAAAATATTCTTTTACCATTCCCTCTGTTCTATCTATTAAACTCTCCACAAAATCTCCCTCCCGAATTGTTACAGTGGAAAAACTTAAATCAGTAGTATTTCTATTATTTAAATCTTCCATTTTTAAATTATTAAGCCTACTAAAACAAATAAAAATGAATGATGTTATTAAAATCAAAAATACTTTCTTATTTAAGACTTGCTTTATTCCATAGGTCTTTAACATGATTTCCTCCTTTCTTATTAATTAGCAAAGCTATTCTCTCTCAATAGCTTATATCCTTCCTATTAAATAAATAATTCCCTACTAAAACTACTACCAATATACTTGCTACTTGTATAAGTGTAAGAGATAATAATGTAAAATTAGATGCACCACTTATTATCTTTCTTGTTTCTAACGCAAGTAGTGGATTAGGTATTTTAGGAAAATACTTATATACCAAATATAATCCTCCTATGATGCCAACACCTACTCCTATGGAAATAGATTTTTTATTGGTCATAGCTGATGTATATATTGTGATGCTTAAAATAAATACAACAAATAATATCATCTCCAAAGAAAAAATCAGTAACACCTGCCAAAATGGAATATACACAACTTTATCAAATAATTTTGTTCCTAAGTCTACTATATTAAAGAATACTGGCCCTAAATTACTTCCCCAAAACATTTCACTATTTTGTTCTTTATCTATATTCATTCCATTATGATAAAAATTTACCCATTGATTATTAGTTGTTAGAATTGGCATTTTTAAAGGGTGTGAATCTGTGTATATAGTAGCAAATATACATATCAAAGTAATTGTAATTATTATGGTTGGAACTATTGCAGATATATTTGATATGATTTTCTCTCTTAAATATGTATATCTTTTAATTGGTTGAGATAATATATTTCTTGATATATGAATTCTATGTTCTTCACTAACTGTATCGTAGGTCAATAGAAGAATAAATAGAATAATAGATACAGGTATGATTTTATCCATAATTTTATATAAGAACACCATATTATTGGCACTATGATCCTCAACATATGGAATCCCCAAGTTGTAGCAGGTATATAGATATTGTAAGTGAGTAAGCCAATATTTAAAATCAACATTACTCTCAATAGATAATGGTCTATCAAAATCAAACTCCGCCCCATTATTATCTGGATATTCAATATCTGGACTTATATCTTCCCAAATAGGTCTTGCAATAGGCTCTATATATTCTCTTTGTTCAAGATGAGAATATAAGTTTAGTTCTAAAATTTTCACCATCATTTCATATTTATAAGCCTCCATATAATTCCCCTGTTCAAGATTCTCCATTGCCAACTCTGCACTTTTAAAAGCCAATCTAAAATATGGTACTTCTTTTCCATCTCTTCCTTCTTTCTCATATAACGAAAATGTTCTCTCTAGTCTTTCGATCCATTCAATGATATTAATAGAATGATTTATTCCTATAGTACTTCTATTATTAAAATCCTCTAATTTAAGATTATTTAATTCACTAATACAAACAAAAACAATAACCACTATTAGAATAAAAAATACTTTCTTATTTAAAACTTGCCTTATTCCATAACTCTTTAACATGATTTCCCCCCCTTTCTTATTAATTAGCAGAGCTATTTTATATCAATAACTTATATCCTTCCTATTAAATAAATAATTTCCCAGTAAAACTACTATTAATATACTTGCTACTTGTATAAGTGTAAGAGATAATAATGTAAAATTGGATGCACCACTTATTATGTTTCTTGTTTCTAACGCAAGTAGTGGATTGGGTATTTTAGGAAAGTATTTATATACCAAATATAATCCTCCTATAAATCCAACACTTACTCCCATAGAAATAGATTTTTTATTGGTCGTAGCTGATATATATATTGTTATACTTAAAATAAATATAATAAATAAAATCATTTCCAAGAAATAAGTTACTATCATCTGCCAAAACGAAATATACACCACTTTATCAAACAATTTTTTTACTAAATCTATCTTATTAACAAGTGTAGCCCCTAAGTTATCACTTCCAAATATTTTACTATCCTGTTTCTTCTCTATGTCCATCCCATTATGATAAAATTCTGTCCATTGATTATTGGTTGTTAGAATTGGCATTTTTAAAGAGTGTGAATCTGTGTATATCCCAGCAAATATACAGATCAAAATAATTGTAATTATTATGGCTGGAACTATTGCAACTATATTTGATATGATTTTCTTTCGTAAATACGTATGTCTTTTAAATGGTTGAGATAATATATTTCTTGATATATGAATTCTATGTTCTTCACTAACTGTATCGTAGGTCAATAGAAGTATAAATAGAATAATAGATACAGGTATGACTTTATCCATGATTTTATATAAGAACACCATATTATTGGCACTATGATCCTCAACATATGGAATCCCCAAGTTGTAGCAGGTATATAAGTATTGTAAGTGAGTAAGCCAATATTTAAAATCATCATTGGTATCAATAGCTGATGGTCTATCAATATCAAACTCTTCCCCATTATTATCTGGATATTCAATATCTGGACTTATATCTTCCCATATAGGTCTTGCAATTGGCTCTATATATTCTCTTTGTTCAAGATGAGAATATAGGTTTAAATCTAAAATTCTCACCATCATTTCATATCTATAAACCTCTGTATAATTCCCCTGTTTCATATTCTCCATTGCCAATTCTGCACTTTTAAAAGCCAAGTTAAAATATGGTACATATTTTCCATCTCTTCCTTCTTTCTCATAGGATAAAAATATGGTCTCTAGCCCTTCGTTGAACTTAATGGCATTAATAGAATGGTTTATTCCTATAGTACTTCTATTATTAAAATCCTCTAATTTAAGATTATTTAATTCACTAATACAAACAAAAACAATAACCACTATTAGAATAAAAAATACTTTCTTATTTAAAACTTGCCTTATTCCATAACTCTTTAACATGATTTCCCCCCTTTTCTTATTAATTAGCAGAGCTATTTTATATCAATAGCTTATATCCTTCCTATTAAATAAATAACTTCCTACTAAAACTACTATTAATATACTTGCTACTTGTATAAGTGTAAGAGATAATAATGTAAAATTGGATGCACCACTTATTATGTTTCTTGTTTCTAACGCAAGTAGTGGATTGGGTATTTTAGGAAAGTATTTATAAATTAAATATAATCCTCCTATAAATCCAACACTTACTCCCATAGAAATAGATTTTTTATTGGTCATAGCTGATATATATATTGTTATACTTAAAATAAATATAATAAATAAAATCATTTCCAAGAAATAAGTTACTATCATCTGCCAAAACGAAATATACACCACTTTATCAAACAATTTTTTTACTAAATCTATCTTATTAACAAGTGTAGGCCCTAAGTTATCACTTCCAAATATTTTACTATCCTGTTTCTTCTCTATGTCCATCCCATTATGATAAAATTCTGTCCATTGATTATTGGTTGTTAGAATTGGCATTTTTAAAGAGTGTGAATCTGTGTATATCCCAGCAAATATACAGATCAAAATAATTGTAATTATTATGGCTGGAACTATTGCAACTATATTTGATATGATTTTCTTTCGTAAATACGTATGTCTTTTAAATGGTTGAGATAGTACATTTCTTGATATATGAATTCTATGTTCTTCACTAACTGTATCGTAGGTCAATAGAAGTATAAATAGAATAATAGATACAGGTATGGTTTTATCCATGATTTTATATAAGAACACCATATTATTGGCACTATGATCCTCAACATATGGAATCCCCAAGTTGTAGCAGGTATATAAGTATTGTAAGTGAGTAAGCCAATATTTAAAATCATCATTGGTATCAATAGCTGATGGTCTATCAATATCAAACTCTTCCCCATTATTATCTGGATATTCAATATCTGGACTTATATCTTCCCATATAGGTCTTGCAATTGGCTCTATATATTCTCTTTGTTCAAGATGAGAATATAAGTTTAAATCTAAAATTCTCACCATCATTTCATATCTATAAACCTCTGTATAATTCCCCTGTTTCATATTCTCCATTGCCAATTCTGCACTTTTAAAAGCCAAGTTAAAATATGGTACATATTTTCCATCTCTTCCTTCTTTCTCATAGGATAAAAATATGGTCTCTAGCCCTTCGTTGAACTTAATGGCATTAATAGAATGGTTTATTCCTATAGTACTTCTATTATTAAAATCCTCTAATTTAAGATTATTTAATTCACTAATACAAACAAAAACAATAGCCACTATTAGAATAAAAAATACTTTTTTATTTAAAACTTGCTTTATTCCATAGATCTTTAACATGATTTCCCCCTTTCTCATTAATTAGCAGAGCTATTTTATATCAATAGCTTATATCCTTCCTATTAAATAAATAATTTCCCAGTAAAACTACTATTAATATACTTGCTACTTGTATAAGTGTAAGAGATAATAATGTAAAATTGGATGCACCACTTATTATGTTTCTTGTTTCTAACGCAAGTAGTGGATTAGGTATTTTAGGAAAATACTTATATACCAAATATAATCCTCCTATAAATCCAACACCTACTACCATAGAAATAGATTTTTTATTGGTCATAGCTGATATATATATTGTTATAGCAAGTATAAATATAACAAATAATATCAGCTCCAAAGAATAAATCAGTAACACTTTCCAAAATGGAAAATATACAACTTTATCAAATAATTTTGTTACTAAGTCTACTACATCAAAAATTACTGGACCTAATTTACTTCTCCAAAACAACATACTATTTTGTTCTTTATCTATATTCATTCCATCATGGCGAAATTCTGTCCATTGATTATTAGTTGTTAGAATTGGCATTTTTAAAGAGTGTGAATCTGTGTATATTCCAGCAAATATACATATCAAAATAATTGTGATTATTATAGCTGGAACTATTGCAACTATATTTGATATGATTTTCTTTTGTAAATATGTATGTCTTTTAAATGGTTGAGATAGTATATTTCTTGATATATGAATTCTATGTTCTTCACTAACTGTATCGTAGGTTAATAGAAGTATAAATAGAATAATAGATACAGGTATGATTTTATCCATGATTTTATATAAAAACACCATATTATTGGCACTATGATCCTCAACATATGGAATTCCCAAGTTGTAACAGGTATATAAATATTGTAAATGAGTAAGCCAATATTTAAAATTAACATTGGTATTAATAGCTGATGGTTTATCAATATCAAACTCTTCCCCATTATTATCTGGATATTCAATATCTGGACTTATATCTTCCCATATAGGTCTTGCAATTGGCTCTATATATTCTCTTTGTTCAAGATGAGAATATAGGTTTAAATCTAAAATTTTCACCATCATTTCATATTTATAAGCCTCTGTATAGTTTCCATTTTCAATATTCTTCATTGCCAACTCTGCACTTTTAAAAGCCAAGTTAAAATCTGGTATATATATTCCATCTTTTTTATATAGTGATAATACAAATTCTGTCCTTTCCTTACCCTTAATCACATTAATAGAATTACTTATTCCTATAGTACTTCTATTATTAAAATCCTCTAATTTAAGATTATTTAATTCACTAATACAAACAAAAATAATAGCCACTATTAGAATAAAAAATACTTTCTTATTTAAAACTTGCCTTATTCCATAACTCTTTAACATGATTTCCCCCTTTCTCCAAGATCCAATAATAGGGAGGATGGATACAGCTAATTAATAGTGAATAACTTATCTTATACTTGATTGCATCAAACCTTTAGTTAATCACTATAATCATGTTCCATCCTCATAAATATTATATCCTAGCCTATTATTCTACTAATTTCCATATCTCTTACTTTTTCTATTATAATGACGATGGTCTAACTCCTGACCAAGCTTGTTCTCTCATTGGTTGTATCCACTTCATAGCTAGAGTTGTACGTTGAGTTCGATCAATTCCACAGGTACAATTTTCTCTAGTATCGCAATAACAGTCTGCCATTATGTTCTTAAAACTATTAGTTCTTTTCTCTTCCCTTCTATTCATTAAAATCCCTCCCAATAATTTATCTATATGCAATCAAGTTTATAAGATACTATATTACTAACCCAAGAATCCAATATATTCCTTTCAAGTGAATCTGCATAAATCACATTATCTGAAATGTCTATATCATGCAAAAGTTTGTCATCTGAAATATTTCGAAATTCTGCTTCTGGCAATATATCCATTCTTGTCTGCTGAAATTTATAAAATTCATTAGTTACAATAAAATAATCCACATCTATATTGAATGATTTTGATAAATATTTATTTACAATTTCCCTATACTCATTATCATATAATGTAAAAGGCACTACATTGAAGTAAAAATCAGGTTTGATTGACTGCATTACTGACCAAAGATGAATTCCAAAGTCATTCATAAAAAATTCATCAGTTCTCATCATTCCTCCTGGTATATCTATAATTATAAAATCAGGATTCAATGTCATCTCTATTGCTTTTAATTTCATATTGAGTTCATAAATTTCACCTGTAGAAACTCCTGTGAATTGTTGAAAGTTCGTACCAAATAATGGTAATGCAATAGATTGATTGCTTGGATTATCAGATAGCATAACTACTTTATTTCCATTTTTCTCAAGTTTTGCTTTTAACACCGATGCAATAATACTAGTATATATAGATTGATAAAATCCAGAAACTGCAATAACAATAGGTCCTATACTCTCTGAAAATTTGATATTTAAAGATATTAAATTATTGGTTACTCCATTGATTAATTCTGCATCTTCATATTTAATATCGCTTAATTTTCTAATAAAACTTTTCTTGTATTTTTCAGTAAATGACTGCAATCTTTTCTCCAAAAGCTGATTATCCTCATAACCTAAATCATTGAAAAATATATTCTCCTTCATTGATAGATTTTCCAATGACCCAATAGTTTCAAATGAACCCTTTATATTTAAAATCTCGCCTAAATTTTGTCCATTTAAAGGTGACAATTCATCTGTATAATAAGATATAGATTTATCAGTATATTTATAGTAATATGCTAAGGGCATACAATGTTTATTTACTGGGTATAACTGTAGTTTATTGTCCATAATATCCATACCTTTCATTAAAATTAATAATATCGTGTAATATGTTATCAAATCCAGCTCTTATTTGGTTACATTCATTTTCTAATTGTTCTTCATTACCAGATATGCAACCTTCATATTTTTTTATACATCCATCACAATGTCTAAAAGCAAAGCAATTTATACATTTATCCTTTGATAGATTATGAATATTCAATATGAATTTTGCTTTCTCCAGATTAAATCCTTCTTCTATATTTCCGATTACATTTTCTTCTACAGTTTCACTGATACGCTCACAAGGAAAGAAATTACCATTTATATCTACCATCCAGCGTGTTGCTCCTGGAATACATGGTCCCGAAGGACATATATTTTTAGAAAATCCCCATTTTTCATCAAATCCATTTATTATTCTTTCAAATAATGAGTTGAATAAAGGCATTCCAAGTTGATATGAAACTCGATCCGAAAGATTATTTCCTTCAAATAAAAACTTACCCATCTCCTCCTTATATTGATAGTAACTCTCCATGAATTCATCAGAAAAATGGTTTTTAATAGATTTATAAGTATCATCTAAAACTGTAGACTGAACTTTTATCTTTCTCATAGCTTCATTGATATTGAAAAGCTCTGCATACTTATCAAGACTAAATCTAGGGTCAATTACCATGTTGATAGTAGTTCTATTAAACAAATCAGGGTACTCCCTATAAATAATCTCTATATTCTCCATAACCTTATTAAATACACTATCTTTGACATTAGCAAAAACTCGATTTGCATCATTTATTTCTTTTGGACCATCAATACTTATGACTAAATCAAAATTATTATCATTTAAGAACTCCAATATCTCTCTATTCATTAAAGTAGCATTGGTGGTTATTGTAAAGCTAAGGAGCTTGTCCTGTATCAAATTATGTGCATAGTCTACAACTGATTTCATAGTATCAAAAGCAAGGAGAGGTTCTCCTCCATAGAATCCAATTGTAATCTTTTCACTATCTATGGAATGTGCGTAGAGATAGTCAATAGCTTTCTTAGCTAAATCAATATCCATATATTTCTTTTTATGTAGACGATTTACATTGTCGTTTCCAGTATAAGGACAATATGAACACCTAAGATTACAATCTTGTGTTATTTGAAGGGTTACTAATGAAAGTTTTCTATTTAGATAATATTCCAAACTATCCGTAAGAGGATGACAGAATTCTTCAATATTTATATCTCTAAAGAAGCCATCCTGCTGAAGATTTCTATACTCTTCTCCAATAACATCATCATTTGAAACTTCTTTTTTTTCTGAAATCAAATCATATAATCCCCTGGAAATTTTGCGATAAGTGTCCCTTTGAGCATCATAAACATAATATTTCCCATTTTGTTCCCATACCTTATTAATCAAAAATTTTCCCCCTTCCATTTTTAACCTCATAAAGTTAAAAAATCTAAAGTTATCTAAATATAAATTATCTACCCTATCATAACCTTTATATATTTTTTTACTTAATCAATTATCAGCTAAATATATATGAAGAATTCTGTATTAAATTAATATTCTGACTTTGGTTTTAATTTAATCATACGCAAATATCCATGTCAACAGATTTATTTATACAAATTTCGACACCAGCAGAAATTTGTATAATGATTACCATATATATAATCCTCTACTTTCCCTTTAGTGGTCAATTCCCTTAAGTTATTTTTATTATGGTACATACAGCCAGTTAAATTTACTGTAAATAAAATAATTACAATTTATATAGTTATTTTTCTCCTATTATTTATATTTCCTAATATTAGTAACCGATAAATCCAAATTTATTAGAATTTGGACTTATTAAGCTGCTGATGATACAATCTTTCTAACATTTATTCACACTATTGATTTTATTTAAAATCATATTAACATAATCTTCCAATAATTTGTTAATTATTGCACCAATAGTATGTATTTTTGTACCAATGGTAAAATAAAGGAACCATTTAGTAATAAAAATTTTATGATTTAAATTTCACCTAAAAAAAGAGCTATTTCATAACTAATTTAATAGTTATGAAATAGCCCCATTATTTCTTATTTTCCTTTAACTTTTTTTCATCCTTATCTGAAGAGAGTCCTACATTATTTTTCATTTCTTCATTATCTACTACTCCAATTTCTCCAGCGAATTCATAGCTCATAGCCTTAAAGAAATTCTTATCAATAGTATCTTTACTTTGTTTATCTTTCATCTTTATCACCTCTTTAAATCAAGTAGTATTTTTCAATACTTCTGATTAATTTTTTATTATTTTAGTAGATCATTTTAAGCAAAATAATTTTATTTTACATGAAATGTCTATTTTAATCCTCACTTAATAAAAGTA
>NZ_VUNQ01000070.1 GCF_009695605.1 Tissierella pigra
ACATGAAAAAGAACCTCCTTGGTGTATGGTTTCTCGATAATTCCATTAAACCAAATGAGGCTCTTTTTTTCATTAATCAAATTTTACCATGTCAACTGGTATTTTTTATTTTGATGCAACACTAGAACCTAAAAAGGTTCTTATTTCAATGATGTATATCATTAATCTCAGTGTCAATTTCTGTGCCATTTAGTTCAAACACAGCAAGTTGTACCTAAACATATCAATTTAACATAATAAAGAATGGCTACTTTTCAATATTATCAGCCTATACCCTAAGATAGAAAAGTCGGGATGACAGGATTTGAACCTGCGACCCCAAGTCCCCCAGACTTGTACGCTACCAAACTGCGCCACATCCCGAAAATATTTAGTCATTCTTGTAATCAAGTATATATCAAGATTACAAAGGGCTTTGCTCTTCTTATTAATCAACATTATAGCATGGATTATTTTAAATTGCAAACTATTTGCAAACCCAGCTACTTTAATTGGAATTGTTTACTTAGTAGAGCTAAAAAAATTATCCATCCCTTACAGTAGCTGAAATGCCTAGTATATATAGAAAAATTAAAAGAAGTAAGGAGCTAGATTTAGTTATAAACGATTACTTGCAACTTCACTGGATAAAATGTATGTTTAGTAAGATAGGAACCAAGGAAGAGGACTGTATATAAAGAAAGTTACAAAAACGAATGAATCTTTATAGAGATAAAAAGAATCGGGGATAAACCCCGACTCAATTATTCTAAGTTAGAAGGAATCACAGCTACAGAAAATAACTACTAAAAGTAAAAAGAAGAATAATAAAGAAGTATCCATACCGCATTCATCTTCACATCCTCTTCTGCCACCAAATAAGCCACCCATAAAAACACCTCCGATCTAGTTTATATTAAATACTCTTACAATAGAATATGAGGGATAGTAGTAAAGTGTTAATTTATTAATAAATAAATTTAAGAAAGATGAAGGAATATGATTAAAAACCGAATAACAACTATAGCGGAAGAAGCAGAGTATTACTGTAAATAAGAATTATACAAACAAGTAGGGGAAATAAAAGACTTTGAATTATGGCAAAAATATGAATTTCATATTGAATGTAAAGAATGCTAAAATTAAATATTTTATTGAAATATCGTATTATTCAAAAATAATTTTACGGTATTAAAAACATAATTAATTAAACTAATAATAAATTGAAGAAAATATTCTTGACATTTAATAATTAATATTATAACCTATACATACTGACGGTCGGTATGTAAGGAGTGATTAAATGTCTAGAAATAAAGATCCAGAACAAACAATCGAAAAAATATTATCTGTTTCAGAAAGATTATTTATCGAAAAAGGATTTGATAAAACAAGTATACAGGATATTATTAATGAGCTAAAAATGTCGAAAGGTGCAATTTATCATCACTTTAAATCCAAAGAAGAAATTTTAGATGCAATAACTAAAAAGCAATTTAGTTATTCGAATCAGATGTTAAAAAAATTAATAAAATATACAAAAGCTAATAACGGCAGAGAAAAGCTTGTACATATACTAGAAGCTACTATGTCTGATGAAAAGGCACATTATTTAGATAATGTACTAATAGGTCAAATAAAAAATCCCCAATTTGTAGTTTTGGGTATTAAAACAGGTATTAACGGTGATGCACCCATTTTAAGTGAAATAATACAAGAAGGAATAGAGGATGGTTCCATTAATACGGAGTTTCCAAATGAATGTGCTGAGATATTTATGTTACTTATTAATATTTGGATAAATCCAATTTTATTTAATCGTAATATTTCTGAAACATTAAGTAGACTAAAGTTCTTACAAATGTTAATGAAACATCTTGGAGTTGACATTGTAAGTGATAAGCTTATTGAACAAATTTTAAAAAGACATTCATATATTATGGAGGATACAAATGAATAATATTAATGAAAAGCTTTTGCACATAACAAGAAAAGCACTAGCTAGAACAGAAAAAGCAATGGAAAGAACAGGAGAAATACCTAAGGTATCCTTTGAAATTCAATATAAGGGTTGTTTAGTGGGATTAGGTATTGGAACGATACTTATAGTAGGTGGAATTATTGGACTATTAATGAAAAAGCAAATATGGGGATTAGGCACTTTAATTGCTGGAACAACAACTATTATTAGTAATATTATAACTATGAAAAAATTACAGGCCCAGAGGTAAATTATTATAGAATTATAGTAATAAAATATGTAAATATAAATAAATGTATAAAACAATTTTAATACCGTATTATTCAGAAAGGAACTGTGCAGTATTTTATTAATATCGTAAGAATTAAATTATAGATAGAGGTTCTAGGAATCCAAGGAGAGAAATTAAATCCTTGGGTTTTTATTTTTGTAAATGAGGATATGTAGGATTTATAGATAGAATTAAATAAATACATAAATGGCTTCATTAATAGAATGTAAATTTACAAAATATTCAAAAATCGGTCATGAAATCTTAAATAAAAGAAAAGAATATCAGAAGATTATTTTGCTACTAATTGAGAGAATAAGACACTTACAGTAGATATATCTTTGTCTATGAATATAAAAATATATTTATTAAATTGTAGAAATAAGTATATAAAGAGATATTTTGTAAACCATTAAAAAAATTCTTCTTAAATATGACAGATATATTTATAGAGTAACAAATTATTAAGGTTATTGTATACTTATTTAACTTAATGTTAATCTAAAGTAAACATACTAAAGCTCCTTTTTTGAATGGATGCAGGGGTGTAGACAATAATCTACACTCAGTAAAATATGTCATAACTTGCTTCTAGACTTTACTTTAAATCAAGTATTATCATATAAATGAGACAAGTATAACTATTAAAGGAGGGGTATTTGTATGAAAAAAATATTATCGCTGATTTTTTCTTTAGTCATCCTCATGTCTACAGGCATAGTTGTATTGGGGCAAGGAGGAGATTATGAAGACAATTGGGCGAAGCATGAAATCAACTACATGAAGGATAAGGGAATTCTTTCAGGTTATCCAGATGGAACTTTTAGACCTACTAACAATATAAGTAAATCTGAATTTTACAAGGTTGTTAATGGTATAATGGGTTTTACTCAAAAATCTGAGGTTAACTTTAATGATTTAAGTCCTACAGATTGGTATTATGATGAGGTACGAAAGGGAGTGAATGCTAATTATATACTTCCAGGAACATCATTAAATGCTAATGAGAACATTACTAGGGGAGAGGTTGCCAGAATAATTGGTGTTATTTTTGGAATAGAGGAGGACAAGCTTGAAGCATCTAAATTTACAGATAGTTTAACTTTACCTGAAGAACTTAAAGGTGTTGTCGGAGGGTTAAAGAAAAATGGATATATAAATGGTTATCCAGATGGAACTTTTAGAGCAAATGCAGAAATTACAAGAGCTGAAGTGGTTAAGATGTTATGTAACATTTCAGGTGAGATAGTTAATACATCTGGGATTATAAATAAAAATATAAAGACAAACCTTATAGTAAATACAAAAGATGTAATGTTGAAGGATATAGTAATCGGAGGTAATTTATACTTAACAGAAGGTATAGGGGAAGGCAATACAATTCTTGATAATGTAGTAGTAAAGGGTAAAGTGATTGTTAATGGAGGAGGGGTAAATAGTCTAAGCATTAATAATTCTAAATTAAATTCTGTATCTATAGATAAAAAACAAGGGTTAGTAAATGTAGTTCTTTCTAATACAACAGTAGAAGAGGTCAAAACTGTAAAACAGGCAAGATTGGAGCTTACTAAAGGTAGTTATATAAAGAAGGTTGAAGTGAGGGATAAAGCAAGTATTATATCAGCAAAGGATACATCAATTGATAGCCTTAGTATAGTTGGTGTAGATGTGATTGTAGATTTGAAAGGTACTATAAAATCAATTAAGTCAGGAACTCAAATTAAGGCTAATGGATCAACATTAAAAACTAATGTAGAGTATAAGGTAGTAAATGGAAAGTTAGAAGAATCTAATCCAACTATAGTATCCACCAAAAAGTCCACCACCACAAAGCTGCCTACAAGACCAGATCCAGTAACATTAAACAGAATTTCGGTTAAATCATTACCTGATAAGCTGGTTTATACAGTAGATGATGAGTTGGATATTACAGGTTTAGTTATAGAGGGAATATATAGTGATGGTAGCAGAGAAATAGAGAGAGTAACAAAATCTAATATAACAGGATTTGATAGTAGGGAGCCAGCAGAAGGACAAGTTTTGACCATAAAAGCTGGTGGGAGAACTACTACTTATACAATAAAGATTCAAGAAGATAACACAGTGAAACTAGAAGTAAATAAAAGAAAGTTGGCAGAAGCAATAGCTGAAGCTAGAAGAAAGAATGAAGAAGATTATACCGAGGAATCTTGGAAACTATTTGAAGTGGCTTTAGATATGGCTATAGAAATAAATGAAGATAATGAAGCTACACAAAGAGAAATTAATCAAGCATTATCAGAATTAAATGCTAGAATGAAGAAATTGGTAAAAATAGAAGGGGGAAATCTAGATTTTGAGCCTGAAGAGGCAGATAAATCAGGGTTAATAGTTGCTATATATATAGCAGAAGAAAAAAATGAGGAGGACTATACTCTAGAAACATGGAGACCATTTATAGAGTCTCTAGAAGTAGCAATACAAGTAAGAGATAATCCAGAAGCTACTCAAAGGGAAGTTAATGATGCACTATATGAATTAAATGATAAAATGGATGAATTGATAGAAGAACTGTTAAATCCAGAACCAATAGTAAATAAATCAGAATTAATAGATGCAGTGGATAGGGCAGAAAGAATGAATAAAGAAGATTATACAATAGAAACATGGGAAGAACTTGAAATAGTACTAGAAGCTGCTATAGAAGTTATAGATGATTTAGAAGCTACTCAAAGTGAGGTAGATCAAGCATTAGAAAATTTAAATGTAGCAATAGAAGGATTAGAAATAAAAGAAAATCCAGTAGAACCATTCATTACAAACATCCTACCAGACCAAGATATATTCCTTAAAGCTGGGGACATATTAGAAGTCAGATTTAATGCACCGGAAGGTGGAGAAGGTTGGTTCAGAGTATTACTTCCATATGAAAATTCAATGGATAGGAATATAAACAGAATGGCTGATGAAGAGTTTAATAAGTATAAAATGGAAATGGAAGAGATGGAAGGAGTATATTTTGCAACATGGAAAATACCAGAACAGGTAGTTGGAAGAGAGCTCCAAATTGAAGTAGAGTTTAAGATTGAAGGAAATAAGCCAATAAGAAAAATAGCAGAAGGAAGAATAAATATAATGATGGAGGACTCAGATCCAGTAGTAGATAAAGCTGCATTAACAGCATCTATAGCAGAAGCTATAACAAAGAAAGAAGAAGATTATACCGAGGAATCTTGGAGACCATTTGCAGAGGTGTTACAAGAGGCTATAGAGATAAATGACAATGATGAAGCTACTCAGGAAGAAGTTAATATGGTATTAACCAAACTGAATACTTGTATGAGTGCCTTGGTAGAGAAAGAAGGGCCTATAAATCCAGTTGAAGAACCAAAAGTAATAGTAGAGGTTCGTAATTCATCACCTAATTTTTTCCCAGCCTTAATTGAGATCAATGTAGTGGTTGAAAATATATCAAATGCTACAAAATATGATGTGGTGTATCAGTTATCTGGAGGAAAACATGAAAATACTTCTATATTTGATTTAGGTACATGGTCTACAGAATCCTTTTTCTTCAACCCAAGAACCATAACAGATAAGGTAACTATCAGAATTTATGATGTTGATAAGAATTTATTATACACATTTGAAGATGTGGTCTTAGTAAATCCAATGATTCCAAAATAACCATCCATAGTAATTCAGAATCACTTTGAATTAATCATTTTTCAAATGAATGATTAAATAAAATTAAAAGGAGGAAGCGATTTGAAGAAAATGAATAGGTTTTTAGCATTATTACTTGTACTAACTCTGATAATACCAGGGTTTACCTTTGCAGAAAATGAAAACTCAACTCAGGGGGAAGTATTAACAAGAGTAACAGATAAGTTCAAGGCAGATGAAAACGCTGAAAAGATTAAACTAGAAGATGAGTTAGGAGAGTTTTTTGAAGACGATGATGAGGTTAGAATTATTGTCGAATTAAAATCTGATCCATCAATAGTTTACGCTACAGAAAGAAATTTAAGCTATGAAGAAATGTCAGAATCTTCAATCAAACAAGTCGAAAGAAGAATAGATGAGGAACAAAGACAAGTCAAGAAAAACATTGAGGCCAACAGAGTGGATATGAAGTTTATAAATAGCTTCAATACAACATTTAATGGATTTAGCGGTATGGTCAAATTTGAAGATATTGAAGTTATTGAAAGTTTGCCTCAAGTCAACAAAGTATATATATCTAATGAATATGAAAGACCAGAGATAATACCAGATATGGATACATCCAAGGATATGATTGGAACACTTCCAACTTGGGATACAGGATATAAGGGTGAAGGTACTGTAGTAGCTATTATAGATACTGGTATTGATCCAAGCCATAGAGACATGGTACTTAGTGAAGGAATTGATCAAAAAATCACTAGGAAAACGTTAGAAGGCAAGAATTTACTTGGTAAATATTATACTGAGAAAGTTCCTTATGGATATAACTATTATGATTTAAATGATGAAATATTAGATTTAGGTCCAGATGCATCAATGCATGGAATGCATGTAGCTGGTACAGCAGGAGCAAATGGTAATATCAATAATGGAGGAATCAAAGGAGTAGCTCCAGAATGTCAATTACTTGCTATGAAGGTATTTTCCAATGACCCAATCTATTCAACTACATTTAGTGATATATATCTAGTAGCTATAGATGAGGCCATAAGACTTGGTGCTGATGTTTTAAATATGAGTCTAGGTTCAACAGCATCTTTCTATGTTCCAGAATCAGCGGAAAATGTTGCAATAACCAATGCTACAAATAATGGAATAGTATGTTCAGTTTCGGCAGGAAATTCTGGTTCAATGACCTATGGATGGACGGCAAACCCGTGGAAACAAAATCCTGACATAGGTGTAGTAGGTGCACCAGGAATCAATACAGATACTATACAGGTAGCATCAATTGAAAATACTCACCAAAAGGCAAATGGATTAACTTATATAAAAAATGGTAAGGAGCATAATATTCCAATGGCAGTAGCAGGGTCCATAAATCCAGCAAAAACATTGCTAGGACCACAACTATTTGTAGATGGTGGATCAGGTCATCCATCTGAACTTACTAATGTGGCAGGTAAAGTAGCTCTAGTAGTTCGTGGAGGATTGACATCTAACTTTACAGAAAAAATAGAAAATGCTCAAGCAGCGGGAGCAATAGGAGTAATAGTTCGTAATCACGAAGCTGGGGGAGAGGCTTTAGTCAACATGGCTACACCTCCAGGACAAAATATTCCAGCAGTATTTATAGGATACAAAGGTGGATTAGACTTATTGGGATTAGAAGAAAAACTTCTTACTTTCTCTGATATGATGATGACTATACCTAATCCTAATGCAGGAAAAATGGCAGACTCTACATCATGGGGAGTTACTCCTTCCTTAGAATTTAAGCCTGAAATAACAGCACCAGGTGCGCAGATATATTCTACATTAAATGATAATAAATATGGGACAATGAGTGGTACTTCAATGGCAGCGCCTCATGTAGCAGGTGGCTCTGCTCTTGTTATGGAATATATTAAAGAACATGAAATCTATGGAGAATTAGATTTAGCAGAACAGACTAGACTTGCTAAGGTGTTATTGATGAATACAGCTATACCAGTATTGGATCAATATGAAACTGAATATTCACCTAGAAGACAAGGTGCAGGTATAATGGACCTTTATGGTGCAGTATCTACTCCTGTTAGAGTAGTAGATGCTAGAACTAATGAAGCAAAAATAGAATTAAAGGATTTTGAAAATACAGAGTTTACCATGAAATTTAAAGCTATAAATGATTCAAATACAGATATAACCTATAATGTAGATGTTACAGTTTTAACAGATTATATTAATGAATTAGGTTTCAATATATTGTTATCTGATTATATTTACGATGCAGATATAGATAAACCAGATTCAGTGACTGTTCCAGCAAATGGAGAATATGTATTTGAAGTAACTGTAGACATAGGAACAGATTCTACAGTTTATAGAAATATGTTTGTGGAAGGTTTTGTTACTTTGCTCGACCCTACTGATGAAAAACCAACACTTTCCATTCCATATGTGGGATTTTATGGTGACTGGGGAGAACCTACTATTCTTGATGGTATGAGATTCATTGATCCAGCAGGAAGCTCTTACTTCAACACATCAGGTATGTTATATCGGGATGCTAAAGGTAATGGATATTTCTATACTACACCACATATATTCATGAATCCAGGGACAGTAGCTGGAAATGAGAAAGGTACTGGTAATATAATGCCGTATCTATCATTTATGAGAAATGCGGAATCAGTTAATTATAATATATTAGATAGCGAAGGTAATCTGTTGAGAACTATTTTGATGCAGCAATACAAGAGAAAGAATTATATTAATGGAGGTAGAAATCAGCCTGTTGGAATGGTTACTGCTGCACAGTGGGATGGAATAGTAAATGGTGAAATTGTTCCAGATGGAAACTATTTCTATGAAATCGCCGCCAAAATCCATTATAGTGGAGCGGAAGTACAATCCAAGAAGATTCCAATAACTATTGATACCGTTGGGCCAGAGATAAGTAATTTATCATATAATCCGCAGACAAATAAACTTACTTGGAATTCAGTAGACAAAGGCATAGGTATATTGGGATTCATGTTTAATATAAATGGACAGGAAATGGAAGCAGTTGTTCCTGGAGAAGAAGGAAAGACCTCATATGAGTTAGATATAAAGTCATATATAACTGATGCAAAAGAATATAATGTAGAAGTAATATCTGTAGATAAATTATATAATACGAATTCTTCTGAACTTACTTTTAATATAGACAACACTCATCCATATATATACATCTACGAACCTAAATTACTTGAAATGTATACTACGAATGATATATTATTCGAAGGCTATGTTGCAAACTTCTCATTATTAGATAAGGTACTTGTGAATAATGTTGAAGCTGATATTGAATTTAAAGACCATGTGGATTTGCAACATCCAGATGATCCAAGTACACGTATTTACTCAGGGCCAGCATTTAAGTTTACGAAAACTTTAACCATGGAAGATGGTTATCAAGAGGCTAAGATAGAGGCTGTATCCAAGACTGGAGCATCCAGCAGTTTAGTGAGAAGATTTTATGTAGATACTACTGATCCAGAACTAAACATAGATATATTAAATATCGATAAAGAATCGAAAACAGCAGAACTAGAAATTACAATGATGGATAATTTGGGATACCTAGAGTTATTCCTAGGTGACAGTCAGATATATATTTATGATTATCCTCTTATTATAGTTGAGCCTGCTAATGAAACAATAAGCCACACCGTAAATCTTGTAGAAGGAGATAATTATTTCCTATTTACTTTAAAGGACAAAGCAGGACATAGTACAGTTAAATCTGTAATTGTTAATCTAGAATCAGGAGAAGAACCACAAGAACCATCTATTAGAAATATTAAACCATCAAGAGATGTAGAACTTGAAGCTGGAGGTACTTTAAATATAAGTTTCAATGCTCCGATTGGCGGTTCTGCATATTATAGAATGTTACTTCCACTCGAAGTAAGCAGAAGTAGCTATGGAATCCCAATGACTGAAGAATCACCAGGATTATATACAGCTACTTGGACAGCTCCAGATGGATTTATAGCATCAAATTTAGCAATAGAAGTAGTATATGTTGCTGAAGATAGTACTGAAATATTTGAGACAGCAGAAGGAAGAGTAACTGTGAAAGGGGCTATGAAGAATATCCCTGCAAACTCCATTATATTAGGTGATGAGGCATTTGATATGGACCTTTTAGATAATGATGCAAGTGCACAGAGAAAGTTAACTGAATGGTATAATACTGGAAAGCCTGTTTATATCAAGCTTGGATCCAATACTATAGTGGATGAAGATGGAAATCTAGTAGATTTAGATATTTTACCAAATAGATTGATTCATAAAGATGCATTTGGAACCATAAGGATATTTGAGAGATATTAAAGTAAATAGAAATGTTACCCCTAAAAGATGTTTAGGGGTAACTTTCTTATTTAACTAGATATTGACAAATTATTGGAAAATAATATAAAAAAGGCAAGAAACTATAAACACTTGCCATACTTTGATAAATATTAACAATATCTCAGAATATTAAGGAAATCATGACAATGAATGAAATAAGTAAGGGGTGGTGATAAATAACTCCTTATGACATATATATAGAAATTACAGTATTTTGCTAAAGTTTTAATTTTACATAATTAAAAAAAGGAGGTGTAAAAAAGATTAAATATTTTGCAAAAAACTGAAGGGGGGAATTGTTAAATGTCAAAGAACAACCAAGTAAGAAAAGTATTATCCCTAATAATAAGCCTTATTATGGTATTGGGATATTTTACATCCTTTGTTTATGCAGAGAACAACCAACTTAGTTCAGCAAAAGAAGATTTATATGAATTAGCTGCAAATAAGATTTCAGCTGAGGTAAAGGAAGACATAGATAATGAACACCTAGTGGAAATACTCATATATATGGGGGAGCAAGTGGATACAGAAAAAGTAGCCCATGCTACAAGATCAGCTGTATCATCAGCTATGACCCCATATCAAACTAAGCTGGAAGTAAGAAGTGCAGTATTGGAATCTCTAAAAGATACTGCAGAAATAACTCAAGCTAATGTTTTAAAATATTTAGAACAAGAGATGGAAAATGGAAATGTAGTAGAATTTACACCTTATCATATAGTTAATATGGTATATGCAAAAGCTACAAAGGAAGTAATAGAGAATCTTTCCTATATGTCAGAAGTAGATAAAATCTACAAAAATAAAACTCATATATTAGAAAATCCAGAGATGAGCAATGAAATAGAACCTACAGCTAATGGAGTAGAGTGGAATGTTGAGAAGGTAAAGGCAGACCAAACATGGGATCTAGGATACGATGGAACAGGAGTAGTAGTAGCCAATATAGATTCAGGGGTAGATTGGACTCACCCAGCACTTAAGAATAAATGGAGAGGCTATGACCCAAATACAGAAACTACTAATGCCAGTGGAAACTGGTTTGACCCTGTATACAACGCATCACTACCAGCAGATTCAGATGACCATGGAACTCATGTAATGGGAACAATGGTTGGTCAAGAAGCAGATGGCTCTAATAAAATAGGTGTGGCACCAGGAGCAAAATGGATAGCAGCAAGAGTATTTAATACTGCTGGTTCTACAACAGATGCCATATTATTATCAGCAGCACAATGGATGTTAGCACCAGGTGGAAATCCAGACAATGCTCCAGATGTGGTTAATAACTCATGGGGTGGAGGAGCTGGAATAGATGATTGGTATAGAGAGGCTGTTAGAAATTGGAGAGCAGCAGAGATATTTCCAGCATTTGCAGCAGGAAATCAAAGATTAGGGGAACCGGCACCTTGGCCGGGTTCTATATCATGCCCAGCTAATTATCCAGAATCCTTTGCAGTAGCTGCAACTGATAGGAATGATATAAGAGCATCTTTCTCAAAACTTGGACCATCACCATATGATGAATCTTTAGTTAAACCAAATATATCTGCACCAGGAGTAAATGTAAGATCATCAGTACCAGGAGGCGGATATGCAGGTAATTCAGGTACCTCAATGTCAACTCCAGCAGTAGCAGGAGTAGTTGCACTGGTATTATCAGCGAATGTTTCATTATCAGTAGCAGATGTTGAAGAAATTCTTCAGGATACAGCTACACCATTAACTGACTCCACATACCCAACAGCACCAAATATGGGTTATGGCTATGGTATGGTAGATGCATTTGAGGCAGTATCATCCATAGCAACAGGAACAGGATATATTTCAGGTAGAGTATTAGTTCCTGGGGAAGATACATCAGAGGCAACTATAACTCATGAACAAGAAATATTTGAAACCTATATGGGTTTAGACATAGAAATCCTTGCAGAAATATCAGATGATGTTGCAATAACAGAAGCAGAGCTTTTAGTCAAACAACAGGGAAAATCCTACTGGATGGTAGCTCCAATGAATAGAATTTCAGGAGATCACAAGAATGGAATGTATAAAGGAACTATAACTCATGATATGTTAATGGGAGATAGTATTGTATATAAGATAAAAGTAAGAGACTATGGAGGAGATATAGTAGTTACATCGGATTATAAAATAGATATAGAATTTGGTGTAATCCCAGGAGAATATATCCAAGGCTTTGAGAATAACGCTAATGGCTGGATATTCAATGGAGCATGGGAATGGGGAGTACCATCAAATGTTGGTCCGAAGCCATTTGAAGGAGAAAAACTAGCAGCAACTACATTAGATGGAAATTATCCAAATAATGCTGACAGCTGGATGATTACTCCTCCAATAGATTTAAGAGATGGAAATTTAGAAACTGCTTCACTAAGATTTTATGAGTGGTATGAGATGGAAAATAATTATGACAAAGGATATGTACTAATTACAAATGATTATGGTGAAACTTGGACTGAAGCAAGGGGAATCATAACAGGTAGTGCTATGAATTGGAAGGAATCACTTGTGAATCTTGGAAATTATATAGGGTCTAAAGAACCAGTATTTGTAGCATTTAGATTTACATCTGATTCATCAGGTCAGAGAGCAGGATGGTATATAGACAATGTAAGACTAATGGCTCGTGATAACGAACCACCAGCAATACCTACTAACCTGACAGCAGAAGCTAACATGAGAGGAATTAAGCTAAGCTGGAACCATTCACCAGATGCTGATTTATCACATTATAATATTTATCGTTCAGAAACATTAGGCGAAGGATATGTTAAGATAGGAGAAATTAACAATAATAGTTTTATAGATTCAGAAACAAGTCCTAACACAATGTATTACTATGTAATAAATGCAGAAGATTTATCAGGCAATATCAGTGAAAATACAGAGGAAGTATCTGCTACAGCTTTAGCCTTTACTACTATATTTGGTACAGACTTTGAAAACAATGACAGAGGATTTACTACTGGCGGAACTAATAACCCATGGGCATGGGGAGTACCAACATCAGGACCTAATGGAGCTGCTTCAGGAACAAAACTATGGGCAACGAACTTAGGAGGTAACTATCCTATGAACAGTGACAGCTATATAGTTAGTCCAGCTATAGTACTTCCAGAAGGAAGCAATTCGGTATTGACATTTAATCATTGGGTTGACATGGAAGGGACAACTACTTTATATGATTATGGGCAAGTACAAATTTCTACAGATGATGGAGTTACTTGGACCAATATAACTCCTGCAGAAGGTGGAAAATATGGTAGAAGAGTTCAAGCATGGACTAATGAAGAGATATCCTTAGCTGCTTACACTGGGAATACAGTAAATCTTAGATTCTTCTTCCATTCAGATGGCTCACTTTCATATACTGGCTGGTATATAGATGATGTATTTGTTATGGTGGGCACTACAGAATCAGCATCAAAACCAGGGCCAGTACAAGAAACAGAGTTGATAAGAAGAGATTCGAAGAAAGCTGATTATATAGAACCATTAGCACCTAATTATAAATTAAATAGAACAGGAACAAATAAGTTTGAAACAATAGAGGATATAGAAGTACAAAATATGCAAATGGTATTTGCAGGAATCCCAATATCTGATGCTGTAGTAACAGTATTGGAAACAGGAAGAAGTGTTAAGGTTGACCCTGTTACAGGTAAATTCTTTATGAGATCTCCAATTGGCGAATATACTTTAGTAGCAGAAGCTTATGGATATTATTCTAAGGAAGCTAGAGTAAATGTAGTTGAAGACCAAACTGCAAAATCAAACTTCATATTAG
>NZ_VUNQ01000071.1 GCF_009695605.1 Tissierella pigra
GCCCTAATTATATTTTAAAGGAAATGGATAGATTTATAAAAATAATATGTACCTATATTTTATGGAATGTACGTATTTACACCATTTCTATATAACTTCGTCCCATATTATTTTTGGGCACATAGCCATCTGAAGTCTGAGAAGTAATATCATTTTTAATCTTTTCAAGTTCTTCTTCTGTTAAGTCATCATTTAAAGTAAGGACAGCTACACCCTTTAATTCATCATCAACCATCTCTATTGAAAATTCATATTTTGAAACCTTTACATTAACACTGTCATGCTTATCATAATATTTCATCAGGCCTCGTTCTTTTTCTCCTGGCAGATTATTTTTTTCAATTGCCTCTAGGATTTCATCTAGATAACTAGTTACTTCATAATTTGATAGTTCCAATGGCTCATCTGCCGTTTCACGATAACCGTATTCATTTTCTACATCGTAGGTGGTAATAGTTAAGGGCATGTATAGTTTTAATATTTGTTGCTCCTTTGACTTAGGGAGCTTCATCCCAAGATTCTCTGATAGTATATTAGAGAGTTCTTGATTGTATCCGCGATAAACAATATAACCACTATTTGAAAATGCACCAACTTCATTTGCCATTTTCCCTTCGCCATATCTTTTGAAGTCAATGTATTCCTCAAGATTTGAATCGTATTCAAAATATCCCGATTCACAAATCATATATCTGCCATAGCTTTCTACACTATGGATACCATCAAAGAGTTCAAATTCATACATGGAATCTGCTAGTGCAAAGATTTCATCAACAGTTCGAGGTTTAATATGATCCATAAGTTTTTCAAAATATTCTATATCATGGTTGCCTATTTCCTTATAATATTCTGCTAATTTGTTTAAGGTATCTATCTTAATTAATGGTGTTGTATCAGCAGAAATAATATTTATTATCCTGTCTGAAAAGCTATGGCTATCAATTGCAACTTCACAATCATGTAAGTAAGAAGTTTCTAATCTCATCAGTGCCTTTTCAATCTCAACATCAGAACAAGGAAGATAAATAAATTCATTCGCACCTTTTGCGGTCAGCTGTATTGTTGCCACAGTTTCTTCCCAATGATATAGTGGAAACTGCTTGCCATTATATATTTGCTCTGGTTCATTGCTATTTTTATATAAGACTCCATAAGGAGTAATTGTAGAATTAGGATTGTTTTTTATTACCTCCATAGCAAAAGATTCACCCTCAACTTCATCTAATTCTTTTACTGCTACTGCTTGCTTTTCTGATAGGTATAAATCCTTTCCTACGGTTTCTAGATTATTAAAGTCACTTACAAGGCTATAGCAATGAGTATTAAAGCTTAGATTGATTAACTCTGCCATCGTCTTAAGGTTTTCTGCAAAGGCAGAAGCAAAAAATACTTTTCTTTCCTTTCCATCGAAACTATCCATCTTCTTAAATAGAAAATTTAATTCATCAATATTACACTGCTTACCTTTTAAAATATTATTCATATCAAGGTCATACAGGATCTCATCAATATAACAGTTGGGAGCAGTTGAAACTTCAAGCCCCAGTTGAATATATACGTTAGATATATAGCTATCATCACAGGGAAAATTAAATATGATTGGTGCATCTTCTTTTCTGTCTATTCTTTTTAAATTAATTAACATCTCGTTCCTCCATTCTATTTCTTAATTGAAAACACATCTGCTCCATACTTGGCAATTAATGATGCATTGATGATTATCTTAAATGCTGTGTCAGCAATGAGGTCAGCGTCTGCTATCTCACTGATTTTAATATATTCTTTTCCCTCCCATATAGTTTTTGCTGTTTGATATAGAGCATAGCCTTCAGTACTAATTTGTCTAAGATGCATATGGGAAAAATCAAATCCATTTACGCAAACTGCATGCTCTGAAATATTCCATAGTACTTCATCAGCAGTGAGAAGAAATAAAACGGCAAGGTAGTTTGGTGTTCTATCTTCTATATCAATACCTTGTTTATGGTGTATATTATAAAATCTTTCCTTATGGTTATGATTTAGAAATAGTTCACCAGTGAAGCTATTGCTAAGTAATTTCAATCTGCCTTTTAGAGCATAGTTTTTTATTCTTCCGAAGCAATCTTTTAGTAAATCTGTATATCTTATCTCATCATTATTTAGCCTTGTTTTAAGATAAATGCAGTCACAAGCATTGCATCTACTTTTAATATTACTGCCACAGGAATTACAAGTCTTAATATCTCCCTCAAAATTAAAATGATTATTAATGACTATACCACTTCTTCTTGAGGGAAAATTAGGTGCCAGCATCATCAACTGCTCTATCCCTCCCAATGATGTATCATACATAAAATACTTTGACATTGTTCTCATTCCTTTCAATTTTATTTTGAAATAAAAAAGAGGCGAAGCCTATCGATCATAAGTTGACCGAAGACTTCGCCTCTTTGAGTTTCTGTATTTAATTTTGGATTTTATATAAAACAAAAGCACCAACAGTTTTTCATCTCAGTGAGTTGAAGTTTTTGCATGTTATTGTTAGTATAAAAGATATGACATTTTCTACCAATGGAATATAACCTAATACTTTGGTTAGAAATCAACTGTTCTTTTCTGACAATCAAATAATTTGTGTTTTCACAATATTACATTAACATCAGGTAGACCTTTATTTTGATTTCGAATCTGTAAGACTTCAATCTAATCGCATTTGTTAACCCCCATAAATCAAGAGTAGATACGATTTTTTCAATTTTAGCCATTTGCACAATAATCATTTTATAGTTAAGCCTTTATCGATAGCTTCCTGAATAATCTTATGACAACAAACTCCCAACGGATTGTATTCTTTACAATTAGGTTTTTTCATAGCTCCAGTTATCGAATTCACTTCTTTCACTGTCTTCACACCATGCTTAACCACAGCTTCTATTACTTGTTCTTCAGTGACTTTACTGCAATAACAAGCATACTTTGGGTTTGCATCTTTCTTAAACCAAATAGGAACACTAACTTGGACTTTTAAGAATTTTATTCCATTATCAACGTTGTAGTAGGCAACATCACAGTCTTCATTCATACAAATCCTATAGTTATCTCCCCCGACTGCCTTGCGGTTATCATCTGTCACCAAGTGTTCAACGGTTATCCTACTAACTGTTACTCCTTCATTATTACAGACAGGGCAACTCTCCTTTGTTTTATTTAAATTTTGTGTGGTGCATTCACAGCAACATTCATCAATAACTTTCAATAACATAACCTCCATATATTTTAAACCATCTAATTCAAGGTCATATACCAACCAATTTTCATTTATAGTTTTAAAATTCTGCCCTTGTGCAGGCTTCCATTGTCTTAGGCCTTAATTTTCATTTGCCTTTAAAAAGTTTCATCTTGTAATTTATACCCCTTGATTGTCTCGTCAATTATCGGTATCAAACAAGGGGGGTTAATAGGAAAAATAGTTTATAGATTCTTTACATTCAAAGCTCTAAAAGCATTTAATACTGCGATGATAGTTACACCTACATCTGCAAATATAGCTGCCCACATAGTAGCTATTCCAAAAGCACTCAAAATAAGAACAATTATCTTTATTCCAATTGCAAATACTATGTTTTGATTTGCAATTTTTAATGTCTTTTTAGAAATCTTCATTGCAGTAGCAATTTTCGATGGCTCATCAGTCATAATTACAATATCAGCAGCTTCAATGGCTGCATCAGAACCTAAACCACCCATTGCTATTCCAATATCTGCACGAGCTAATACAGGTGCATCATTGATTCCGTCACCGACAAAGGCGAGTTTACCTTTTGTGGATTTTTGTGAAAATAATTCTTCTAGTTTTTCAACCTTGTCTGCTGGCAATAGTTCTGCATAAACCTTATCAAGACCAAGCTCTTTAGCCACTTTTGAACCAACACTTTTATTATCACCTGTCAACATAACTGTTTGCTTAATATTAGCTGCCTTAAGTTCCTTGATTGCCTGTGCTGAATCTGGCTTTACCTCATCGGCAATTACAATATAACCTATATATTGGTTATTAACAGCAACATGTACGACAGTACCAATTAGTTCTCCCTTGAAATAAGGGATATCCATCATTTTCATAAGTTTGATATTTCCTGCCATAACCTTTTTGCCATCTACTGTTGCAATAACACCATGACCTGATATCTCTTCTACATCTGTAATACGTCCATTATCTATTTCTTTTCCATATGCACGTTTCAGTGAAAGTGAAATCGGATGATTGGAATAGCTTTCCACATATGCAGTTAATTCTAGTAACTCTTCCTTAGAAACTCCTTCTGGATGAATTTCCTGTACATTAAATACACCTTTCGTTAGTGTACCTGTTTTATCAAAAACAACAATCTCTGTTTGAGCCAATGCTTCAAGGTAGTTACTACCTTTAACTAAAATACCTTTTTTTGAGGCTCCACCTATTCCACCGAAGAAACTCAAAGGAATTGAAATAACTAAAGCACACGGACAGGATACCACAAGGAATGCTAGTGCTCTATATATCCAATCACTAAAAGTCGCACCGTCTATAACAAGAGGCGGTATAATAGCTATAAAAACCGCAATTATAACCACAACCGGTGTATAATATCTCGCAAACTTCGTAATAAATTGTTCTGAATTGGATTTTTTACTACTTGCGTTTTCAACTAAATCAAGAATCTTACTTACAGTAGATTCTCCATATTCCTTGGTAACCTCTGCTGTAATAACTCCATTAATATTGATGCAACCACTTAGGATATCACTTCCTACTTCTACTTCACGAGGAACAGATTCACCAGTAAGTGCCGATGTGTCAATCATTGAACTTCCCTCTATTACCTTGCCATCAAGAGGAATTTTTTCTCCTGCTTTAATTACAATAATATCTCCAATTTGTACTTCATCCGGGTCAGTCCTAACAAGTTCATCGCCTTTTTTAACATTTGCATAATCTGGTCGAATATCCATAAGGCTCGCAATTGACTTTCTCGACTTGCCAACTGCATAGCTTTGAAACAGTTCTCCAACTTGATAAAACAGCATAACTGCAACACCTTCAGGATACTCACCAATAAAAAATGCACCAATTGTTGCAATACTCATTAAAAAGTTTTCATCGAAAACTTGACCTTTAAAAATATTTCTTACAGCTCTTTTTACTACATCCCCACCTACAATAACGTAACTGATTACAAACATAGCGATCTTTAACCATTCAATATTTATAATTATTGCTGCAGCAAACACCACTGCACCAATAATTATTCTCCAAATTCGTTTTTTCATGCTACCTCAACTCCTTTAAGCTTTTTTCATAACAACATGTGACTCAATATCTTTAACGATTTTTTCTGCTTCTTCTACAATTATAGGCATTTTTTCATCCTCACCTTCAATAACAAGTTTTTGTGTCATAAAGTTTACAGTGGCTTCCTTCACACCATCAAGCTTATTAATAGCATTCTCCATTTTTGCTGCACAATTTGCACACTCTATACCTTCAAGTATAAATCTTTTTTTCATTATTAAGTCCCCCTAAATATTATTTATTATTTTGTTATATTTACTCCAAGTCTTTTTCAAATTTTCTTAAAGCATTGCTTATCTTATGTGAATACTTGAATAGACATTCAATTATTCTGAAAAAACATCCTATTCTACCGCATTACTACTTCTCGTTGATATGAATTAGACCTTGGTCAAATATTTCTCTTACATGATCATCAACTAATGAATAATATACTACTTTGCCTTCTTTTCTGTTTTTCACTAAATTAGCTTGTTTTAAGACTCTCAGCTGATGGGAAATTGCTGATTGTGTCATGTTAAGTAATACAGCGATATCACAAACACACATTTCAGCTTCATGTAAAGCCCATAATATCCTGATTCGTGTTGAATCTCCAAATACTTTAAATAATTCTGCTAGATCATAAAGGCTTTCTTCTTGAGGCATTTTATCTCTAACTTGATTTACAATATCCTCATGAATTACATTACAGTCACATCTTTCAATTGAATTAAATTTTTCAGTCATATTATCACCTCTTTTTAAATCATTTCATCCGAATACTTGAGCAAGCATTCATACGTGTGTATTTATTATATTATTGTTTTTCTCATATGTCAATAGTTATATGAGCATTTATTCAAGTGTTTTTTAAATATTATTTGAAATATCTCAAAACCATCTATTAAGACATTAGTACCATAAAAGGGTGATTTCAATACAAACTTTTTTTAAAAAACACAATTATTGTAGGTTCTATAATAGTTTGAAATAAAATTTCAAACTATTAAAAAACTATAGTGGTAGCTGTTTCAAAACAACTACCACTACATTAGACTATATAAAATTCTTATCATCCCAGAGGATTATTTCTCCCTCTTTCTGAGCCATCAATTTTTCCACCTTTATAATGTCATCACTCTTTTTATCCTATGTCATCTATAAAGCACCCCAAAAATAGGGGTCAAAAAACGGTGTTTTTTTGCTCATTTTTCGCTCCAAAATCGCTCTTGAACCACTATATGTTGTGGTCAACCTCTACTTTTTGCCCTCCGAACCACAATACGTCATCAGAATTATACTCTCAACGTGCCTTGAGCAGACAATAATGATGTCGCACTAAGATATTTCCCCCCTGGTGGCAGGGAGCAATCTTTATATTCTGCAATCATACAAATTGCAAACAATAAAACCTTCAAAATAAATTCTATATCTTGAAGGCTTTATTTATCGCAATATATTCACTTTTATCTAATTCTTATTTTTACAGCTAAATTTGCTTTCTTTCTTTTTTTCCACACAAGCGGCCTAATAATAATTATAATTTATCCACAATAGTATGATGTCCAATATCTAATGTTATTATTATATTCGCTCCTTCATACTTCCAAAGTATCCTTATATCCATATTTACACTACATTCAAATAAATCTTGAAATCCCTTAATTTTCTTAGTCCGTAAAGAAGGGTAGTATGGATCTGTTTGTAATAATTTTAATTTTGATGCCACCTGTTTTTGTTCAACATTAGTTAGTTTTTTTAAATTCTTTTCAAAAGTTTTAGTGATAACAATTTTAAATTTCATCTAGGTTGATTCCCATATCCATGAACATTTTGTCAACATCATCATATAATTTTAATTCACCACTTTTATACTCAGCATCTGTTTCCTTAACTAGTTTGGCTATACGGATCATTTCCTTTTTAGGATAAACAACTACAGGGCATAAAAATATTCCTCCATCTTTTTCAATTACTTCAAATTTATCTCCTTCTTTTATTCCAAGACTTTTGACTATCTCAGAAGGAATAGTAATTTGAGACCTTCCACGTATTTCTATCATCATAGCTATCTTCCTTTCAGAAATTCTCACTTTCTGATTATATTATATAATATTTTAAAGTTACATTCAATAGTTTTTATTTTCTTTAAACATATTAATTGCATTATGATATCCAATATTTAAAATAATTAAGAATTTATTGTTTTTCCATATTATAAGATAATCATTTCAGTCATTTGGGATATATCATCACAATTCTTAATCGTCTATATTTCTCATAAAATCAAGTAATTCTTTACTGACTTCTTCTGAATATTCCATCGGCAATGAATGTGTTCCATCTTTCCATATTTTTATTGTCAACTCTCTTATATTCTGCGAAGCATTATCATAGGCTTTTTGTGAATTATGAAGAACACTTTTTCCTCCTAAGGCAACATAAACAGGCATATCCAACTCTGATAATTGTTTTGATTCAATCTCCTTTGGCAATGGTAATGCCACTGCGTAGTGCTCCGTCGCTTCTGCAATCATCCTTGCTAAGGGATCATCCATATCAATTTCGGCCGTCCCTCCAATATCTGCTAACATTTTCTCTCGCATACTATCAGGTAAAAATGGTAATGAAGCAGGTATTGATTTTATATAAAAATCCCATCTCAAACCTGTAAAAACAAAAACTGGCTCTAATAGACTTAAAGACATCACCCGGTCAGGATAATGAACAGTATAGTTTGCAGCATTCCACCCTCCAAAGGAATGTCCAATAAGGTGGAACCGAGATAATTCAATTGCTTTGAATACTTGTTCCAGCCAAAGTGCCTGATCATATGCATTTTCTATTGGCTTATTTTGAACTGACATTCCTGCATCCCCTAGAATATCAATTGTATAGATAGTACGCTGACTTAAAAGCTCTTCCAAATTCTCTACCCACATTGGGGTACCTGATGTTCTTCCAGGCAAAAGAACAATGGGTATTTCTAATATATTTGATGAATTTATAAATTCATAGACCCTTACCACACCATAATCTGTTTCAATATCAAGGGTTCGATTTGGTTCCGGAAGCAGTCTCATAGCATTAGCATAAGCCTCTTTATACTTGCCTTCTCCTTCTACTGTTCTAAACTTACCTAATTGATCTGAATCTTGAAACAGGAAAGGTAAGATTGATATTGCGGTAAAAATAACAAGGATTCCAATTAAAACCTTATATCTCTTTTTCATTGTTACACCTCATTTATTTTGTAATAATTCATTGCATCATCAATAAAACTATTAGCAAATTCCATTAGTCGCTGGTCTTCTTTCGGCCATAAATTTCGATTTTCATAAGATCTTTTATGTGCTTCTAAAAGTTCATCATCGTTATTAGTAATCCTTCCAACCATCTTATTCCACTTTTCCGCAAATACTTGCCCTTGATTGCCTCTTGGGTCTACTTTGTTCAGCGTGTGTGATATAGCTTCTAAAACAAGTGTTTTCCATTCCCAATAATCTTTTAGCATCACATCAATGCTCTTATAATGTGCTGAAAAAACATTTTGAGCTCTATTATCAAAAGAAACTTTATTATATTCAAGTACTGTTTCTTTGTTAAATAAATTAATCATTTGTATTAGATTTCCCCAAGGTATTGTCTTATTTTCATCTATACTGGCTATGCTAGCTTCCAAAATCGCCATACTACTATTTAAATCATTCAACTTTTGAATTAGCATATATCTTTGATCACATAAGACATTTAAAAATTGCTGCGGAGTCACTGTTTCTGACAGTAGTTCCTGAATTTTATTAATTTTAAATCCCATAGATTTGTAGAACATTACTTGCTGTAATCGAGATATATCAGATTCCCTAAAATATCTTCGTCCCTGCGTATCTGTTTTATCTAAGGGTACTAGCCCAATATTATCGTAATATTGAAGGGTACGAATGGTTACACCAGTTAGTCTAGCAATTTCACCAATCGAAAATATATTTTCATCTTTCATTTAATCACCTCCATATACTTATATTAAAACACATTACGTAACGTAATATGCAAGCTTTTTATCATTTTTATTAAAATTAGTTTTCTTACAGATTATTATATTTAAGCAGTTAAGCTATAAGTCCCAAACACAAAAGCCATTGAATGCATCTACACACTCAATGGTCCAAACTATTTATATTACTACATCCTATTGTTTTTCTAACTTAACGACTACCTCACAATGGCTCGAGAGGATAGAACGAATGTCATTTGAGTATGTCCGTTCTCGGAAACATATCCACTGCATTTTTGGCACTATCGGTAGACGGGAACATGTCAACCAGCTATAGTCTGCTAGTTAGATAGAATTTCAATAATTTTTTACAAATCAAACAAATCATAAACAGGTGGTTCGAGTCTATCCCAGTAGTCTCCTTCAGCTTCAAACAAAGTTGCTATTCCAAACTCTATTGCACCGAATTCATTACGTTTGTATTCTTCCCAATTATCCCATGCTTCAGGGTTTACAACAATATTTTCACTAATCATGGGTAACAAATTATTGATATATATTTTCTTCTTTTCTTCTGGCAAACTCAAGAGTTGCTGTTTATACTTTGCAAATAAAGCATCATTTTCCTTGAGCCAAGATATAATGCAATATGTTTTCTCGCCTTCTGGAAACACCATAACAAAAATATGCTTTGCTGAAACATTAGGATTTAGCAAGTTTTGTATTTTGTTCCCTTCCAAATCATGTGTCATAGCTTCAAAACCAGTACCCGCAAATCTAACTGGTTGATCAAACTCCCACACAACACTAGAAAGCACATCATAGTTACCAGTCAATAAAGCAGTATCAAAGATTTTTTTAACATTCTGAAAATCATCAATTGCCATATGCATTCCACGATATGGATTATCTTCATCTGGTATATCTGCTAATGACGGTTTTATTTTAAACATGTACCTTTCTATGTTAACAACTTCTTGCTTTGAAATGAGTCATAAAGCAACTTCACTTTCTTTATTGAGAGCGAAGTTGCTTTTGTTTAATTTAGGTTTTTGAGGAAAACCAAACTAAAATATACTAACTGTTTTTATTTAAGTTCATATTGTTGAAAATTTTTACAATTTCATACCAAAGAACTGATACAGCTGCAATACCTACGGCTATAAAGAACTGTGATAATGATAATGGTGCAAGATTTAGAATTCTGTTAAGAGGAGTGTAAAGCATTAACAAAAGACCTGCAACAGTACCAATAATAACAGCCCACATAACTTTATCTTTAATTAGATATTTCATCGTCTTAAATGCATTATCATAATTTGAACTGTTTACTTGAACTAAAAATAAATTTGCAATCATTATAATACTAAGTCCCATTGTTCTCGCCAATTGTGGATTTTCAGGTTGTTGTTTAATAAGCATATAATATGTTCCAAAAGAAGCTATGAATATAGCCAGCCCCTGTAGAATACTTTTTGTCAATACTCCAGCTGTAAGAATTTTTTCATTAGGATCCCTTGGTTTTCGATCCATTATGTTACTTTCAGCAGGCTGACGTTCTAAAACAATAGAACAAGTTGGGTCAATAATAAGCTCTAAAAGCACAACATGCACAGGAAGCAATAAAAGACTTGCAGGACTAATATTTAAAAGAGGTGCAAACAGTGATGCAAATGCAATAGGAATATGAATAGTAAATACATAACCTATAGCTTTTTTGATGTTATCATAAATTCTTCTTCCATCTTCAATTGTATGAACAATTGTTGAAAAGTTATCATCCATCAAAATTAAATCAGCAGCTTCTCTTGCAACCTCAGAGCCACGCTTGCCCATTGCAATTCCTATATCTGCATATTTAAGAGCTGGAGCATCATTCACACCATCACCTGTCATGGCAACAACTTCACCATTTTCCTTAAATGCTTTAACTATGCGCATTTTATGTTCCGGCAAAACTCTTGAAAATATATTTGCATCATGGACACGTTCCATAAGTTCAGAATCTGTCATATTGTTCAGTTCATCACCAGTAATAATATTATCGCTGTTTTTCATTCCAATTTGTTTTGCAATGGAACTTGCCGTGATTCCATTATCACCAGTAATCATTACTACACGAACCCCTGTTTTATTACACATCTTGATATCTTCTTTCACAGATTCTCTTGGAGGATCAGCAAGACCAATTAAACCTAAAAATGTTAACTTGCAATCAGTAATATTATCAGGAATGTCAGATTCACTCTTTGGATTCATTGTACCAACAGCTATTACTCTTAAACCTTCCCTTGACATTTCATTTATTTTATTTTCAATTTGCTTTCTTTGTTCGTCTGATAATTTGCATATAGTCAATATACTTTCAGGCGAACCTTTTGCTGCAATAACAATTTCTCCATCATGTCGCCAAACATGCCCCATCATTTTAAGTTCATTTGTAAATGCATATTCGGATATCAGTTCACCACCAAATAAATGGTCTTTTGAAATTCCAATGCTTTCACAATGTAAAAGCATTGCCTTCTCCATTGGGTCATATGCATCTGTTTCACAGCCAAGCCCCATAATTTCACATAAGTTATAATTATCATCATCAATTGCCCAAGTATCCTGAACAGCCATTTTGTTCATTGTAATCGTACCTGTTTTATCTACACAAAGAACTGATACAGCACCTAATGTTTCAACAGAAGAAAGCTTGTGAACAAGAGACTGTTTTTTAGCAAGACGCCATGCACCCATAGATAAGAACACTGTCAATATAACAGGAAATTCTTCAGGTATCATAGCCATTGCTAAAGTTATTCCTGATAAAATACTTTCAATAATTCTATCTGTAAATTTATGATCCGGAATATTGAAATAAGTTATTACTGTAACAAGAATAAATAAAATACCTGCTATTATTGCACATGTCTTAACAATGCTGTTTGTTTGCTTTTCTAAAGGCGTTGGACTGTCTGGAGCAGATGCTACATTAATACCTATTTTACCATACTCTGTATTAGAGCCTATTTTATCTACAAGAATTGTAGCACTTCCTTGCGTAACGAGAGTACCTGCATAGCAGTAATCCTTGCGCCAATAATCTGTATTATTTTTATCGGCATTATCAACAGTCACTTTCCAAACACCTACAGATTCACCTGTAAGAGATGATTCGTCAACACAAAGATCACTTGCCTTGATAACCTCACCATCAGCAGGAATTTTAACGCCTTCGTTGATTATCATTAAATCAGTTGGGACTAAGTCTTCACTTAAAATTGTCTGCTCTTTTCCATCTCGAATAACTATTACATGTGGAGCTGATAAATCTTTAAGTGCATTTAATGTTTTGTCTGTCTTCCATTCCTGAATTATTTCTATACTGATGATACCAATTACAAAGATTAGCATAATCACACCATCTCGTGGTTCACCTAATATAAAATAGATGATTGATGCAACAATTAACAATAAAAACATCGGCTCTAAAACAATGTGAATAACCTTGCTAATAAAACTTTGTTTTTTTACAGTTGCCAGTTCGTTTTTACCAAACTGTTCCTGCAACTTTTTGGCTTGCTCACTTGTCAAGCCTTCTAAATTTTGATTTTTTTGTTCTGTCATAATAAGTTACCTCCAGTTTTTGCTTTTTAAGCATTATTAAGATAGCTCTATGGCATTGCAAATTCTAATTATATGTTTCAAATAAGTATAAAAAAACACACCTATGAAACATTTTACTGTCCCACAGATGTGAAATAATTCAATCTGCTGCTGTTTCCAGCCCGGCCCCACGAACAATATTGTTCATCGCCTGCTCAGTTTGTACCGTAGATTTATATGCAGTGCAAAGAGATATTTATATTATAATATATGAAAATTATTTTGTCAAGTGCAATTCAATTTCCATTTTATATTATTTCTAGAGAAGTCAAACATATGTGACACAGACCTCTGAAAAATTTTCTCTGAATAATGCTGTGGTTTTCTTAAATTGCTAGTAATTATTTTGTCAAGGAGGAAAGCGATAGCGATCCTTGATTAAA
>NZ_VUNQ01000072.1 GCF_009695605.1 Tissierella pigra
CTTGGTTTTCCATACGTAATAGATGGTAAATATATGATATATAGTATAATATTGACAAAATGGATGCTGTATTTAGAGCATCCATTTTGTCAAAGCTTAAATTTTACATTAATGCAACACTAGTACTTCAGGCTCTTATTTATTTTATATTAACTTGTTTTTTTAAATTCTATTGTCCAATGGATTCCAGTACCTATACTATAGGCTTTAGCAAAGTTTCCTTGATTTATGGCTACTGCCATTCTAAGCAATGAGTTTACATATATTATCTGTTCACTTACATATACATCTGCGAAAGACTTTCCAAAGGTTATTCTATTATTATAAACTAAAGTAGAACCATTCTTTATAACTACTTCTACTCTATCACCATATTCAAATCCTATTTTCAAGAAGTCTTCCCTAGTTATATTGGTCCATAGGCTGCCAAAACGAACATCTAATATATCTATATTTCCTTTTATACTGCTTTCAGTTCTAGTAACTTTCCCTACTTCTAATTCTACTATTTTATCTACAGGAAGTTCTCCTCCTACTTCTTCAAAACTAATCTTTTCAGAAGCTAATCTAGCACCAGTATAAGAAAATATATCTCTTCCATGGAAGGTATGTGAAAGCTCAGATTCTTTCCTTCTATGATTTTTTTCATCTATTTCTCTTACTACTTCTATGCCTATATATTTCTTTATATGAGTCAATGTTCCATTGTCAGGAGTAACTACAAAATGTCCATCTTTAGTTTTAGCTACTACAGATTTTCTTGAAGAGCCAACTCCTGGGTCTACTACCGACACAAAAACTGTACCCTTTGGCCAGAACTTTACTGACTGAAATAATCTATAGGAGGCTTCCCATATATTGTATGGAGTTATATCATGAGTTAAACTATATATTTTAAGATTCATATCTACCTCATGAGCAACTCCTATCATTGCTGCTACAGCTCCGTCTACTAACCCGAAGTCACTTTGCAATACTAAAAGTTTATTCATCCTTTTCCCTCCTTAGTACAGTCCAACTCCCTATGGTTTCAAAGCCTAGTTTCGCAAAAAACTGTCCTTCTATTTTGTTTTCATAAAATAAGCATACATTCTTTTTTCTATTTAATAAATCCTTAGTTAAATAAGATACTATTTGACTTCCATAACCCATTCTCTTTTTATCTTCTCTTGTAAATACTCCACCAATCATAGCACTATTACTATTTTCTGCTGTAGTATTTCCATGAGATACTATTCCTAAGCTATCCTTTATAAATACATGTTTACCTTCACCAGTAGAAATACGGTTATAAATTTGCTTATATCTAATATTTACATCAGATGAATATAAAGATTTAAATTCAGGAATTTTACCATATATATTGGCTATTTCCATGGCATTTTCTTCTTTTGCTATTTTTATATCTTCTTCCACTTCTTTTAAAGCATTTATATCTCTATGCTGACAAAATTTAGTGTCTTTCCTGCTATAATTATATTTTAAATAAGGATAAAGTTTATCCATTACCGTAGATTTACCACTTATGTTTTCTATATTCATATTGTCAGTAATAGATGTAATTAATGAAAAATCCATATTTAAATCTTTACTATAAACAATAAGTGTAGTATGGTATCTAAGTGCTATTCCCATGATTTTATCATCTTCTTTTTCATACCATATATCTTGTATTTCAGATGAAAATCCAAAGTTTTCAATATCTCCAATTATAAAGATATTGAAAACTTCTTCCTCTAGGCAATAGTTTAATATTTCTTCCCTATGATTTTCTATTGCTTTAACTAACATACCTAATCCTACTTACTGAATTCCACAGTCCACTTTGGACCATAGCTTATGGAATATTTATCGGCAAAACTACCTTGACTTACTGCTACACTTATTTTCATCAATTCATTATTATATATTAAGGCTTCTCCTATTTCTGCATAGCCAAAGGACTTTTCAAATAATAAAGTTTCTTCAAATTTCAGTTCACCATTGTGGCTTATTTTCACTGTTATTCTATCTCCATAATTAAAGCCTGCTTCATTGAAATCCTTCAACAGAATATTAGTCCATAGGTTACCAAAATTAGGGTCTCCTATTTCAAACATTCCTTTAACACAACCTTTTTCTATTACTGGTTCATGTGTAGGTAGTTCTACTATTTCTTCTACCGGATATGATGGTCCTACTTCTTCATAAGTAATTATTCCACTTGCAAGTTTTGCAGCACAATATCCAAATAAGTCTCTACCATGGAATATACTAACTCCTTCTGTGTCTTTTCCTTTTAATCGATTTACATTTTCATCAATTTCCCTTACTTCTTCAATTCCTATCCACTTTTTCAAATGGGTTAAAGAACCATTATCTGGAGTAACAACATAATATCCATCTGAAGTTCTTGCTACACAAGCTTTTCTCTTAGTTCCTACACCAGGGTCAACTACAGATACAAATATGGTTCCTTCTGGCCAAAACTTCATGGATTGGAATAATCTATAAGAACCGCTCCATATATCATATTGTGGTATTTCATGAGTTCCATCAATTATTTCAAGTGACCTATCTACTGTTTTAACAACTCCATACATGGCACAAACAGCACCTTCTTTATACGTAAAATCTGTTTGAAATACTAATATTGGCTTCATACTTTTCTTTTCCTCCTTAAATAAATGGGTTATAAAATCTACTTTTATTAATAAATATAGATACTAAAATAGTTCCTATAAAAATTAATATGGAAATCCCTATTGCAATAAAATCTCCTTTATTCATTGATTTTGAATTATACCAGGTTCTTGTTTTACATTTTCCAAAACCTCTTAAATCCATGGCATTACTAATTAGTTCTATTCTATCCATAGTCGAAAATATTAAAGGTACTATTATAAGTAAAGCATTCTTAAATCTATCTTTTAACTTTGCCTTACTTGATAAGTCAAGACCTCTAGCCTGTTGAGCCAAACTTATATCTACATATTCCCTTTGTATATCAGGAAAATACCTTAAAGTTAATGCTACGGCATAAGCTGCCTTGTAATTGACTCCTACCCTATTTAAGGATGAAGCAAATTCACTAGGATTTGTTGTTAATAGAAATATAATTCCCAGCGGTATTACTGAAGCATATTTTAAAAACTTTGTAGTCTGATAAAAAATTTGCTCCATTGTTAAACTATATCTACCAATTAAATGTACTATTTCATGCCTTGTCCCATAAATTCCTACACCTTCTTCTGGTGAGAATAAATAAGTAATTATAGTATTGGTAATTAGGAAAAGTCCTACATAAATTACCATAAGCTTTATTTGAGAAAACTTAATCTGTGATACTTTTAATATGTAGAAAGAAAAAATCATCACACATATAATCACCCTAATATCATAAGAAAACATAACTGCAAAAGTCAGCAATAAAAATGCTATTAGTTTAGTAAGGCCAGATAGTCTATGAATTGGTGTATCTACTAAATTATATGAAAATAAATTATTTTTCATTTAGGAATCCCACCGACCTTTCATAATCAATAAAACCCTGTACAAACTTTGTTTCATCTTCTATACCAACTATTTGTGCAAGATTGAAAAGAGATGTTTCTTTTAAATTTGCATTATCTATTATATTTTTATCTGTAAGAATTACTGAGGGTTTATCGTCAGCAATTATTTTACCATCAGATAACACAATGGCTCTCTTAGTATACTCTAACATTAAGTGCATATCATGGGTTATAAATATTACTGTTATACCTAAGGAGTTAATTTCCTTCAAAAACTCCATGATTTCGGAATAATGTTTATAATCTTGACCTGCAGTTGGTTCATCTAATATTATAATTTTAGGATCTAAAGCTAAAATTGTGGCTATGGTAACACGCTTTTTCTGACCATAACTTAAAGCTGAAATAGGCCAATCTACAAAAGGGGATAATCCACATATTTTTAGAACTTTATCTACTTTTTCCTTTATTTCATCTTCATTTATATTTCTAAGTCTAAGTCCAAGGGCTATTTCATCATAAATCATATTTTCAGAAATCATCTGATTAGGATTTTGCATTACAAATCCTATAATCTCTGCTCTTTCCTTAATAGTCATATCTTTAATATTATTATTTTTATAATAGATATTACCTTTACTCTGTTTTTCAAATCCACATATAATTTTAGATAGGGTAGATTTTCCTGCACCATTTTTGCCAACTATAGATACCATTTCACCTTCTTTAATATCAAAGCTTATTTCTTCTAATACTTTTCGCTTTGAAGTATAGGAAAATGAAATATCCTCAACCCTTAAAAATGAATTACTTTCTAGGATTATCTTTTCTTCTTTTATTGATTTATGCCAATTAAGTATTTTATTATCCTTATCTTCTATTTTTAAACTCCATATATAACCAGGCATCATTTTCTCATTTACTTTTACACCAGCATATTTTAATGCTGTTATATAAAGAGGCTCTCTTATTCCATTATCAACAAGTACAGAAGAAGAAACTAATTCATGTGGATTCATATCCGCTAGTATACGTCCATCATTTATTAAAATAACTCTATCAATATCTTGATGAAGTACATCTTCTAGCCTATGTTCAATTATTATAATTGTCTTTTTAGATTCTTTATGAATACTATCAATGATTTCTATGGCCTTTTTCCCCGTTGACGGGTCTAAGTTTGCCAAAGGCTCATCAAACAAAAGTACATCTACATCATCTATCATAACTCCAGCTAAAGCTGTTCGTTGTTTCTGTCCCCCTGATAAATCATATGGAGATGAGGTTAGAAAATTATTCATATCTACCATTCTAGATACTTCTTCTACCCTTTCTCTCATAATACTGTTTTTTACATTATCATTTTCCAATGAAAATGCAATATCCTCACCTACAGTCAATCCAACGAATTGACCATCTGAATCTTGCAAAACAGTACCAATAGATTTGGATAATTTAAATATATCTAATTCTTTTGTCTCAAGTCCATCTATTTTTAGACTACCTGATATATCCCCTTTATAGGAAAAGGGAATGAGACCATTTAAGCAATGTCCAAGGGTACTTTTACCGCTACCACTTGGCCCCACTATCAGGATCTTCTCTCCAGGATAGATTTTTAAGTTAATGTTGTGAAGTGTAGGTTCACTTTGACTATAATATTGAAATGTAAAATCACTGAATTCGATAATTGGTTGGTTATTCATATATGCCTCCAAATATGATATGGTTTATTTTTTACTTATACTACCTTTCTTTGTTCTTGTTGCAGAATATGCAATAAGGAAAAATGTACCTATTACTCCTGCACTAATAGAGTTCATAATTACAGCTATTCCTCCCTGTGCAAATACAAGCTTTACAGGTTCTGCATAGATTACAATATCAAGTACTGGTGCAACTATCATCCATGCAATAATGTTTCCAATTACTTGAATTATATTGAATTTTACAATATCTTGACCTTTAAATTCACCATCTTCTACTCCAGTATTCTTATATGCAAATCCAAAGATAAAACTTGAAAGTCCACTGGCGATTACCCAACTCCACCATGGGGAACCGTATTGAAGAGCATCACTAAGTCCATGTCCTATAAATCCTATAAGTCCTCCTGCAATAGGTCCATATATGGTTGCAAAGAATGCAGATATGCCATATGCAGTTTGAAAACTGGTTTCAGGAATTGGTGAAGGTATTTTTACATACATAAATAAAAGCATAAATATTGCAGCACCTAAACCTGTTGCAACTATGGTTTTAGTTGTTACTTTAAAGTATTTGTTCATAATCTTCCTCCTTAATAATTAATATAAGCCTACACTAAACAACTTAACTTAATATATTTTAGTCTTGAGACATAATGAATTTCTATAATAATTATAAATTTAAATTTATATCAAAATAATTTGGTATAAAGTAATATTTACATCTAGCAATTCCTTCACCTTTTTCATTTTTTAATATTTCTTCTATATATATTATAGGTTCATTTTCTTCTATATCTAAAAATTGAGTAATATTATCTTCTGCCAAAACCAATCTAACATGTAGCTTAGCAGAATAAGCCATATCGAAAATATTTCTATTAATTAATTCTGATACATCCTTTTCTTTATTTAAATCAATAGGAAGCAGGTTAATATGTTTTACTGGAATCTGAAAAAATCCATGTCCTACAGGTTTACCTTCAATATAGTATATATTGTTAGATGCCATTACAATCTCATTTGCATTTATACCCAATCTTTCCATGGCAACATCTGTAGGTGGCGAAAAATTATATTTAATATCAATTTCATCAATTTCTTTTTTAGCACACTCCAAAATTATATTATAGATATTCTTTTCTTGATTATAATTTGCCTGACTTTTATTTGTTATTATACTGCCTTTTCCCTGTTGTTTATGTATTAGTCCATCCTCTGTTAAAATAGTTAAGGCTTGTCTTATGGTATGTCTGCTAACCTTATACTTTTCACTTAATGTACTTTCACTAGGCAGTATAGTTCCTTCTTCATATAATCCGTTGATAATATCAGAGTACAACATATTATATATAGGCAAATAAGATGGAATTTTAGATGAAGATTGACTTCTTATTTTTCTTGTGGCCATATTATACCTCCATTTATACATGTCTAACAACTATATACTTGTTGAACAAGTTTCTTATTTTTATAATATTCTATCAATAAGGCTTTGTCAAGGACAACTAATAGAATTATTTCTATTATCCCATCTCAAATATTTTATATGACGTACTATATAATAAAACTTTATTATTAATTATAAAAAAGAAGGTTATCGATGATTTCGATAACCTTCTTTTAATTGGTTTTATCAAAAGAAAAGACATGTATGACTTTTTCTATAACTATATTATTATGTTCTTTTAAGTTTATTATATAAGGTGCTACTTTTTTACCGTTTTCTCCATAAACCTTTATCTTTGGTCTCGTATGAAATTCTGAGTTTATTTCATATACAATCCCTTCTCTGTTATCACTTAAATGTACAAAGGTATCTTTAGGAAAAACATTGATTGATTGGGAAAATACCTTAATTAAATCTATATCAAAGTGATTTCCTCCTGATGCTAATAAATACTCCATAGCATCGTGTAAAGGTACAGCTCTTCTATATGGTCTATCTGAAGTAAGTGCATCAAAGACATCAGATATAGAAGCTATTTTATTAAATATATGAATTTCATCACCTTTTAATCCCCTAGGATATCCTAATCCATCTTCTCTTTCATGATGACATAAGGAAATATTTCTTGAAACAGCAGATAAATCTGTATGATCAGTCAAAAATCTATATCCTTTTTCAGTATGGGATTGTACTAAACTAAACTCCTCATCAGTAAATTTTCCTGGTTTATTAATTAATTCTATAGGTAAAAATATTTTTCCTATATCATGAAATACACATCCTGTTGCTAATGATTTTATCTCATTCATATTAAATCCTATATCTCTAGCAATAACTATAGATAACATCATCATATTTAAACTATGAGTCAATGTATAATCATCATAAATGGAAATGCTTGCCAAGTTTTCCAATACATTTTTACTAGATACAATATCATAAGCCACCTCTTTTATTATCTCATTAAGATTCTTTACATGGCTTCTTACCTTTTTACTATCTATTTTATTCTCATTGCTGGAACCTCTTATTACATTATTTAAACTCCCCTGTAGGCTATATATCCTATTTACAACTTCAGGCTTTATAATCTCTTCAATATCTTCTTCCGTATATTTATCTTTAATATATATACTTAAATAACCATATGATTTCAACTTTTCTATCATATACCAATTAAGATTAGACCCTTCCTTTAATAGCATACCACCCATTTCATTATACAAGGTCTTGCCTAAAACATCTCCCTCTTTGGCATATTCTATTGGAATCCTTCTCACTACTTTACACCTCTAGTACCAATACGTATTTTAATTCCTTTAGAAATTAATATGGAAATTGTAACATTCAATTAAAGTGATTGTCAAGTTTCTTCCTATTATAGTATTGACTTTTATTTAAGTCTGAAATTTTCCTTTACTCATGGCATCATTTGACTTTATTCCTCTTTTCAATTCTCTGATGTTAGTTTTTAACCATTTAATGGACCCTCTTTTATTTATTAAGTGTTAAATATAGTTTTAGTTTAAACTTATTTATATAAATTTCTTTATTTATAAAATATAAAAAAGTAAGAGTTTCCTAATTAAATAAAAACTCTCGCCTCAAAGACATATTTTGAGACGAGAGATATGGGCTATTTTATTTTCTCAATCTTTTCAAGTAATCTCGTTGGATTAATTATCCTACTAAGTTCTTCTTGATTGCCACTGCCAAGAGATATGGTATCTGTTGTATCGAGGGCTTCTCTCCAAAAAATTTCAGGTGTAATGTCGGGTTTAACTTGACATGTCAGTGCATATAACCCTGCAATATAAGGTACTGTCCAACTCAGACCACCTTCTTTATAAAAAACATAATCCTCAGTACCTGTAGGACTTGCAGTACATCTACTATCCATAGGAACCAAGATTCTAGTATTTCCATACATTTGTTTATTCCAAGCATCAGCTTTTGTAAATGAAATAATATCCTCTGGACTTTTTAAAGGGTCACGACCAAGTCCAAAATATGGATTACTTCCTACATATACAGTATAGATTCCTTCCTCACTGGCCTTATTAATTGAATCAAGTACTTGTTCATAACCATTAAAATCTACTACTCCTAAGGAAATTGATATAACTCTAATTTTTTCTCCTTCAGGAAGTATTTTATTAATCTCTACAATACGGTCAATAGACTGTGCAAGCCATGAGAGATCCCACTCAAAATTGCCCCCAAGATTAAAAGTTCCATGTGTTTCAGCAATATAATAAAGGTCAGCTTCAGGTGCTACTCCAACTGTCTTGCCTACAGCAATAGATGCAACTGCTGGTCCGTGCATTGCCGCAACTTCATCAATATAGTGGATTTCTTCATATAACTTTAATTGTTCTTTATATTCTATATGATCAACCAACAATGTTTGGTCAATGATTGCTACACCTACTCCTTTTCCAGTAATTCCTCTTTTGTGTAGTTCTCTTATTCCTAGTCCAGGATTTTTCCCTAATTTCATTATCATCTGAGGATTAAATTCATCAGGAATTTTATCAGGCCATTGAGTTTTACTGTCAAAATTGGCATGAAGGAGGTCATTAAGTCTATCTGATAAGTCAAGATTTGTCAAATCCCTGCTCCTTAAATCCACTTGAAACCACATTTCACTTGAATTTGGATTGTAAATTGGAAGCTTTGTCATTTTTTCAGGATTAATAAGTGAGTAGTCATTTACACCAGGTTTTCTCACAATACTTAAGGTGTTTTCTGGGGATAGCAACGTCCTATATTCCTTCGGTTGTTCTACTGATTCTGATATTTCTTCTGGTTGTTCTGATGTTTCTATTACCTCTTCAGGTTGTTCCAGTAACTCTGATGCTTCCTTTTCAATTGGTTTAGATGGAGTACAGCCAACTAGTAAGATCATAATTACTAAAAATAAACTCAAAACTCTTTTCATCTTAACACTCCTCCTATTTTATTGGTTTTATGTTAAATAGATTTTCTGAACAGCCTTACTATTACAGAATCACCCTGTATCATTTCTTGCAAACTACACTTACAGTCAAACAAAATATTAAACCGGCTCCTTATATTTTCTTGTATAATTAAGTTGTAATTCCAAATGTAGCCATAGTCAATGCCTCCTATATACTAGTCTGACTTGATAATTTATCTATCCATATTCTCCACGTTATATATTCTTATATTATAACATTTAATTTTATTGGTTTATAGTTACATTCTATGATAATACTACTTATATTTAAATCTTAAAAATCGTTTTTTTCCGATTCTCATGACATCATCTGGTTTAATTCTTCTATTCATATCCTCTGATATTAGTTTTTCACCATTTAATTGAACTCCTCCCTGATTTATTAATCGAATAAATTCACTTTTACTTTTTACAATATTCATTTTTACTATTTCTAAAATAATATCTCCAATGGTTTCTTTATCCCCATCAATTGAAAGTTCTGGAATATCATCTGGAATATCTTTTTTGCTAAATGCTGTATCGTAGTACACAATAGCTCTTTCTACTTCTTTCGGATTATGGTAAAGGGACACTATAATTTTAGCCAAATGATATTTAATATCTCGAGGATTTGCACCATTATTTAGTTCTGCTTTAATTTTATCTATTTTATCTGGATGCTCATCAGTCGTCAGCTCAAAATATTTAATAATAAGTCTATCAGGGATTTCCATGACCTTTTTAAACATTACCTCAGCGGGTTCATTTATACCAATATAATTTTTGAGACTTTTACTCATTTTTTCTACACCATCTAAACCTTCAAGAATAGGCATAAACATAGCAATCTGCTGTTCCTGTTCAAATGGCTTTTGGAGATTTCTCCCCATAAGAATATTAAATGTTTGATCTGTTCCTCCAAGTTCAATATCTGAATTTAACTCAATAGAATCATATGCCTGCATTAATGGGTAAAAAAACTCATGAATTCCTATTGGAACTTGATTCTGATACCTATTATGGAAATCATCTCGTTCCAAAATTCTAGCAACTGTAGTAGTGGCAGCTAGTTTAATAATATCTTCAAAAGTAAGTTTAGAAAGCCATTCACTATTAAACCTTACTTCAGTTTTTTCTACATCAAGTATTTTAAATATCTGTTCACAATAGGTTTTAGCATTTTCCTTTACTTCCTCATCAGTTAAAGCAGTTCTACCCTTTGACTTCCCAGTTGGATCACCTATTTTTCCAGTAAAATCACCAATTACAATTACTACACGATGTCCTAAATCCTGCATTTGCTTAATTTTACGCAATACAACTGCATGACCTAAATGTATATCTGGTGCAGAAGGATCAAGTCCCAGTTTAATAGTTAGGGGGCTATTCTGATTATAGGACTTTTTAAGTTTTTCTAGTAATTCTTCCTCATTTATTAAAGTATGAACTCCCTTTAAAATAATTGGCATTTGTTCTTCTGGTTTTAACATATTTAACATCTCCTTAAAATAATATTTTCAATACCTGCACAAATCCTATAAAATTTAGCAATAAAAAAACTCGTCCATTGTTTCCAAAAGGACGAGATTATTTCGTGTTACCACCTTAAATTCGTAAGTAACTCACATTACTTACCTCATTAAGTACATCATCATAGATGAGATACCCTAGCAAGATAACGGTAGCTGATTTCCGTTGCAGCCTACTAAGTAAAAACTCTTCGGTGCAAAGCTCAAAGATGTATTCACAATCCCTAACCATGCACCTCTCATCATACGGTAACTTTCTGTTTGGTATACTGATTGCTACTAATTCTTATCATAACTTTTATTTTTATAATCTAAATACAACAAATATTCGTTATTCAATCATTAATTAGCAAGATTATATATTATAATTCTTATTAAGTCAACGGTTAAATAATTTGAGCAATATCAATGAGTCTAGAGAAGTCAAACATATGTGACACGACCTCTGAAAAATTTTCTCTGAATAATGCTGTGGTTTTCTTAAATTGCTAGTAATTATTTTGTCAAGGAGGAAAGCGATAGCGATCCTTGATTAAATAA
>NZ_VUNQ01000073.1 GCF_009695605.1 Tissierella pigra
GGTTATATATGTTAACTAATTGCTTCTTGAAATTTTCCTCATAATATTTTCTTGACATGATTTTCTCCTCCTAGTTTTATTATATCATGTTCGGAGAAAAACTGTCCTATCTAGTGTAACCTATCCACTTGGAAGGATGTTTAACTTTGTTGGCGGATTAGTTGGATTATCTATTATAAGTTGGAAGTTAAGTATTATTCTTCTAATTGCTGTTCCAATAAAGATATATATTACTAATTATTTCACCAAACGCAAGACTACTTTGTTTAAAGAATTAATGATAAAAATCGAAAAGTCAAATGAGTGGCTTGGAGATGCGCTTGCTAATATAGAAATAATAAAGCTATGGAATTTATATACTCATTCAAAAAATGCATTTATTGATGTTCAAAATGAGGAAATAAGTTCAAGAAGAACTACGATATATAATGATAAAATAAATAATATGATTAGCAATGCGATAGGCTTGATTGTAAACATAATGATATATCTGTATGGAGCCTTACTTGTTATTAAGGGAGAGATTACATTAGGTGGACTCTTTGCGTTTTTATCTTATTCAACAACATTAATTAGTACAATAAGTTTAATTACTCTTGTTAAATATAGAACGGCAGAAATAATACCAGCGTATTTACGGTATATGGAATTTTTGAACTTAGATGAAGAAACATTAGCAGATACCAAAAAGGTTTCTTGTCCTAACAGACCTTCGAAGATATCAGTAGAAAATGTTAGTCTTGTTGTTGATAATAAGACAATTTTGAAAAATATTTCATTTACAATTAATAAAGGGGAGAAAGTAGCAATATGGGGAGAAAATGGGAGTGGGAAAACATCAATTATCAACTTATTATTAGGCTTCACATCTCCCAGCAGTGGCAGTATTTTAATTGATGAAATTAATCTTAAAGACATAGATATAGACTCTTATCGTGATAATGTAAGAGTTGTTGCACAACATACAAAACTATTTAATCGAAGTATATATGAAAATATAGACCCTCAAAACAACTACAGTGAACAAGAAATAATTGATTTGCTAAAAGAATTTAATATAGAAAGCTTTTTGCAGAGCTTAAGACGTGAAAGCAATGTCAAGATAGGAACTAATGGTAATAAGTTATCAGGAGGCGAAAAACAAAAGCTTTCTCTTTTGAGGGCATATTTAAAGAAAGGAAATATTCTAATATTAGATGAGCCAACTTCTAATTATGATGAAGAATCAAAAAAAACATTTGACAAGATAATTAAAATGAAAACAAATCATAATATTTTAATCATAGTTACTCATAATAGAGAAACATTAAGAGAAATGAACAAGATTATAAAGATATCTAATGGCACAGTTGACGGTATCGTTACATATGAAGAGTTTTGTGAGGCTACTTCATAAATATCATATAAAACTTAAAGGGAGGAAGAGAATATGTATATGTACAAAACAATAAAATCTCCATATAAGTACTATGTATATGATGGAAATATGAATTCTATTTTAGAAATTGAAAAATCACAATTTGAGTCATTAAGTAGAATTGAAGAAGGAAAAGGACAGAATGAGGATGAGATAATTTTACAATCATTTCAAAAATCTGGTTTTTGCAATGAATCTAATATTAAAGAAATAAAACATCCTGATACAGATAATGTTGAATACTACTTAGAAAGTATGTTATCACGAATATATTTACAGATAACACAAAATTGTAATTTGCGTTGCAATTATTGTGTCTATTCTGGGAATTACCAAAATAGAACTCATTCCAATAAAATTATGGACTTTGAAATGGCTAAAAAAGCAATTGATTATTTGGTAAAACATTCATATGATTCTTTTGAATGTACTGTAGGTTTTTATGGCGGGGAACCATTATTAGAATTTGAGCTAATAAAGAAGGTCATCTCATATATAAAATCAAATTATCCCGATAAGAAATTTAGTTATACTATAACAACGAACGGAACATTACTTTCATCTGAAATAGCAAATTATTTAGTAGAGAATAATTTTAGCTTAGTTATTAGTTTGGATGGGCATAAGGAATGTCAGGATACTAATCGTAGATTTATTAATGGAAAAGGTACATTTGATGTGATAATGAAAAACTTAGAAAACATAAAGCGCCAGCATCCAGATTACTTTCCAAAAATCTTAATTAATTCTGTTCTTTCTCCAGATGCTGATATAAAAAGTATAAAAGATTTTTTTTCTACTAATGATTTAATAAGAGATATTAGAGTAATGAGTACAGCAGTTTCTTCAGCTTATAGTAACGAAGAGATTTATTATCCTGATGAGTATCGTGCTGTTGAAAGGTTTGAAACATTTAAATGTATGCTTTGGTTAATAGGTAAGCTTAACTTTGATAAAACTTCAGATCTTTTCACAAGGTGGAGTGGTCCAGCTACTGAAAAATATAGGATGATGAAGAAAGTAGGAAAAGTATCAGAGATTAATCATCCAGGAGGTCCTTGTGTTCCAGGGAAACATAGATTATTTGTCGATGTAGAGGGAAATATGTTTCCATGTGAAAGAATAAGTGAAAAGTCAAAAATAATGAATATGGGGAATTTAAATACTGGTATAAACATCAAAAAAGTTAAAGAGATAATCAATGTTGGGAGTTGTACAAAAGAAGAATGTATGAAATGTTGGTGCTTTATTTTCTGTGGGCAGTGTGCTGCACATGCAGATAAGTTAGAGGACAGGCCTTCTCCTGAAATGAGATTATCTAGATGTGATCAATTGAAAGATTCTGTAATTGAAAATTTCTTAGATATTTGTTTTTTAAGGGAGAATGGATACAATTTTGAGGAAGGAGTTTTAAGATGGGAAGAATCATGATATATCCGTTTGGAAAAGAAACTGCTCCAATAATGAGGAATATTAATCTAATAAAAAATGAGGAAGTCCAACTAGTGACTGACACTAATCCTAATATTTATATCAAAGAGCATCTTGAATTAGATGATAATAAGATTATCTATAATTTATCAGATGATTTTGAGAAGTCTTTAAATGAAAGTGAGATTGTGTATGTTCCTTTTGAGAAAGATTACTTTTCTATAGAGAGGTACATTGAAATAATTGAGGAGATTACTAAATCAGAAAAAAGAGTATTATTATCACGAGATTTATATAAGGAATTAGCTAATATTGAATATAAATTTGCAGATCAAGTTACTCCTTATAATCATAGAAATATAAACTTAAAAGTAAAAACTAGGGAAATCTTTCAAATTAATGTACCGGTTATTATGGTACTAGGGGATGGTCTAAATTGTAATAAATTTGATATACAATTATCCTTAAGAAGCTTTTTTAAAAGTAAAGGATATTCTGTGTCACAATTAGGGACAAAAGAATATTCAAATTTATTTGGATTTGATCCATTACCATCTTTCATTTTTGAAGAGAGGAGGATAGATGATATAATTATCACTTTGAACCATATGGTATATAGTAAAATAATAAATGAAAAACCAGACTTAATGATTATAGGTGTTCCTGGAGGTGTTTTACCCGTAAGTGAAGAACATCCTGAAGATTTTGGAAAGTTTGCATATATGATAACAAATGCTGTTAAACCAGATATAGCAATTAGAAGTTTGTACAACAATAACTATACTGATGGATTTTTTGAAAATGATATACAAATGTGTAAGTATAAATTGGATAGTATCGTTGAGTATTATAATATTTCAAATACAAGGCTTATTTATCCACAAGAGAAGTATGGAGATTTGACATATTTAACAGTTAATAATAAGGCATCTGAAAATTATATAGAAGAACAAAATCAGAAGGATATACATTATAATTTGTTCAATGTATTGGGAAATCATAATGTTGAAAAAACGTATGAGCATATATTGGAGCAATTGTCTCAAAATAAAGTTCAAATATAATTTAAGGAGAGATAATATGCATAGTAAGAAAAATATAGAAAAAAAGGTAATTGAAATAGTAGAGAAAATTTGTAGTAGAGAAGTAGAACAAATAAATACAAATATATTTATGAATCCATTTTATATGTCTAGTCGTGAATTGGCCTATATTTTTATTGAGCTAGAGAAGGAATACAATATTGATTTGAATGAATTAGTTGAAGAGTACAAAAATCATACGGTAGCAAATCTGATAGATGCTGTAGTAAAGGTAACATCCTTAGCAGAAGTAGTGTAGCATAAAAACAGGATATATTATATAATGGTGATGAATATGAGAATGTTAAAGGTAGCATTCATAGATGATGGTATAAATGAAAATGACATATCTTACAAAAGAGGTCATAAGTTTTTTCATTATATTGTCAAAGAAGATAGTGTTATAGAATCAAATGATAAAATTGTAAATTCTGAATCGCATGGAACATTATGTGCTAGTGTTTTCGTGAAATATGCACCAGACTGCAATATTTATGATATTAATATTTCACCAAATGAAAAAGATAGTATTAATGTTAGAAATGTTAATATTGCCTTGCAATGGTGTGTTGGAAATGATATACATCTAATTTCAATGAGTTTGGGCATTTTGTCAATGATTGATATATCTGAACTGAGAAATATCATTGATACTATTAATCTGAAGGGGATTATATTAGTTGCGTCATGTAGCAACACTAATAAAGTAACTTATCCTGCTTCCTTAGATAATGTTTTAGGTGTTAGATATGATAGTCAATATTCATTGAAAAATGGAGAATATTATTTTTTCAATAGTGCATTTGATGGAATTGACATTACTACCTCTTTGCCTGTTGACCATCCCTTGCAATACTTAGAAAATCAAAACATAAAAATGACAAATAGCTTTGCTGTACCGTATATAGCTTCAAGGGTATGTCATTATTTGATGCAAGGGATGGATATGATAGAAATAAGAAAAGAATTAATAAAAAGATCAAAACACATTGATTGCAGGGGGTACTATGAATTTCTGAAAGAAATAATTCCAAAGTCCTGTGAGACATTGATGAATGACATACCTATAATAGGAATAGTAGTTAATCGTAAGTTAAAGGATTCTATACAGCATGATTTAAAGGAATTATTCAGAGAAGAAGGATATTTATGTGCATTGTTAGATGATAAGAATGACATTAGTAAAATAGAATTTTCAAGAGAATGGGAAAATCAGTACAATATTTCAACTGATGAAATGATATCGTTGATTATTAACAGCAATATAATAGATGTCTTATTAGTGGTTATTACTGTAGAAGAATTTGAAAAGTATATTGAAAAAAAGTTGTTTGATATGTATTTAGTACCGCATCAATTGTCTATGTCAAATGATTCCAAGATTATAGATTATACTGCGACTTATGATGTGAAAGTAATATTTAGTAAAATTATAAAAATGTTTGATTGGTAAATGTATTAAACTTTAATAATTTTAGATCTAGATACAAGGCAAAACTCGAATTATCAATTAAAATTAGAATTTTAAAAATAATTACAGGTGTTGTTTAATATGGCAAACTTAAAACTAAAACAAATTAATAAAATTTATGACAATGGTTTTCATGCTGTTAAAGATTTTAACCTTAAAATAGAAGAGGGAGAATTTATTGTCCTTGTTGGACCATCTGGTTGCGGTAAAACGACAGTATTAAGAATGATAGCAGGGCTTGAGACTATTACAGATGGGGAACTATATATAAATGATTCTTTTATGAATCATATGGCTGCAAAGGATCGGGATATAGCAATGGTGTTCCAAAGCTATGCCCTTTTTCCTCATTTGACAGTATATGAAAATATATCTTTTCCATTAAAAATAAACAAATTATCAAGGGAAGAGATTCACAATAAGGTTAAAGAAGTTTCTGAGATACTGGAAATAGAGTCACTGCTTAATAAAAAACCGAGTACTTTATCAGGAGGTCAAAAACAAAGAGTGGCATTAGGTAGAGCTATAGTTAGAAAACCTAAAATCTTTCTAATGGACGAGCCTCTTTCTAATTTAGATTCCAACTTAAGAACTCAAATGCGAATAGAGATATCTAAACTTCATAGTAAATTAGATGCAACTTTTATCTATGTTACCCATGATCAAATAGAAGCTATGACTATGGGGACAAGAATTGTAATAATGGAAGATGGTAAGATACAGCAGATTGGAACACCTCAAGAGGTTTATGAAAACCCCAATAATATATTTGTAGCAAGATTCATAGGAAGTCCGTCAATGAATATATTGGATGGTATCGTTGTGGTGAATGAAGAGGAGATACAGCTGAAAGTATCTATTGGGGAAGATAATGAAGACAGTGCAAAATACATAAAGATACCTAAAACTCAACAAGATGTACTAAAAATTAATAATTATATAAACAAAAGAATAAAGATTGGTCTTAGACCAGAGAGCATAGAAGTTAGTGCTGATTGGGATTTTAATACATTTAAAGCATATGTTACAATGGTAGAGAGAGTGGGCTTAGATACCTATATATACTTTGATATACATGGCGATAACTGCTGTGTTAAAACCACCAATATAAATAATGATATTAAGATTGGTGATTATATCTCTTTTTATATAGATAAACAAAAGACATACTTATTTGATTATGAAACAGAATTAAGAATTATCTAGCTTTTAGAAAAGGATGAAGGGAAATTAGCATTTAAATAAATATAAAAAGAAGGGAGCCATGGCTAAATTGAAATATAAAATAATTGAGAAGATCATTGTAATCTTTATGGTGGCAATTATGTTATCGGGATGTTCAAATAATGAAAATTTAGACAATATCCTTCCAGCATTAGAAAGTAATAATCTACCAACAACAGAAGATAACAAAGAATTAAGTGGGAAACTAACTGTATCTACTGTTTTTGATGGATATATCGATATATTTGCAGAGGAATTTATGGACATGCATCCTAACGTGGAGATTATAGTAGAAAGACCAGACGACAATAAGGTTTCATATATGTATCGAATTGCTATAGACTTATTAAGTGGTACAGCCAGTGATTTAATAGATTTAAGTGGTTTAGATATCAACCATAAAGCTCAAAGTGGGCTACTAGTCAATATATATGACTATATGAACAATGATCCTGACTTTGATAAATCTGACTATTACACTAATATTTTTGAAGCTATGGAATTTGAGGACGGATTATATGCCATGCCATTATCATTTAATTATGATATGGTATATATTAGTAAGCCTTTAGCAGAAAACATAGGGCTAGACTATGAAAACTATAAAAATATAAACTATACTGAAATGCTTGATATATATGAAAAAGTGAAAAAAACTCACCCTTCACCAGATAAATTTTATCTTATGCCTGGTGTTACAAAAAGTTCATTTTTCGACTATGAATCTGTTGATTTTTTTGATATTGAAACTGGAGATGCCAGTTTTGATAGTGATGAATTCTTACAGCATTTAAAGTTTACAAAAAAGCTGAATACAGTTTATCATCCAGAAACTATGGAGTGGGATTTTACTCGTGTAGGAGTGAGGAATGAAGATTTTTTAATAGAGGATTTCATGTTTTCTAAATTTACAACAAGTAATATAGATATGAAAAACATGATGGTTGAATTTGAAAACACAATAAATCCTATACCATTTTTAAGCAGCAAGGGAAAGGCACCATTTAGCAATTTACTCTCAACATATGCTATTTCTAATAATAGTAAAAATAAAGAACTTGCATGGGAGTTTTTAAAATATTGTGCATCTGCTAAAGAATTACCTGCATTTGAAAGTGAAGAAGATGAAGAAAAATATTCCTTCATGTTTCTAGGGAATATTCCAATAAATATTGAGAACTTTTATACATATTTCAGACATAGTTTTGAATCCGAGGTTAAGTGGTATGAAGAAAGAGGTCTTGAAGGCAATTGGAAATTTAAAAATGAGGAAGAGAAGGAAAAAATGTTTGAAGATACTTTAAATCAAATACATGAATGGAATCAAGAGAGAAATGTATTAGTTGGAAATCTTGAATTAACAGATTTGTTGAGAGAAGAACTAGATAACTATTACTATTATGATTTAGCAACAGCTGAAGAGACAGCAAAGATTATTCAAAACAAGGTCTTTACTTATCTGAATGAATAGAATTATATAGATGAAAGGGAAAGTATATGAAAATAAAACATATGAAAAAAGATAGTCTATTACCATATATATTACCTAGTTTATGTGGGATATTATTTTTTTATGGTATCCCTTTTATATTGTCTTTTTATTATGCCCTATTAAATAATATGGGAGAGAAAAAGTTTATAGGTTTAAAAAATTTCTCAGACACATTAAAAAATCCCATGTTTCAAAGAGGTTTAACAAATCAAAGCATTTTTATAGCTATTGCTGTTCCATTGTGCTTTATTTTAGCTTTATTTTTTGCATTACAAGTAAGGAAATTAAAAAAAGGTAAAAAACTTATATTTTTAATATCAATAATACCCTTTGTTATTCCATCAGGCACTAGTATATATTTTTGGAAATGTATTTTTGATGTAAATGGATTTGCCAATAAAATTCTTTATTCCTTAAATATCCCTATGGTTAACTGGTACAATAGCAACTGGGTTATGGCTATTGCTGTTATTATATTTATCTGGAAGAATGTTGGAGTTACAAGTTTAATATTGTATGTAGGACTTAACCAAATTCCTAAAGAATATTATGAAATAGCAGATATAGAAGGAATAAATAGATTTCAGAGATTTTATAGAATCACCTTAGTGTATCTCACACCAATTATATTTATCTCAATACTATTATTGGTTGTTAATTCCTTTAAGATTTTCAAAGAGATTTACTTACTCTTTGGCAATTATCCAGATGAAAATATATATCTATTACAGCATTATATGAACAATCACTTTTTTAGATTAAACCTACAAAAATTAACGACGGCATCCTATCTGCTGTTTATTATCATTGGATTGTTTATATCCTTAATGTTTCTATTGCAAAAACGATATTCCGATACTTTTAATATGTTAAATTTTGAAGGAAATCATAAAAATACATATAGCAAAACATCTAGTTATTTTACTAATAGCTTTACAAGCATAATGGTATTGCTTTTTTTACTTCCTTTAATCTTTACAATCTCCAATTCATTTATGGGAGACATAGAGATTGTTAGTAGATATACTAAGGAGATTATAGAGTACAATACAATGGATTTAACAGTAGGGAATATGCACTTTGTTAATATAGGATTTTTTCCAAACAGCGCTACTATCAGTGGCTATCTAGATGTATTTAACAACCCTCATTACTTGAAAGCATACCTAAATTCCATACGAATCGTTGTGCCTATTTTAATAGGGCAGTGTATTATTTCACCATTGGCAGCATATGGCTTTGAATATAGCAAATGGAAGTATAAAGAAGCATTATTCTTTATGTATATACTGATAATGCTAATGCCTCTTCAAGTTCTTTTAGTACCTAATTATCTTGTTGCAGATTGGCTAGGGCTTGTTGATACTCATTGGGCAATAATCCTTCCTGCTATTTTTAACCCAATAGGTGTATTCATCATACGGTTACAGTTAAAGGGCTTTCCAAAGGAGTGTATTGAAGCAGCACAAAATAATGGAGCATCCCGTTTTCAAGTATTTAAATATATAGTCTTACCAAATGTAAAGCCAACTATAGTTATATTGATAGTGTTAATATTTACAGAATATTGGAATATAATAGAGCAAGGGTTAGTCCTATTTAAAAACCCAGATTTAAATCCATTGTCAATATATTTATCCCAAATAGTAAATGAGAATTTAGGTGCTTTTTTTGCTACTTCATGTTTATATTTAATACCTGTATTTCTGATATTCTTATTAATTAGAAATAAATTTTTGATAGGTATAGTATCTGGAAATGAAATCCACAAGGGCAAGGCATTAGATTAACTGATTAAATAATTAGGAAAAAGATTTAGAAATGGGACCGTATACAAGGTTTTATACATGATTATTTCGAAAAGCTGAGAATAATTGTCTTGTTCTCAGCTTTTTTCCTTGATGTAATAGGATGAATCGGGAGGAAACTTGCACTTTATTGTTCTATATACCATTTAAATTTTATAAAATTTTGATATTTAGAATCTTCATTAATATAAATAGAAGTAACTACAGCATTAAAATCTTAGTTCATGACATTAAAATATATAGTTCATTACAAAGTGCAGCACAGTGAAATAAAATTGATATAATTAATACAAGAACGTTGATTTATGTGAAGAAAGTGTACATGCTATTAAAGAAGTTAAGTATTATAAAATAATTTTAAATTGATGTAAAATATGGCTAGCATTACAAATGACGATTTCTAATTAATATAAAACTAGCACCTTGAACGTTCAAAAATTAGGAGTTAAATTTTGTTTATCTGCAGATGTATGGATTTGAATGGAGAAAATGTTGAAAAAATAAAAGAAAAAGTATATTTTTTTGAGGTTTCTTACAACAGTGATAATTTAGTTATTTACTTTTCTAATGGATCTGGAAATTTAGAAGTAAAAGATATTTCTAAAAGATAATGGCAAAGGATATTATTAATTTAAATAACAATGTAAAGTTATGGCTCTACTATAAAATTGTTATATGAAAAGGATTATCCCAGTAGAGGCTTTTTACTTAAAACAAAAAATATATGTCTATAGTTATTAGCAGACTAATTGCATACTTAATACATATCTGTTGATACTGACTTTAGATAAGTAGTACCATATACTATGTATTATGGAAGAGTATAGCATAATTAAATAAATAGATAATCCATGGACCTCGACATTTTTAATCAAAGTGCCGGGGCTATTTTTATACCCTAACACAGCGAGGAATAGTGAGCTGATGTGGGTCAAATGTTTGAAACCCAAATTCATATGAATTAAAAAGACAAATGGATTTGTGGTTGGGACGACTTATACTATTTTCCAATAATATGGCAGCTAAAAAGCCGAGAATAACGATTTTTGTTATTCTCGGCTTTTTATTTATCAAAAGATAAGGGGGAAGTATGAAGCGTTGGGAAACTTATATTGCTAGATATCCGTGATCTTCTGATTTTTTCTAATTAAACAAAAATGAAAAAATTGGA
>NZ_VUNQ01000074.1 GCF_009695605.1 Tissierella pigra
CACAGTCTACAAATAAGAACGGTGTAAATAAGGGAACAGAGCAGACTATTCAAAAGAATGTTGAAAAGCCTAAAGAACCTACAAAAGAACAGCTTACAAATCCAACTCAGAAACCTAATGGTGAAAGGGTAACAGAGCCACCAGTAAATGTGGATCATGACAAGGTAGAGAAACCCGAAGAGCCACCAAAAAAGAATGATGAACCAAAGAGTGGAGATAAAAAAGATGGTAAGATTTATGTGCCTGGATTTGGATGGATTGATGATATTGGAGAAGGTGAAGGAATTAAAGCTGAAGATATGTATGAGAATGGTAACAAGGTAGGTAATATGGATTAAATACTAATAGCAAGATAGACACTGTAGAAATACAGTGTTTTTTCTTTGCAGAAAGGAGAATTCCATGAAGAGAATATTAACAATTTTTATAGCCTTTTTAATGATATTTAATTTAGTTGCACCTATTTCTGTACTTGCAGTTGGAGATGGAAATATTGACTCTGGCGGTGGAGGAATGGGAAGTGGTACAAGTGGAAATAAATGGTCACCTGGTTATGATGGGGTGAGGGTGACTGTAGTTCGTGCAAGTGACCATTCTACAGTGACTACCCCTATTGATTTAACTAATAAATCGCCAACCAATGTCCGCCTGCATTTTGGAAAGGTAAGCAAAATAAGTTATAACAGTGGTAAGACTCTTTCACCTAGTGGAGATAGTTATTCCTTTATAAATCCTTCACAATCAATACCTAAAATAGTAAGTACAGATGGGAAAAATAATATTGAGGCCATAAAAAGCTATTTTACAGATGAGCAGGTTATTCGTTCAATTGCATCTCGTACAGGAATGAATTATGACATACTAATTAATGGAGAATATAAACTACTCTTAGAACCTATGGCATATTATACATTTCAAGGGGTTATGGTTGCTACAACAGCAACAGAGGCGGCTATGTATGATGAGCAGGTAAGTGGATTATTAAGAAGTAAAATGGTATCCTTATCCCATAAAAATTTACCTCTCTCAATGTTTTTGGAAGTAGGAGATTTAGGATATCATGCATGGAAAGGCAGTACGTCAACTCCAGCATCCAATGCAGATATCAAGTCTTCTTTGGGTCTTGGAATTGTTCGTTTTACAGAGAAACCAGAAGAACCAATTATCAGCACCTATGATTATGAATATAGAGTAAATACAGAAGTTATAACATCGGTAATGGTAAGTGGTGGGCAATCTGATCCTGATAATCCAACCAGTGTTAGCTTTGAAATAGGGGGAAGAACCTACAATGTAGGAAATGTCTACTATCCTAGAGGTGACTCACAACTTGCTTGGGTAAAATGGACAACACCAGATACTGAGCAGGATATGATTATTAATGTAAGTGTTCGTGGTTCTGGCAGCATAACTAAATCGATTATCGATGTAAGGATTGTTGATTTAGATAAGAATCCGCCTCCAAATCCTGTAGCTAATGATAGAAATGATACATTCTCACATGCTCCTGTTCCAAATAGAGAGCAGAAAACAACAGCTAATTGGAGCATATGGAGTCCATGGTGGCAAGAGTATTGGGTATGGCATAGAACTGGGGAAGATTCAGGATATTGGTGTGATCATGGTTGGTGGGAGTTTGACCTTGACCAATATAGTGCAAGACTTTCTGCTGATATGAGAATTACAAATGATATTAAAAATCCTACTGCAAGTGGAAGTGTTTTCAAAAGTGGATACGGCATCAATCAATTGGTAAATGCAAGTGTAAGTAGCAATCAAAGTTCTGCCATTACCTATCCTCAAAATGCCGTTTCTTATTTTCCAGAATTTCGATATGAAACCTACTGGAGATTATTAGAACGTGTTTCAGGAGGTTCAAATACAAGATTTGAATTTAAGAAAAATAAGTATTCTACCTACAAAAACCGTACACATTTTACACCTATATGGATGCCAGACGGTGAATATATTGTAAACACATGGCTCGTAGATGCATGGACCCCTGATGGGATGCTTTCTATGAATCTTACAGACTCACTTACAATAAGGGGAAATCTATGGCAAGACTGGCATATTGCGCCTTTAAAACCTTAAATACAGAAAGAGAAAGGTGGATTTTATGAAGAGATATAAGAGAAGTACATTAGCTATATGCATAGTATTAATGTTTACTTTAATGTTTAGTACTACAGCTTTTGCTGCAGGTTCGGGAGATGTAGCAGGTGCAATCGAGGGTACTTGGAAAGATGCATCCGGACAAATTAAGACTGTAGTAAATAAAGTTGTGTTTCCTGCAATAGATCTTATTTTAGCAGTGTTTTTCTTTGCTAAACTGGGAATGGCTTATTTTGATTATCGCAAGCACGGTCAATTTGAGTGGAGTGGGCCAGCAATTTTGTTTGCATGTTTGGTATTCACCCTAACAGCTCCAACATACATTTGGAAGATACTCGGGATGTAATAAAAGAGTAGGATATATCCATTTGGATTCATCCTACTCTATAAATTGAAATTTGTAATTTATTTTATCTTTTTATTATTACTATCTAAGATAGAGCCAACAATAATACCAATAATCATTCCTAATCCAGCTCCTAAAGGTATGCCAAATATAAAGTTACTTTTATTTATGATAATCCCTATAATAATTCCTACACCAGCACCAAAGCATAATCCAAGGGGTATACCTATTGCTAAATATTTATTTGTATCTTTTTTCATATTATACCTCTTCCATAAATTTTTGTCTGTCGATATAATATCATATTCCGTTGCTATCTTCAAGCAATCTGTGAGTATTGACTAATATATACTCGGTATTAAGTAACTTTGAAAAGTATCACTTATTCTGTACATCTAACAGCAAGATGTACATTTTTTATTTCTTTGAAAGGAGGCGATAACAATATTTATATGGGATTTTATATTAGGTGATATTATGGATCAAATAATTGATTGGATTTATGGACAACTTATAGGTTTTCTTGCAGATTTCTTTGCTCAGATGGGAAATATGGGAGTAGAACTCTTTGATATGAGTTGGGTACAATCTATTGTTTTGTTTTTCTCCTATCTTGCTTGGTCACTATATGGAACTGGTCTTGTAGTATCTTGCTTTGAAACAGGTATTGAGTATCAAAATGGTAGGGGAAGTATTAGAGATGCAGCCATAAATTCTATAAAAGGATTTATGGCTGTTAGTTTATTTACCATAGTACCAGTGGAACTATATAAATTATCTATTAATTTACAAGCAAGTTTAACTGCAGGGATAACTGGTTATGGAAGTGGAATAGGTGAACTTGCATCAAACATTATTATAGTATTAAATAATGCAGGGGATGTTACTAGCATTGGCAGTTCAGGAATCTTTGGTGGACTTTCTATAATAACAAGTCCATTTATGGCCCTGTTCATAATTATTCTAATGGGCTATGCAGTTATTAAAGTGTTCTTTGCAAACCTTAAAAGAGGTGGAATTTTATTGATTCAAATAGCAGTTGGAAGTCTTTATATGTTTTCTGCTCCCCGAGGTTATATTGATGGTTTTATTCAATGGTCTAAGCAGATAATCGGTCTATGTCTTACTACATTCTTGCAAGCCACCATACTAACTGCAGGACTTATGGTAGTAAAAGACCATGCATTATTAGGACTTGGTCTCATGTTATCGGCAGGAGAAGTGCCAAGGATTGCTGGGGCATTTGGACTTGATACATCCACAAAGGCTAATATAATGAGTGCAGTTTATACAGCACAAGCAGCAGTTAATACCACAAAAACTATTGTACAAGCAGTACCGAAATAGTAAGCAATGAAAAAGAAATGGAGGAGTTTTATGAAACTAATATTTATAGCATCTCCCTATGCAGGAGATGTAAAAAAGAATATAGATTATGCAAAAAAGGCTTGCCGATATGTGTTAAATAGTGGCAATGCATTTTTTTGTCCCCATCTTCTTTATCCTCAGATTTTAAATGATAATAATCTAGAAGAAAGGAAACTAGGTATTAAAATAGGAAAAGAACTATTAGCAAAATGTGATGAACTGTGGGTATTTGGAGATAATATTTCCAGTGGAATGTTTGAAGAAATTCAGTTTGCAAGGGCAAAAGGGATTCCAGTAAAGAGAATTAGACATTTTGATATAGATATTAAACAGACTCCCTTAAGGTTAGGAATGTAGTAATGATGACCATGGGGAGTCTTTTTGATGGAATAGGAGGATTTCCTCTTGCTGCTGTTAATAATGGAATCATTCCCCTGTGGGCAAGTGAGATAGAATCCTTTCCCATTGAAGTGACGAAAATAAGGTTTCCAGATATGGTTCATGTTGGTGATATAACAAAATTAAAAGGGGATGAATTGCCTCCTGTTGATATTATAACCGGGGGATCACCTTGTCAGGATTTGAGTGTGGCCGGTAAAAGGGCAGGACTTGCAGGTGAGCGTTCAGGATTGTTTATGGAGCAAATTAGAATCACAAAAGAAATGAGGTGTAAAGATGGGAGAGAAGGAAAAGCAAATCACCTTATCAGACCTCGATACTTCGTTTGGGAAAATGTCCCTGGAGCATTCTCAAGTGCAGGAGGGGAAGACTTTAAGGCGGTCCTTGAGGAAACCGCAAGAATTGCAGACAGCAATGTATCTATACCTAGACCTCCGAGAGGGATATGGAAATCTGCTGGGTGCATATTGGGATATGAATTCACCATTGCTTGGAGAGTTCTCGATGCTCAATACTGGGGTGTCGCCCAAAGGCGTAAAAGAATCTTTCTTGTGGCAGATTTTGGAGGACACACCGCTCCAAAAATATTATTTGAGCAAGAAAGCTTGTTTGGGAATACTTAGAAGGGCAAAGTTAAGAGGTAAGGAACTGCCAAAACAATTAAAAACGGCTTTGGAGATTCAAGCAGGGATTAAGGGAATAGAACAAGGCTTTAACAAGGATATGCCCATTGAATACAAGGCATATCACATTAATCAGCGTAATGAGGGAATTGATTTAAATGGAATATCAGGAGCATTGATGGCAACACAAAATATGCAGATGCAGACATTTATTGCAGACATTGCAGAACCCATGCTATGCCTTAATGATCAGGGTGGTAATCGAATGGATATAACAGAGAATATTACTTCCACGTTACGAGCTAGCATGGGTGGAAATTTGCCTATAGTCATGGAAACTCAGCAAGGTAATGCGGAAATTTGTGTTGATCTTTGTCCCACTACTACATCTTCAGCAGGTACAAGTGGTAACAATCAACCAGTTCTATTCGATAACCACGGGAGGGATTGCAGATACAATGGTCCCTTAAAAGTAGCACCTACAATTGCAGCCACCTATGGAACAGGTGGAAATAATGTTCCTTTGGTATCAAAACATATTGACCAAGAAAGCTATTGCATTGCAGGAAACATTATAGATAGGAAAGAACATAATGGTGGAAATGGGTGTGGATTTCAAGAAGATATTAGCTACACCCTTACTACAAGCGACATCCATGCTGTTTGTTTTCCACCTAAAACATATCAAGATATAGTAGGTACATTGTGTGTAGGGGATGAAAAAGGCATTGGTAATCAATATGTAAGTCAGGATAAGTGTATTGTAGATTGTGAGGAGATGATATTTGGGCAATCAGCATTTGCTAACTATAAAGAAGGTTGTGCAACTCTAAGAGCAGGAGGTGGAGATAATGGTGGAGGAAGTGAGAATCTGGTAACTACAAGAAATCTAGTTCGTAGACTTACTCCATTGGAATGTGAAAGACTTCAAGGCTTTCCAGATGGATGGACTAACATTGAAAAGGCATCAGATAGTGCAAGATATAAGGCATTAGGTAATAGTGTAGCAATCCCTTGTGTAGATTTTATTATGCAGGGGATTGCTTATTTTCTAAGAAAGTTTAAAGAAGAGGGGACTGAGTAAAGGATGTATATGTATCCAGATAATTTAAAAGCTAAAGCAACATTATGGCTATGGGAACTTAAGGACATTGGAGTAATTGGAATAGGACTTCTTGTTTCTGTATTTGCTTTAGTACAGCTAGGATTTATGCCACCAATTGTAATAACAGCAGTTTATGCTTTTTTAACCATACAATTTGAAGGTACAAGCATACTAAACTTTATTCAATATGCTTGTGCCTTCTTTATTTTAAAACAGCAAGTATTTGAATGGAGGTTATAAAATGAGTATAAAGCAGAGAAAAAGGGAAAAACAAAGGCAGTCCACAAGGGAACTTATAGGGATAGATGAAATTACAGATTTTAGTACTAAGACTCCTTATGGGGAATTAGTATACTTTATAATCCACCCAACTAATATATCAGTATTATCAGATGAAAATATAGGAGCTAGAATTTATGCTCTTATGACAGTTCTAAAAGGAATAGCTGAAATAGAAATGCTATGCCTCAATTCAAAGGAAAATTTTGAGGATAATAAGCAATATTTAAAAAGAAGAATGGAGATGGAACAAAATCCTGTTATAAGAAAACTGTTACAACAAGATAGCACTAATCTTGATAGAATGCAAGTACAGATGGCAACTGCCCGAGAGTTTCTAATTATTATTCGTCTTAAAGATGAAAAGGAATCAAATGTGTTTCCTTATCTTTCAAGGATAGAAAAAAATTTAAAGGATCAAGGATTTGTAGCTAGAAGAGCAGATAATGCAGATATCAAAAGATTCCTTGGAGTATATTATGAGCAGAATGTAACAACGGAAAGATATGAAGACTATGATGGGGAAAGATGGGTAATTTTCAATGATTAAATAAAGTAAAGACAGAAAATATGAGTTTATTTGATAAATGGTATATGGTACAATTGGTATAATTAAAGGATTATGAAAACTATACTATATCTATATAAAAATATATAAAAAGGGAGTGAAATGATGGAAGGCATTGAAAAATTGGATTTATATCAAAATACCATTAATGAGTTAAGACCATTTGAAGGTGAAATGCTAAAGCAGATAAAAGACTTTTATCGTGTTGGATTAACATGGACATCAAATGCACTAGAGGGGAATTCTTTGACTGAAAGTGAAACAAAAGTTTTAATAGAAGATGGATTAACGGTTGGGGGAAGACCTCTAAGAGATATGTTTGAAGCCGTAGATCATGCAAAAGCATATGACTATATGTTTACTTTGCTTGAGAATAAAGAAATCATAGAGAAAGACATCCTTTATCTGCATAAACTGTTTTATCAAAATATTGAGGAAAAGTTTGCAGGAAGATATCGTGACATTCCTGTATTTATCACAGGATCTAACTATCCGGTTACCAAAGTAGAAAATATTCAAAGTGAAATAGAGGATTTATGTAAATGGATAAAGACAGAAAGAAAAAAATATCATCCAGTAGAATTTGCAGCACTGCTTCATAAAAAGTTTGTATTTATCCATCCTTTTAAAGATGGTAATGGTAGGGTTGCTAGGCTATTAATGAATACAACATTGATACAGGATGGATATCTGCCAGCACTAATTCCTCCAATTTTACGAACTGAGTATATTTCACTCCTAGAAAAAGCACATGAAGATGATAGCTTATTTATTAACTTTATTGTGGAAAGAGAACTGGAATCACAAAAGGATTTTTTAAGACTTCTTCATATTCCATTGCCTAAATTAGAGCAAGATAATAATGGAATGAAGATGGAATAACAAGATATTTAATGAATAAAAGTATAATTATGTTCAGCAGAAAAAATTACGGACTAATAATTGTTTAACATACCGATAAATAAGAATTTGGAGGGAAGACAATGTCAGGTTTTAACTTTGAGAAAATGCAAGAAATCCAAAAGGAGTTACAAGAAAAATATAAAGATAAATGGGATCCTCTTTCGCCTGACAGAGGAAGGGATAAACTTCTATGGATGATAATTGAAGCAGGTGAAATAGCTGATGTAATCAAAAAAAGGGGCGATAAAATGATTATGGATGATATAGATGTTCGAAATAATTTTATTGAGGAAATGTGCGACACTCTTATGTATTTGAATGATGTTATGCTTTGTTATGATATTTCACCACAAGAGCTGGAACAAATATATTTGCAAAAACATCAAGCTAATATGGAACGATGGTAAATTCCAATTTGTAGTGTAACTATTGTGCATAATTTATATTTTATGTCGTAGTGGTAGATAAATGTGAAGTAAGGATTATTTATATTTTTTGAGGAGTGATAAAAATGATTATACTTGGAATTATTGTAACCATTGTTATTGGTTTAGTAGGTACCAGCATTGGTTACGGAATGAATGCTGGTGAATTAGGCCCAATACTATCGATTGCAACAATGGGTGGATTTATTATGGCATATATAAAGAGAAATAACATCAAATAAACATATATGTGTGTAAAAGTAGATTTATAAAAAGTAAGAGAATTTATATTTTAGGGGATGAAGTATTGTGAAAAGATTTAAGAATTCATTTATTATGATTAGTTTATTATTAATATTATTAGTTTTAGCATCTTGCCAAAATAGTATGATACAAGAGCCAGCCATTAAAATATCATATGATTCTAATGAATTAAAGGTGATTCATTATTTTAATAGAAATAATAAAGAGAAAGAAGATATTGAAGAAGGGATAAAAGATTTTATGGTTGGTAAAAGATTTATTGATTTGCCAATGATTGATTTTGGAGAAAAAATTGAAATTGAAGCTCTGAATTTTGAAACAACTGAATTCGAAGTTTATGATTACATCGTAGATGAAAGAGGTAATATTGTTTCTGATTATGACATAAATCCACTTATATTAACTTCGGTAGAAGACGGAAATACAGAATTTATGTTTGAAAAAATTGAGGACTTGGAAAGATATTATGATTATATGGTCGAAGAGAAATCCATACATTGCTTATTGATTAGAAGTAAGATAAATAAATCTTCTTATGCATTCGCAACACTTGTATTAGGTCAGAGTAAATAATAATTATTATTTTTAGTTAATTAATTTTATAATTAAGACGTATTCTTTTAAAAATAAGTCGTAGAGGTAATTTTATACGAATTAAAGACTACTTTATATTTTGTGAGGTAAGTTTATGCCATATTATGTAATGTTTATGGTTGAAAGAGAAGACATTTCTAGTAGAAATATGGCTTCTATTTTTGCAGATTATTCATGGTGGGTTGATCTTGTAAAGAAATTTCTTAATAAGGCAGATACTTTTGAAACAAGGGTATGGTCGGAGGATGGAGAAGCTATAGAATCGGGAATAAAGTATGGTAAAAAAATAGATAATGAAGAAACTAGAGAAATTGTTTTTCAAGGGAAAGTAACAAATGATTTTGAAATTGAAGTGAAGGAAAATTTCTTATCTAAAGAAGGTTTTGTTAAATGGTTTACTCTTAACTTATACAATGGTAAAAAGTTATTGTTTTCAAGTCAACATTATGGTGATGAGACACTTATCTTTGATTTATCAGAAGAAGGGGTGGACCAAATTCAAGAGTGGGCTAAACAGTACAGGATTATTAAAAGAGTGGATGTTTATGAAATAACCAATTGATAAAAATAATTATTAACATAAGCAAATGATTTATAAATCTAAGACACATCATTTATATATTAGCTATATACAGCCTTGCACAATGTGTGGGGCTTTTTTAGTGCAGAAGAAAAGAAAGAGAGGTAGGTAAATATCATGGCAAAAAATAAATCGCCTATGACGGAAGATGAAAAAATTAAAACCTTTGTTGATATGATTGCCCCTTCTATCATTAAATTTAACACTGACCACTTTATTTGTGGAAATACCTATAGATGTGTATGGGCATTAAGGGAATATCCTACAAGTACAAATGAACAGGCTATCCTTCGTCACCTTGGAGAGAAGGATGGTGTTACTCTTAGAATCTATACAAGGCAGGTAACTCCAAATGAAGAAAAGAAAATCATTCATAATGCAGCCAATAAAAATAGGATGAATACTTCAAATACAAATGATTTACAACAGACTGTAACAGCGGAAAGTAATCTACAAGATGTGGTAACACTAGTATCTACTATGCATAGAAATAGGGAGCCACTATTTCATTGTGCAGTAT
>NZ_VUNQ01000075.1 GCF_009695605.1 Tissierella pigra
AAGTTCTCCTTTCATATTCACACCACCTATTATTTTTTATTCTTTAGGTAGTGTTCCCTCTTTGATTAAGAACTCTGTACTTTTTGATTACCTTTTATCTGTATTTTATCATTGTCCTTTACAATATAAATATAATTAGAATAATATAAGGAAATATACTGACTGTTCTTTATTATATATAAAGGTAAAGTGATAATGATTATATTGAGAAAACTATATAAATGGTGTGAAATTTTGAAACATGAAATTATATATTTGTTATTAAATAATGTTTTGAAAAATATGATTTATTATATTATGATGAATAAGATAATGTTATAAAAATATCATAATTCAATTTCTTGTTGATTTAGGAATAAAAGAGGGTATATATACAGAAAATTCAAATTGATGTAGGGTTTATTATATGAAAAGTCACAAAACAATTCATTCAGGTATATTAGGTCTTGGATAAAGGAAAGGAGTTTGAAAACTGCTTTGGCAATGGCAATACTTACACTTATGTATCTTCCATACTCCTACAAATCATATTGTATATGTCTTTAGCAGAATGTTTGACGCAACTATAGGAGCTATTTTTGTCATAATAGTAAGTGAATTTCTTGGAAGAAATTGGATTGCTAAATGGCTTGAAAGAGAAGTTACTGGGGAGAGGAAAAAATAAAAGGGATAAGTTAAAAAGATGTATTCTTGTGTACTGTTATAAAGACCTTTTGCTTACTTATAAATCTTCAAGCAGTAGAAACAAATAAACTTATGAGAAAGGGAGATACATATGATTAAAAAGAAATTGAGTCTCAAAAATTCAAAGATATTAACAAAGCAATTCGAATCACTTTTTTCTAAGATTTTTACCTTTGTTGGTATACCTGTTATACTGGCATTTGTAGTAGTTGGTGTTATTATGTTGGTTCTTGTTAGTACAAGTGTGAATAAACTTACGACTAATGAGTTGGTAGCTAGGTCTCAAGCTGCTTCTCATGAAATTAACAACTATTTTACAAAACATTTTGAAATAATTAAAACGGCTGCATCAAATGCCTATCTTGAAAGATTATTTATTGAAATAGACGCAGGTACTAGAATTGATGATTATGAGGAATTTGATTCCATTAGAAAGACTCTTAGAAATATTCAAGATGAATATAGTGATTCTGTTTTAGCTGTATGGATAGCAGATGTAAACTCAAGTCAATTGATAAATGCAGATGACTATCATAGCGATGGAAGTTGGGATATACAAAATAGATCTTGGTTTATAGAAATGAGTAATAAAAAGACAACTATTTTGACAGAGCCTTATGAGGATACGGCTACTAAGCTACAGGTTGTTACTGTAGTTACACCTATATTTAAAGCAGGGACTCAAGAAATCATTGGAGCAGTGGGTTTGGATTTCTCCCTAGAAGAACTTGGAGAAACAGTAGGCTCATATACTCTGGGAAAAACTGGATTTTATATTTTGACAACTAAATCTGGTCAAATAATTTATCATCCAGTTGAAGAAAATATAAATCAGCCAATTTCAGATGTATCTATGTCCCAAAATATTAAAGAAGCAATACTGTCTCAATCAGAAGGTAGTTTAAAATATACATCTCATAATACTAAGAGCTATGGATATGTATCATTAGTAGGTGATACAGGCTGGACAATTGCAGCTGGTTTACCTAGTGGAGAATTTAATAAGGATTCTTATATAATATTTATTTTAATGGTTGTTATATTTGTAGCCGCTATTGCAATAATTGGTATGATTATCTGGGCTTTATCGATACAGATTGTAGCTCCAATTAAAGAATTGACAAATACAGCAAACTTAATTGCCGAAGGAAATCTTGATGTTTCAGCAGATGTGAGTTCTAAAGATGAAATTGGGCAAATGGGAGAGGCAATTAACAAAACAGTCGTTCAATTACGTAGATATATTGCATATATAAAAGAAATTACGTTTACTCTTGAAAATATGTCTCAAGGAGATATGCGTATTCATCTTGAGGAAGATTATATTGGAGACTTTGAGTCTATTAAACTTGCTTTTATGAATTTATCAACTTCTTTAAATCATACGCTTCGTACTATTGATATAGCAGCAGAACAAGTAAGTGCTGGCTCAATTCAAGTTTCTGATGGTGCTCAGGCTCTTGCATCAGGTGCTACTGAACAAGCAGCATCTATTGAAGAACTAAGTGCATCGATAGAACAAGTTGCAGAGGAAGCAGTTGAGAACACATCAAATGTAGCCGCAGCAGCAAAATATATTGAAGAAGTAGGAGAAAAAGTAGATACTGGAAATGAACATATGAAGCAATTAACTAATGCAATGAAAAATATTCACTCAGCTTCTAGTGAAATTGCTAGTATAACTAAGGTTATTGAAGATATTTCATTTCAGACAAATCTCCTTGCATTAAATGCGGCAATTGAAGCAGCACGGGCAGGAGAGGCAGGAAGGGGATTTGCAGTTGTGGCAGATGAAGTAAGAAAACTAGCAGCAAAATCTTCAGATGCAGTCAACCAAACAAGTAAGTTAATTCAAATGTCAGTGGATGCTGTAGAAAAGGGTATAGAAATAACTGATGATACAGTAAAAGTTCTACAAGATGTTCAAGAAAAAACTTCTCAAGTAGTAGAAAGTTTTGATAATATAAAGAAATCATCTTTTGAACAAACTAATACAATTGAGCAGATAAAAGAAGGTATTTCAGAAATATCTGCTGTTATACAAAATAATGCAGCTACAGCAGAAGAAAACTCAGCCACTAGTGAAGAAATGTCAGCACAAGCTGTTACATTAAATGAAGAGGTCGGAAAATTTAAGCTGAATTCATAATTATATTGAATTACTTACTAAAAGGGTCAAAAATCAGTGGAAAACACTATTTTGGCCCTTTTAGTTATATTTATACTAAGTCCAGATTTATTTTATATTAGTTTTTGAAATTGACTCATATGTAAGTTCTCATAAAAAACTTTCTTCATCATTAATTCATCGTGAGTACCTTGTTCAACTATAACTTCATTATTCATAACAATGATTAAATTTACATTTCGAAAAGGGAAAATATCAAGAGGCAAAAGATAATGAAACTGTTGGAGACCAAAGACGACAGCAGAAATAGAAAAAGCTATAAGCTTGATAAAATAAAAGTCTTTACAACAGCAGCGATTGATAAATTGGCAGGTGTAAAAAGATAGAAAAACACCTGCTCGTTTAATATACACAAAAAGAAATTTAGCCTTAAATAAGGATTATAAAATTAAGATATCAAAGATAGGAACTATAGATAATTATAAAAAAGAAGTTGAATAGAAAATTTATTGACTAAGGGGTGAAATTACATTATGGCAAATATAAAAACAAGAGCATTGAAAGAAGGGGAATATTCTTTAATAATACAAACTATTCAAGAGGGATTAATAACAGCAGATGGTAGGCAGATTAAACTTAATATTAGAATAGCTACAGCCTTAGTAGTACAAGCCAATCTGGGTTTAAGAATAGGAGATATAGTTAATTTGCAACTATCGGATATAGTTAAGGATGGGAATAGATATAGATTAAATATTAAAGAACAGAAAACGGGTAAAATTAGAGAGTTTACAGTAGTAAACCAAGTGCTTACATATTTACAGAGTTATGCATTAGATAATAATATAAAACCTAATCAAAAACTATTCAGCATCACTGTAAGACAAATTCAAAAGCATTTAAAAATTGTTATAGAGCATCTAGGATTAGAAAGCATTGGTACACATAGTTTTAGAAATTTTTTTGCAGTATCTATATATAATGAAAATGATTATAATATAGAGTTGGTAAGGCAACTTTTACAACATAGTACAGTGGCAGTAACACAGCATTATTTATCAGTACAACCTCAAATAGTAGAAAAGGCTTTACAAAATCATATAAAACTACCTAAATAATTCTAAAAATATTCATAAAAAGATGCAAGAAGACCCTTGAGTTTACTGAGTTTGAATGCTATGATGGTCACATCCCATAAGGGAGCCACCTAGGTGGTCAAAACTCGAATAGTCACTCCTTGTACAAGGGAACCTACAAACAATTTAATAAGTAGATATAACCACTGAAAACTAGACATCATTAGGGAGGCAGACTATATCTATAGAGATGAGATTAAAAAAGCAGACCTAGATAAGGAAATCTGGCAATACTTTTCAGTATTACCAAATATCCAATCTGTAGGAGTTATAAATGGTGAAAGAATCTATAAGCATTTAATTGGACTTAGAGCTATAACCACTAAAGATGCAATGGAAGCTAAATGGTATCCAATTCCACTAGACTTATTAGACAAGATTTCTACAAGAATTACAGATGAAGTACTACAGGTAAATAGAGTGGTATACGATATAACAAATAAACCTCCTGCCACAATTGAGTGGGAGTAGTTAGATTAAAAGACAAAAGTCAATAATATCAAGGTTTACAGGCTTTCAAAATCATCAACTGGAACGAAATTGGGTAAAAAAGTTTTTTAGAATAATAAGATAAATAATGTCAAGTGGCTTACAAAGAGAGACACCATAGAGATCTTAATAAAAGAATCTATGGTGTTTTTGTGTGTATATTTATTTAGAAATCTAAACAGATTTCTAAAGGCATCGAATTCGATAGGGTTAAAATTGGATTATATACTTAGTATTTAAGTATTGAATTATTTTTAAACTGTTCGATTTCGACCAGTTTAAAAATGAGGTTATATATTTATAGTTTAATAATTATTTTTTTAATCTAGACTTCTTAGGATATGAGAGTTTCCAATCCTCAAATTCTTCATCTGTAATCTCTCCATTATAATGTTTTTTTCTCATTTCATCCCATTCTTTTAGAAAATCATTTAAATTCATATCATGAGAAAGCAGCCCTATTGTAGAATCTTCTACTAGTGGTCTGATTTTTAACTCTTCCTCATAATCAAAAAGTATTTGCATAAATTCAAAATTAGAAATAGGAGTATGGTCAATTAAGGCAGATACATCACAGTCTAAAACTTGGGCTATTTTTATTAATTGATCCTTATTAGGCGAACGATAACCTAATTCATAATTTCTTATAGCAGAATCTGTAAGGCCTGATTTTATTGCTAATTCCTTCTGTGTTAATTCTCTAATTAATCTTAACTTTTTTAGCTTTTCACCTGAAATCATTGGAAACCCCTCTCGCTAGTATTTTAATTTATTTTATCACAAGATATCATTTATAGCAACAGAAGTGAACGATTATAAATCCATAGAAATCTCTTGTAATAAGAACAACAAATAAAAACAATTTAAAATTAATCTTGACAACACGAAAGCGTGCTGGTAATATATAATTCATAGCACGAAATTGTGCTATGAATTATAAGGCAACCAAATTGATGCTCGTCATTTATTCATTGATGAGAAGCTTATAAATAAAAACACAAGGGGGAAGAAAAAAATGAATAAGATTTTTATGAACGCAAAAGAAGTTCAGGATTTTTTAGAAGTTAGCAGAACTACAGCCTATCAAATAATAAATGAAATGAATCAAGAACTAGTTGAACTAGGCTATAGGGTTCAAAGAGGCAAAATTAATAGACAATATTTCTTGGACAAGTATTGTTACCAAGTAAGAAAGGAGGCCTAGTAGTGGGAGCTTATAGAGATGAAAGTGGAAATGGCACCTGGTTTGCTAAATTCACCTATAGTAATTGGCGTGGTGAAAAGATTAATAAAAAGAAGAGAGGATTTAAAACAAAAAAAGAAGCTCTAAAATGGGAAGAAGATTTTTTAAGAGAGCAAGCTGGAAATCTTGATATGACATTTAATGAGTTTTTTAAGGTGTATGAAAAAGATATGCGACCAAGATTAAGAGAAAATACTTGGAGAACTAAAGAACAAATAATAAGGACAAAGGTTATTCCCTATATAGGAGATCTTCAGGTTAATGAAATTACTAAAATGACAATAGTTAAATGGCAAAATATATTAATGAAAGAGGAAGATGATAAAGGCAAAAAATATTCTCAGACCTACTTAAGAACAATACATGCTCAATTAAGTAGTGTCCTAAATCATGCTTGTAAATATTATAATCTAAAATCTAATGTAGCAAGGGATGTTGGATCTATTGGAGAAAAGGAAGCTTCTGAGATGAAGTTCTGGACTGAAAAAGAGTATGACAAATTTATAGAGGAAGTAAAGGACAAACCTTTATCCTTCCATGCTTTTCAAATTTTGTATTGGTGTGGACTAAGAACAGGAGAATTACTAGCTTTAACCAAGGAGAAATTTGATTTTACTAACAATACTATTAGAGTAAATCAATCTCTACAAAGAATAGATGGAGAAAATATTATTACAGAGCCCAAGACTAAGAAAAGTATTAGAACAGTTGTAATGCCAGACTTTTTATCAGATGAAATAGAAAAATATATGGCTGGAATATACAAGCTAAAGGAGGATCAATTATTATTTCCAATTACCAAGTCCTATCTACACCATGAAATGACCAGAGGGAGTAATAAAGCTGGAGTTAAAAGGATTAGAGTCCATGACCTAAGACATTCCCATGTATCTTTATTAATTGAATTAGGATATTCGGCAATAGCTATAGCAGATAGATTAGGCCATGAATCCATCGATATAACCTATAGATATGCCCACTTATTCCCAAGCAAGCAAAATGATATGGCTCTTTCCTTATCTGATATAAGAAAAGAAAGCTTAGAGGATGAATGGGAGAAATTATTGGAGAATGAAGATGACTAATAAAACTAAAAAACCATGTAAAAGAAAAAGAAATAAAATAATCTCCTTTAGAGCAACGGAGGAAGAAGCTAGATTATTAGATAGAAAAGTAGAAATAAGTGGCCTTAGCAAGCAAGATTATATCATAAGCTCATTAACATCTCCTACTGTGTCCATTAAAGCTGATTATAGACTTGAAGATAAATTTGCTCTAGAAATATTTAGACTAGCAAAAGTTGTAAAGAAATATGGAAGATTAGAAGAGGATGACCAAGAGATTTTAAGATTTTTAATAGAAATCTACTATGAAATCAAAAAAGAAAAAAGCCTTTAGCACAAAGACCAAAGGCACACCCCATATGGAATGTTTCTACCAAATTCATTTTACCATATGGGGTCTGTTTTGAACAGCATAAGGAGGTAAAATGAATGGAAAAATATAAATATCTACCAGAAGAAATGAAAAAAAGCAAAAGATTTGTAGGTTGGAGAAAGGAAAATTTAAATGGTAAAGTAGCCAAGCTTCCCTTTTCCCTAATTGATGGAAAAGTTAATGATTGGAATCATCCAGAACGATGGATAGATTTCAATGAAGCTAAGACAAAGAATAAACCTCTAGGCTTTGTTTTAGTGGAAGAAGATAGGATTATCTGTATAGACTTAGACCATGCAATTCAAGATGAAAAGCTAACTCCTATGGCCAAAGAAGTTGTAGAGAACTTTGCAGGAACTTACATGGAAGTATCTCAATCAGGCAAGGGGATTCATATCTTTGTTCAAGGGACTATTCCAGATAATCTTAACTTATCAAGTAGAGGAATTGAGATATATAAGAAAAATAGATATATAGCTCTTACAGGAAATATAGGAGATGGATCCTTCTTTCCTAGAAGTAATAAACTTTTAGCTAAAGAAGATGAATTAAATAAGCTTTACAAGAAATGGACACAGGAGAAAGAATCCACCTTAAAACAAATCAGAGAATACAAGTATGAGCCTTTAAACAAGTTTTCTAGACTAGATGACCTAAGCCTAGATGAAATACTAACTACCATGGAAAGAACCAATAGAAAGGCAAGTATGCTTACCTCAGGAGCTAGCCTAACAGGTGACCACAGTCGAGATGACTTTACCTTTCTAGTACTTGCTAGAAACTATACAGATGGAAATCCTAACTTAATGAAAGAACTTTTTTTAATGACTCCTTTAAATCGCCTAGCCACCAATGAGAAAAGAAGGGATGATAGAAAGTATCTTGACTATGTAGAAAAGACTATAGAGAAAGTTTTAAGCCTTGGCAATTTTGTGGCCTTTGATTGGAGCAGACATTTTGAATACAAGAAAAGGACCAGGGCCTATGAAAGAGTTTAAACTAGTTTTTCCTGAAATAGACCAGTCCTATTCTTTAATCGATTTACAGAAAACAGTAAAAGGTAATGTAAAGCAGATTACAGGAAATATTGTCACAGTACTCCTTAATCCAAAATATTGTAAGGCTAAGAAGATATATGAAGGACAAATCTTCTATGATAAATTTACCAATGAGATTAAATTTCAAGGTAAGATCATAGGGGAAAAAGGTATAAAGTCCAATCAAATTAGACTATGGGATGACTCACTAAACAATAGGCTAGGACTTGAAATAGAAAAGCATTTTGGACTTAATTACAATGCTAATAAAATGTGGGATGCAGTTCGCTTTGTTGCTAATCAATATGAAATAAGTCCACCAGAACAATATCTAAAAAATCTTACTTGGAAGGGAGATAGAAATGCAATAGCTAAACTCCTACCAACTTATCTAGGAGCTGAAGACACAGAACTTAATGCTTGGATCATGGAGCATATGATTTTAGGTTTGATTAAAAGAGTATTTGAACCAGGATCCAAGTTTGATGAAATGATGGTCTTGGTAGGTGGACAGGGAATAGGAAAGTCTACTTTTGCTAGATATTTGGCTATAAGGGATGATTGGTTTTGTACCATTGAAAATATTCAAGGTAAGGATGCTGTTATGAACTTAATGGGAAAGGCAGTAGTAGAAATTGAAGAATTTGTAGCCTTAAGAAATGCAAAATCAGCTAATGAAGCAAAATCATTTTTATCTAAATTAAGTGATAGAATAAGAATCCCCTACGAGAAATTTTCAACAGATGTTCCTAGGACTTGTATTTTAATTGGTACACTAAATGAAAGAACCTTCCTCAATGACCACACAGGAGAAAGAAGATATCTACCTGTAGAATGTCATAAAGAAAATAGAAAGAAGGCCATTTATCTAGACAAGGATTTCCAAGGAGAACAATCAGAAAAAGAATATCTAGATTCAATCCGAGAAGATTTTAACCAGCCCCTTGCCTATGGATATAAACTCTACAAAGAGAAGAAACATTCCTGGACCATACCAAAAGAGCTTCTTAATGATCTCTACCAGGAACAAGAAAAGTTTAAGTATCTTAATCCAGATGTTGAAGATATTCGCTACTTCTTAGAAGAATATAAAGCAAAAACACAAGAACCAAATATAACTTGTTTTAAGGAATTATCCATGCGAGGCTATCAGATTAAATCAAAATCTTTTTCTGAAATCATGGATAATTATTTTCCAGAATGGAAGCCAGTTCGCTCATCAAAGACTAAAAGAATTTCTCCTAGTGGAATATCTATACCAGTAAAACTTTATTATGAAAGACAAGAAGTAAAGGAAGAATTTATGGAGGTAATAAATAATGATTTACCGGAAGAATGGGAGGAGCCAGAGCAAATAAAAATAGACACAGGGAAAGAATAAAATTGTAACTTTGTAACCATGTAACTTGTAACCAAGTTTTTAAAACCCTTAGAATCAGGCTAGAAGAAATGGAAGTTAAGTAATAACAAGGCTTACGGGAATAAAAATAAATGCTAATGCCTTATTTGAGGACTTTTGAAATATTAGGTTACAGTTACAAATCTCCTGTGCCTATTAAAACTTTAATAGACCAACTAAGAAAGTCAAGAGAATTTTTAAAAACAATTCCATTTTTTTAAAAATAAATGTTATTTTAAAAATAGGCACAACAAAAAGATCCACTGAATATATGTGTAATTTTGAAAACTAAGCTGCTTGTTTGTTATTTAGACGAATCATCTTTTGATGGTCATCTGGTGTTCTTAATTCAAATGGTTTTTGATCTCTAAGAACCGCAAAAATAATTTGTACCAACTAAGAAAGTCAAGAGAATTTTTAAAAACAATTCCATTTTTTTAAAAATAAATGTTATTTTAAAAATAGGCACAACAAAAAGATCCACTGAATATATGTGTAATTTTGAAAACTAAGCTGCT
>NZ_VUNQ01000076.1 GCF_009695605.1 Tissierella pigra
TCCAAAGTTCTCCTTTCATATTCACACCACCTATTATTTTTTATTCTTTAGGTAGTGTTCCCTCTTTGATTAAGAACTCTGTACTTTTTGATTACCTTTTATCTGTATTTTATCATTGTCCTTTACACATTTATATTATCATTTTATTATCTAACTTTTGAATTACTTTTTTCTGGTCTATTGTCAATCCTTCTATTAACCATCTATACTGCTGAGGACTAATTTCTCTAACATCTTCTGTAGTTCTTGGCCACTGAAAAACGCCATTTTCAAGTCGCTTGTATAAAAGAAGAAATCCGTCTCCTTCCCAAAGTATAGCTTTCATTCTATCTCTTTTCCCTCCACAAAAAAGGAACAATGCATTCTCAAATGGATTAAGTTTAAAGTTTTGGGATACTATCTGTGAGAGACCATCTATTGATTTTCTCATATCAGTTTTCCCACAGGCAATGTATATTTTTATATCATCAGGGAATTTTACTTTCATAGAACTCTAATTAAGTTAAGCAATTCTCCCAATGTATTTGGATCCGCCCCATTTAGAACTTCAATTTCATTTCCATTTGAACGAAGAATGGCACAAGTACCTTGGTTGTTAGGTTTAAATTCAGTGATGCTTGGTTTTACCTCCACAAATTGGGTTTTTCCTGTAACTGCCAGCGTCCCAGCTTTAATTAGAGATTCTTCTCTAATGACCCTCTGCCAATAGTAGAATTTACTTTTTGAAATATCATTCTCTCCGCACCATTGGCTAATGGATCGGCCACTTTGACTATGTTTTTTAATGATTTCAATCCATTGTGATCTTAGGATTTCATGCTTTGTGGTTTTCATAGTAGTAATATTAATCATCCTCCCTACACTTCTAATGTTGGCAAAATTATTTTGTGAACATTAAAAGTACCTTGTAGAGAATATTATCTCATGTTGTATAATACTTTTAAATCCATGAGATTATTAACCGCTTACGAAACAATATCTTTTAATTGACGAAAAAATTGAGGTTTCAATATTAGAAGAAATACTAGATTTTTTTATTAAAAAGAAAGATGAAGAAAATATAGAATTTGTGAATGGGAAAGGTAAAAGAAAAACTGAAATTCAAAGAATAGTAGAAAGTATTGAAGAATATATAGAAAAGCAGAATAAGTACGACGAATACAATGCTACATTTGATGGAAGAAATAGTTTTTCTAAAATAGATAAAGATGCTACATTTATGCATATGAAAGAAGATCATATGAGAAATTCACAATTGAAGCCAGGATACAATATGCAAATTGGAGTAGAAGGAGAATATATAGTAGGAGTAGATATTTCTAGTGAAAGATCTGACCAGCTGACATTTATTCCATTCTTAGAAAAACTTAATGAAAACCTAGCTGAAAAATATGAAAATGTAGTAGCAGATGCAGGATATGAAAGTGAAGAAAATTATGTTTACTTAGATAATAGTGAACAAAATTCATTTATAAAACCTCAATCATATGAAACAATGAAGAAAAGTAGTTTTAAATCCAATATAAGCAAACGAGAAAACATGGAATATAATAGTGAAAAAGATGAGTATCTTTGTCATAATAATAAAAGATTAAAATTTACTCATAAGATAAAAAGAAAATCAAAATCTGGATATGAGTCTGAAGTCAAGGTATATGAATGCGAAAGTTGTGATAGTTGCCAGTATAAATCTAAATGCACAAAAGCTAAAGGAAATAGGCAATTACAAGTTTCTGAGAAATTTATAGAAATGAGAAATAAATCTTTATCCAATATAACAAGTAAAGAGGGTATTTTGTTAAGAATGAACCGCTCAATTCAAGTTGAGGGTGCGTTTGGAGTATTAAAAGAGGATTATGGATTTAGAAGATTCCTAACTCGTGGGAAGAAGAACGTAAAAACTGAATTTATGCTCCTTTGCTTTGGATATGATATCAATAAGCTGCATAGTAAGATTCAAAATAACAAATGTGGTGTATCGTTTTATATGAAAGATGTAGCTTAAATTATTAAAATTTGATATTCATACTAAGAGATTTAACAAATCTCTATTTAAATATACCCAAAAATCAAAGCCATTAAAATTTTATTGTTTAAAACATTCAAATTTTAATGGCTTGCTTTAATTCAAATAGAAAAGGGGCTACCTTTTCAAATGGTTTTTTAAATCATTTTGAGACAGCCCCTTTTATTATCTAAATATGAGTTTAGTAATTGTAAGCATTTCATTATGTTGAAGCCTTATTTATTTTTTCTTAAAAAATAATAATATTATATTGAGCATAACAGCTGAAATTATCTCTCTTGCTATATTAAAAATCTTAATATTTATTTTCGATAAGTAGTTCCCAGTAAATACACCTAATATAACTGCAGTTATGGTAATCATTTGAAGTTTTATTCTATATTTTAAGATAAAATAGTCTTTAGTTTTTATTCCTTTCATAAATAGAGGTATATCAAAGATTATACTTATCAATACATAAATTAAGGATATTTTTAAATATTCCATATTACATATTTATGATCAAGCTACCATCATCATAAGATGTCCCTAGATATCCACCACTCTCATCATAAAAATAAGTGGTGCTATCATAATCATAACGAGGATAACGATATTTCCACCTTACAGTGGATTCGTAATATACTGTTTTCACATTTCTCATAACAATTTTTTCTGCTATTGTTCCAAGATAAGTACCTACGGCTCCGCCTGATATTGGCATACCGAGAGCACTACCAATGAGTCCTCCTATGAGCGTTCCCAATGCTTGAATTGTAGCAGATATAGTTGCATTTCCGATATAAGAGTCACCACTTCTTTTGGTAGTATGCCAATCATCATAAGCATTTATTCTTATACTTCCTTTTCCATTTTCTTCATTATAATTCAAGTCAAAACAATCAGATATATCATATGTTTCATATACCGTAATTCCATTTTCCGTAATTACTCTCAATATGCTATCATCTGAAATCTTTGATTCTATATATTTTTTATGCTCAAATTCATTTGTTTCTATATTTAGTTTATAAAAGTTAGATTCTACATTTTTTAAGTCCTCTGTCATATGCTCTACTATTTTATATAATCCATCATCTGTTTTTTGAGTATAAATCAAATTATAAATATCATCATTTAATATAGTGATATCTTTATTACTATATACTTCTATTTCTTGTGCGGTAGTAGATATAGGAACTAAAATAATAACCATTGCCAATATCAATGTAATAAATCTTTTGTTCTTCATTATAATATCCCCCCAGAATTTTATATTATTAGCTCGTTGCAGAATTCTATAACTCATATTAATACTATCTTTTCATATATTGAAATGGCTGGATTTTCCACATTTCTGTGTATATATTCATTGACAAGATGTATATAACTCAAAGAAAAAAAGAAAGGAAAATCTTATCCCAGTTTCAGCTAAATAATTAAACCTTTGTAATATTTATATTAGTTTTGATAAGTTTTACAATTAAAATGAAAGTAACTTACTTGACTTGCTAAACCAATTTACTAATATCAGTGATTTATTCCTTTTTATTTCTTGAATATATGTTATCATATGTTATCTGATTCTATTCTTAAGAATATTTTATCTATACCTTTTATTGACCTATTAATTTCTTTACTACATATATCGGCAGAAATGCGTAAGTCCTGTGGATTATTGATGGTACCTGATAAATCTTAATTTTCTATATTCAAGTTGAATCTTTTGATAATTTTAACGATTTATTTAACAATCTAGTTAATGTAACTGAAGAAATTTCTAAAAAAATTAATCTATTTTCAGCCTCTATTTTAATTACTGATATTACTGGGATTGAAGTTTATGTTACTGAGAATAATCCTAAGTTGCATCAATCTTAGCCTAAAAAAGCTAGAACATATACCAAGTTATTTGCTAAGAATAATTCTCATTCAACCTTTGATGTCGAAAAATATGCTCAAAGTCAAATGTCTAAATTAGCTTCTTCTGACTCTAATACAGATAACAATGGTAGCACATTTCACCAGACTTATCAGTTCGACCATATATTGTTTCTATACCCTGATAAATATCATCATAACAATGCTCACAAATTATCCCCGTAGAAAATCTTGCTTTTAGATTTTGAAACAGATTATTCGTGGATTTTACTGAGGGATTTCTTTGAAATGCTGGATCAAGTGACCTTGCATCAGAAGTAATACTGAAGATAAAAATAATTGACTATCCACACTCTATTCACCTCCGATTAATATCCATTAAATTAGTATAATTTGTTATGGAATAAAACTTATAATTAGAGTAATTTTAGATTTACAGGATATTATGATTTTCTTAATTACCATAATATTGACAGGGACATAACAAACTAATTTAAGTACATTGTATTATATGTACAAGTATATATCAATGTGTTTTTTCCGATATTATCTCCTATTTTTCGACATAAGCTTTTAGTGAAATATTAATGGATTATAAAGTATAGAGTTTAATTATAATTATCTACTTTACAATTTATAATAATAAATGGCAAGTTGTGTTCTATCCCTTAGGGATAGCTTTTCTAACATATTGGATATATAATTTCGTACAGTTCCTTCACTTAAAAATAACTTTTCAGCAATTTCCTTATTATTTAATCCCTCTGCAACTAAAAGTAAAATATCAAATTCCCTATCTGTTAAATCTATATCTATACTTTTTTTAGAATATTTTTGTATATTAGGGACTATCTTTGAATCGAAAACATGATTACCAGAGTGAACTGCATTTATGGCAGGGATAATCCCCCCAATATTTTGTTTTAATATATAACCCTTACAACCTAGAGAAATAGCAGATGATATATATTCATCATCTTGAAACGTAGTGATTAAGAGTATTTTAGCATTGGGATCTAGGTTCAATATTTTTTCAGTTGCTTCTATTCCATTCATTTTCTCCATTCGTATATCCATAAGAATTAAGTCTGGTCTATGTATTTCATAAAGTTTTACAGCCTCTATACCATCATGTCCCACAGCTAGCACCTCTATTCCACTGGCACTTACGATGGTTTTCAATGAATTCACTACTAAATAATCATCATCTATAATTATAACTTTCATCTAATCACCCTTTCATTAAAGTTAGGTGTATTTTAAATCCATTGTCAAATTCATAGTTTAAAAATCCCTTATATTTACTAGTTATTTCTTTCATGGAAAGTAAGCCAATTCCTTTATTATATAAGTTCTCGTTGTGATCAAATCTGTTGCCATTATCTTTTATTATAATAGAATAAAACTTAGGCTGACTCAAAAGACTTATACTAAGTTCTGTGGAATTAGAGTGTTTCACACAATTAGTAATGGCTTCCCTTACAATAGACAAAATATCAAATTTTAAATCATAGCTTAGATCGTTTTCAAGTTTATACATAAGTTTAACTTCTATATTAGGTATCTCTTTACAGAGGTTTTCTATTTTATTTTCTAAATCAAGAGATTCATTATATAAATTATGAATACTATTTCTAATATCATTCATTCCATTATTTAAAGTATCTTGAAGTAGATTTAAATTTCCCATCATTTCATCATTGGAGATTATTTTCAAGGCTTCAACTTGTAAAATACTGCTGCTTATGGCATGACCTATGGAATCATGAAGTTCCCTTGCAATACGATTTCTTTCTGTAAGTATGGCAATATGTATATTCTTTTCTCTATCTATTTTTAATTGTTCATTATATTTTTTTAAATAGATAGCGTCCTCTTTTAGTTCATCTCGTACTATTTTATTCTGATTTAAAAATGCAGTGAAATTATTTGTCATAGTTGAAAGATAAACTGATATGGAAGATACTGCTAGATTCATGAATGAAAAGTCTAGTAAGATTAAAGGAAATATGAGAAAAACATATAGATTAAAATCTAAATACATATTATACAGAATCAAAGGCAGATAGTATATAAATAAATGGTCATAAGTATAAAGTATTAGAAAGCTAAAATAAAGAATATTTCGTATTTTTCTAGACTTACACAAGTCTAATACTAAAGAAACAATTAAGGAAATAAGGAAGTATAATGCTAAATCTCTTGTTGAATTTATTTTATATGTATTATATAAACAAAAAAGAACTATAAATGATTTTTCTATAAATTTTCTCATAAAAATTCCCTTCTTTATTAAGGTTTCTGAAACAATTAATACTCTCTATATTTCAATTATACTAATATTCATTATATTATACAATTTATAACCAATAGGAAAGTTTTAATTTTTATAATATGACAAATGTCATACTATATTGTGATTCTAGACACTACAATGAAAAGTTGTAAATTCATATAATTAAATTAAGATGAAATATGGGGGGATTTATATGGTAGTAAAAGTAAAGAGTTTGGTAAAGAGATATAAGGAATTAATTGCCCTTGAGCATTTTGATATGGAAGTTGAAGAAGGGGAGATATTGGGACTTTTAGGTCCTAATGGCTGTGGCAAGACTACAGCAATAAACTGTATTCTATCATTATTGAGTTTTGATAAAGGTGAAATAGAGATATTTGGAAAGAAGATGACACCAAACTCCTATGATATTAAAAAGCAAATAGGAGTAGTTCCTCAAGAAGTTTCAGTTTTTGAAAATTTAACAGTAAGAGAAAATATAGATTATTTTTGTGGACTTTATGTAGGCAATAAGGCTATTAGAAAAGAATATGTAGAAGAAGCCATAGACTTTGTAGGATTAAAGGAATATACTAAATTTTATCCTAAAAAATTAAGTGGAGGACTTAAAAGAAGACTGAATATTGCTTGCGGAATAGTTCACAAGCCTAAATTAATTTTTTTAGATGAACCTACAGTTGCAGTAGATGCCCAAAGCAGAAACTTTATATTAGATGGAATAAAGAAATTAAATCAAGAAGGAAGTACTATTATATACACTACTCATTATTTAGAAGAAGCAGAAATGCTTTGTAAGAGAATTATAATCATGGATAATGGCAAAAATTTGGTTTCAGGAACTAATGAGGAGTTAAAGGCTATGATAACAACCACTGAAAAAATAGTAGTTGGCTTCTCATCTATTGAAGATAAAGAGATTCAGAAGATCAAAAATATTCCTCATGTAATAGATATAGAAAAAAGAGAAGATGATTATATAATAAAGTTTGAAAATGGACTAAATAATTTATCAAATCTATTGGAATTTATAAAAGAAAATAACCTTACCTATACAAAATTATATAGCCAGTTACCAACACTAAATGATGTATTTTTAGAGTTAACAGGGAAGGAGCTTAGGGATTGATATGAAAAGTATATTTAGAAATTGTATGTATCAAGGAAAAAACTTATATAGAGACAAATCTTTTCTTTTCTGGACTTTAATATATCCAATTATAATGGCAATATTTTTCTATACAGCCTTTAATGGAATGATAAATATACAATTAGAAAATATTGATATAGGAATAAGTTCTGAAAATCCTATTGCATTTATATTGGAAGAAATTGAAATAGTGAAGGTTCATAAAATCTTAGAGGATGAAATAAATGAAAAATTAGAGAATGAAGAAATTCAAGGATTTGTAGACAATGATTTAAATCTATTAGTGAAAAAATCAGGGGTAAATCAGACTATAATCAAAGAAATATTGGATCAGATTAAACAGATGGGAAGTTTAAATGTGCCTATGGAAAAATTTGATTTTACAGTAAACTATATTTCAAAAACAAATCAAAAAGCAGATGTTGTAATTATAATATTCTATTCACTAATTGCAATGGTTTCTGCATATGGAATTTTTCCTGGAATTGTAACAGTGATTTTGATTCAAGCAAATCTGACTAATGTAGGCAAGAGAATAAATATAACACCTCTCAGAAAGAACGAATTTCTATTGGCAGGTATTATAGTCTCATTAATCTTAAATTTGCTTTCAAACGGTCTATTATTGATTTTTATAAAATATATCTTAAAAATTAATTTGTTTACGGAGATAAAGTACAGTACAGTGTTTATAATAATGGGAAACTTATTTGGAGTAGCCCTTGGAATGTTTATTGGAGCTTCCAATAAACAAAATGAAAATACGAAAACAATTATAGGGATTATGATTACTTTAGTTTTATCGGCTTTATCGGGAATGATGTCACCTAATATAAAGATTGAGCTTGATAAAAGTATTCCAGTATTAGGAAGGATAAATCCAATCGCCATAATAACTAATAATCTTTATAGGATAAATCTGTTAGGAAGCACTAAAAGTGTAAGTGAAGGCATCATTGTCTTATCAATTTATTGTGTAGCTTTAATCAGTATATCCTATGTATTTTTAAGGAGGAAGACCTATGACAGTATATAAGTATTTCATTAAAATAGCACTAAAAAACAAGGGTGTTATTCTCTCATATACTATAATATTCTTTATTCTATCAATATTAAATGGTAGTAGCAATGCTCAAAGGGAAATCAGCTTCACAGAAACAAAGTTTATTATTGGAATAGTTGATAACAGCAATAGTGAAATATCTAGGAACTTAACAGATTATCTAGGAAAGAAGAATAAAATAACATTCATGGATGCAGATGAAGATTATATTAAGGAGCAGGTGTTTCTTCAAGTAGTAGATGCAGTAATCATCATTCCAGAGGATTTTAATGAAAGGATAGTGAATAAAAAAAATGCTATTGAATTATTTAGAGATGATAGGAATATAGCATCTTATCAAATTGAAAATCAAATCAATAAATTTATTTCCTTTGCCAATGCAACTTATGAAAATGGAGAGTTTGATTTACTCAATGTAGGTTCAGCCTTAGATAAAAGCGTAGATGTAAATCTAATTGAATCTGAAGATAATGTAAATCAAAAAGTAAATACGTGGTTTAAATTTTACTTCAATTTTGTCTCATATATAATAATGGCTTTATATATTGCTGTAATAGGATATGTTATGACGGAGTTTATAGATGAAGAAATTGAAAATAGAAGAAAGGTATCTTCAATAAGGTTTTTGAAGTTCAATAAGGAAATATATCTAGGACAATTGACTATAGCTTCACTTATAACTATGATATTTATTATGGGAAGTATGATTTTAAGGGGAAAATATATTGGTGAAGTAGATTTCCTAAAATATGTAGTCAATACAATAGTATTTTCATTTTCAGCTTTATGCCTTGTATTTTTAATCAATAATATAACACATAATAAATATATTATATCTGGTGTAAGTACAGTACTGTCTCTTGGAACTTCATTTATATCAGGAGTAATGGTACCTCAGCAATTTTTAGGAGAAAAGGTATTGACAATAGCCAAGTTTTTCCCGACATATTACTTTGTAAAGATAAATGAAATGAATATAAATTCATTCTTAGATGTAAAATATGAAATCTTTATGCAGCTACTATTTGCCATAGTATTTTTATTAATGGGACTATATTTTTCCAAAACAAAGCAAAAGGTATAGTGTAATTTGAAAATTTGTGTTAAGAAATAAAGTAAATCCTTATAAACATTGTTTATAAGGATTTACTTTATTTTAAACTTAGTATATTATCTAAACAAATCATAATAAATCTAAATAAAATATCTAAAATTTATAGCAATTTAGTTAAAGAAATATCCTACTCCTGCTATTTAGGGAATCCAAATATTCTGGATTTGTTCTGATATGAGACAATACATTTGTGACAAGTAAATATGAAAAAAGGAAAGACCTCTGATATAATGTTGTTTACCATAACAAACAAAAATCGGAGGGATCTTTCCTTATGAAAACAATTATAACAGAA
>NZ_VUNQ01000077.1 GCF_009695605.1 Tissierella pigra
GTTACTTACTGGTTTAATTTGTTGTGTTTAATTTTAAAACTAAATTTTAAATATTTATTTTATTTTACTACTTGACTTCTTATAGTTGGTCTTTCTTTGTCAAACTAATTTTAAATCTATCAAACTCTTATTATTGATTAAAGCATTATTATGAGATTTAATAATTCCCATTGTTGTTATAGTTAATCTTAATACAGATACAAAATATTCATCTATACAGATAATCTATTTACTACTCTTTACATTAGAATGATTTATGATAACAGACATTATAGCAACAATATATATTTTCAAAAGAACTTAAAATAAAGGGGTTTAAATAAGATTGGAAGCTTGATTTAAATCGAAAGATAAAAATTGCCAGAAGAACAGTTCTTCTGGCAATTTTTATAAAAAACAAAATATCCGTCTATGACAAGGAATGTTCATACCACTTATCTAGTGATGATGGAATATACTCATGGCTATTGCCATAACCAACATTCCTGCTATGGCACCGTATACTGAAATATGGTGATCCTCGTATTTTTGTGAAGAAGGTAACAATTCATCTAAAGATACAAATATCATAATTCCTGCTATTATAGAAAATAGAATACCAAACAGTGTATCACTAAAGAATTTAGATAAAAACAAATATCCAGCAATAGCACCTAAAGGCTGACATAGTCCTACAAATAACGAGTATAGAAATGATTTAGCTTTACTTCCTGTTGAATAATATACAGGCACAGATATGGCTATACCTAAAGGTATATTGTGTAATACTATGGCTACAGCTATGGGAATTGCCACAGATATGTCTTTTAGTCCAGTTGTAAATAGTGCCAATCCTTCTGGAAGATTATGTATGGCTATGGCTACAGCTGACATCAGCCCTAGTTTAGATAGATGTTCTTCACATCCGTGATGATGACTGTGGTCATGATGATGGCTATGACCTCCAAATAAGTGAATTACCTTTTCCATGAATGCAGTTATTAACATTCCTCCAAAGAAACCACCTAAGGCTACAAATTTTCCATGTTCTCCCAAATTATTTTCCATCAACTCTATTCCTTCTGGTAAAATTGACATAAAGGATACATAAATCATAATTCCTGCTGAAAAACTTAGGGATAGTGATAAAAATCTTTTATTGGTTTTATTTACAAGAAAAGAGAGTAGACTACCTACTGCCATAGTTAGCCCTACTATTGTTGTAAGTCCAAAGGATAATAATACTTCTTTTGCCATTTTGATTTCCTCCATTGATTAAATATATCTTGATTATACCCCTTATAATAAGGTATTCATTCATAGTTACTGAAGATTTAACAAGTAATGCCAGAAGACTAGCTTCTGGCAATTTATATAACTAAAGATGTTATTACAGGTATAATTATTCCAATAAAAAATGATATTATTAGTAAATAAATTACAACCTTAGTAAATTTACTTTGCCTCATACCCACACCCCCAATATTATAATTATACCTTAATTATGTGATTTAGACTATTTATTTTTTGAAAAATACAATACCCTATGCTATATCTAAAGTTCAAAAACACCTAGATATTATAAATATTATCTAGGTGTTTTGTTATTATATGGTGGGCAAGATAGGACTCGAACCTACGACTTTTTGCTTGTCGAGCAAACACTCTCCCAGCTGAGTTACTCACCCATTGGATTATATGATAACATAAGGCATTAAACTATGCAATCCAAATTTAAAAATACTTATTTATCTAATATTTTATATTTTCCTACTTTATTCCGTTTTTCTTTGATATACTAATTATATAGATAATCAACATAAATCATAATAAAAAAAGGGGTGTTATATTTGAAAATATTAATAGGTAAAAGTGGAGAAGTGGAAATTGTTCCAGTATTTAAAAATGCAGATAATGTAAGTAAGGCAGCTGAATTATATAGCTATCTAAAAGAAAGAGACTTATGGAAAGGTAATTGTGGTGAAGTTTATTCAGATATATCACATAAAGGAAGTAATATAGTATTGTTAGGTTTAGGGGAAGAAGAAAAACTTAGTCTTGATTCTCTGAGGAAAGCTTTTTTCAATTTAGGTAAAGAATTGATGAAACTAAAAGTGGAGTCAGCATTTATAACTGTACCTAAGTTTGAAAACCTTTGCTATAGAAAAACCAATATGAGTATAGCGGAAGGACTTTTACAATCAGAGTATTCTTTTGAAAAATACTTATCTGAAAAGAAAACTAAACTTACAGTTAAAGAATTCTATCTTGATGTTTTAGAAGATAAGAAAGACAAGGTAGAAGAAGGAATAGAAGAAATCAATAATATAGTAGAAGGCATATTCTTAACAAGAGACTTAGTAAATGAACCTGCAATAGTTATGACACCTAAGGAATTGGCAAATAGGGCTAAGGAAGAATTATCTCCTCTTGGAGTTGAAGTAGAAGTATTAGGTCAAGAAAAAATAGAAGAACTTGGTATGGAAGCGTTTTTAGCTGTATCAAAAGGCTCTGCCAATGAGCCACAGTTTATTATTATGAAATGGAACGGAGATAAAAATTCAGAAGAAAAACTTGCTTTAGTAGGAAAGGGTTTAACATATGATTCAGGTGGATACTGTATTAAACCAGCAGATAGTATGGTAACTATGCACACTGATATGGCTGGTTCTGGTGCTGTTATTGGAACTATGAAATCCATTGCTAAATCTAAATTAAATAAAAATGTAGTAGCACTTGTTGCTGCTTGTGAAAACCTGATTTCTGGTGAAGCTTATAAAACTGGAGATATAATAGGTTCTATGGCTGGTAAGACTATTGAAGTATTAAATACAGATGCTGAAGGTAGATTAACTTTAGCCGATGCACTATATTATGCTGCAACTGTTGAAAAGGCTACTAAAATAGTAGATGTAGCAACTCTTACTGGTGCTTGTATCATAGCTTTAGGTAGTGTAAATACTGGTGCCATAACTAATAATGAGGAATTTATGTCTGAAGTAGAAGAAGCTGCTAAAAAAGCTGGAGAGCCTGTATGGCAACTTCCATCAAATGATGAATATAGAGAACTTATAAAAGGCACTTTTGGAGATTTGAAGAATATAGGTGGTAGAGGAGCAGGTACTATAACTGCTGGACTTTTCCTAGAAGAATTTGTAAATGATATTCCTTGGGTTCATTTAGATATAGCTGGAACATCATATATATCTAAAGGAACTGGATACCTACCAACAGGTGCTACTGGAGTCCCAGTAAAAACCTTATATAATTTAGTCAAGAATTGTAATTGTAAACATAACTAAAAAAACTTATTTAATATTGCCAAAACCATTAGATGGTTTTGGCAATAATTTTATATCCCTATATAGTTAATCACCTTAACTACTTATCTTCCAGCTTCTTGACTCCATACGCCTTTGCCAAAATTCATAATAATTCCCTTTTTTATTTATTAGTTCACTATGTTTTCCCTCTTCGATTACTTGTCCTTTATCTATTACTAATATCTTTCCAGCATTTTTTATGGTAGAAAGTCTATGGGCTATTACAATCAAAGTTTTGTTTTTTACTAATTCATTTATAGCCTCTTGTATATACCTTTCATTATCAGGGTCAACACTTGCAGTAGCCTCATCTAATAAGATAATAGGTGCATTTTTCAACATAGCTCTAGCTATGGATATTCTCTGTTTTTCTCCTCCTGAAAGTGTAGAGCCAGCTTCACCTACAACAGTATTGTAGCCATTTTCTAATTCCATGATGAAATCATGACATCTAGCCTTTTTACACACTTCAATGACTTCTTCCATAGTTGCCTCTGGTTTTGCAAACTTTATATTATTTAAAACAGTGTCGTTAAATAGGTATACTCTTTGAAATACCATACTTATATTTTTTAATAGGTTTTCCATTCCTATTTCCTTTATATCTACTCCTCCAATTTTTATAGCCCCATTGTCTATATCCCAAAATCTTGCTATTAAATTTACAACAGTAGTTTTCCCACATCCTGAGCTTCCAACTAAAGCTGTCATACTTTTTTCTTCTGCTTTAAAACTTATATCCTTTAAAACTTCCTCTTTTTCATATGCAAAAGACACATTTTGAAATTCTATATCAAAATTTTTAAACTGTACCTTTTTATTGTTTTCTTGTAGGACTTCTTCTTCCATCAGCCTCTCATATCGGTCTAATCCTGCCATCATTATTCTTCCTAAGGGCAACTGACCTCCTATGATTCTAAATGGGAGAAATATCTGATAAATAAAGATCATTATCATAAATGCAGTTGGAAGTTCCATAGTTTCATTTATAACAAAATATGAGGATAGAAAGATTACAACTCCTGTTCCTATGGCTATAAATGTATCCATTGCAATAAATGGAGCTATTACTACCTTTTCAAATTTTATAAGTATGTCCCTAGTTTCTTTAAAGCTTCTATGTGTAGCTTTTGATTTTTCCCCTTCCAAATTAAATGCTTTTATAACAGGAATACCTTTTACATATTCTATTACAGCACTTATAAGCCTGGATTGAACTTCTTGTTTTTGTACAGAGGATTCACTTGAAACTTTCAATAGTATATTTGAAATTATAAAAGAAATTATAGTCGTTAAAATTACCACTATGCCAATCCTATAATCCAGTATAGTAATCATAATTGAACTTATGATTACTCCTATTGAACTAGAAACTATTTTAGATAGAGTATTCATTCCATGTTCTTCTATGAAGTTTATATCAGAAGACAAAACTGCACTTACATATCCTATATTTCCTTCTGTAAAATATCCCATAGGTAAATTCCTTAGATAATCTCCTATTTTCATTCTTTCATCAGCAAATATATTGTATCCCGTTCCGCTTTGCAATCCATCTACTAATCTTCTAAATAAAGCTCTTAGAATAACACTAATAACTATACCTATGGCTACAACAAATATATCTTTTTTAACTAATTCATTATTATTTATTTTTATCAAACCATATAATATACATAGAATTGGAACATTTATAGTAAATGACTCTAAAATACTTAGAAATATTGCCCACTTTAAACGACCACCATATTTCCCTGAAAAATTTATCATTCTTTTGACTATACTAAGCATACTCTTCCTCCTCTACCTGTATACCCCAGTCCATAGACTTCATATGTGACTCCCATAGAGTTTTGTATTTATGGTTTTTTTCTAAAAGTTCCTTATGTGTACCTTGAGCTATTAGTTCTCCATTATCCATTACTATAATATTATCTGCATCTACTATGGTGGAAAGTCTATGGGCTATTACTAAAACAGTTTTACCTACTATGAGCTTGCTCAATGCGGCTTGTATTTTATCTTCATTTTCTGGATCTGTAAATGCTGTTGCTTCATCCATTATAATAATAGGAGAGTTTTTCAAAATTGCACGAGCTATTGTTATCCTTTGTTTTTGACCTCCAGATAATTTGTCTCCAGAGTCTCCAACAATTGTATTATATCCTTCTTCCATTTCCACAATAAAATCGTGACACTGTGCAAGTTTTGCAGCTTCTTTTATTTCCTCCTCTGTTGCTTTAGGGTTTCCTATTTTTATATTTTCCATAATACTTGTGTTAAATAAAAAATTGTCTTGAGAAACATAACTTATTTCATTCATTAAATCTGTAACAGAAAACTTATTTATATTCTTTCCATCTAGGGTTATTTCACCTTTTTGTATATCCCAAAAATGTACTAAAAGTTTTGCTAATGTAGATTTTCCACTACCTGATTCTCCAACTATTGCTGTTAAAGTATTTTGCCTTAGTTTAAAGCTTACATCTTTTATTACATCTTCCTCTTCATATGCAAAAGTTACATTTTTAAATTCTATAGTATGTTTTTTTATTGCTATGGATTCATTTCCTTCCTTTAATTGTACACCTTCAAAGGTCTTTTCTAATTGGTCGATTTTATAAGTAAGCTGTATTACTGTAGGTGCAAAATCTAACATTCTAGTTAAAGGTACTCCTGCACTCATGGATAACATTAAAGAGAAAATAAATTTACTCAATTCCAATGTTCCGTTTAAATACACATTTAATTCAACTGGCAATAATAAAAGAATAGTACAAGGAAGTACAGCAGTATACATTGCCATATAGGTCCAAGACTCTCTAAACCAATCTAGAGTAAAGTCTCTATATCCTTCTACAGAATCTTTATATCTTTTATAAGAATCTGTAGTTCTTCCAAATATCTTTATTACTTCCATTCCATTTATATATTCAATTATTGTATTATTCATATCTTCTGCCGATTTATAGTACATTGGCATTTTCTTAGTTCCATTTTTCATCATAAACATCATTGGAATAAATCCAAATGGAATTGAACCTAAAGAAAGAAGTCCCAATCTCCAATCTGTAACAAATATCATAGTATAAATTAATATAGGAACTATAACAAAGGGGATACCCTCTGGTATCATATGAGCCAGTAAAGTTTCTACAGAGTCTATATCATCTATTAGATTCTTTTTATAACTGCCTACTCCTTTTGCATTTATTTCTCCTAATGGAGCTTTTCTCATTTTCTCTACAAATTTAATCCTCATTCCCATTAAAGTGTCAAAAGCTGCTTCATGTGAAGCATTTAACCCTTGAAAATAAAGATATCCCTTTAAAAATAAGGATAAAATAATTCCTCCTGACATAATCAATAAATAATTTATCCCTATACTACTTTTTTCAATAAATTTTATTATTATGTCATAAGTCAATAAAAAGGGGATTACTCCCATTATTCCACTTAAAAGAATAAGAAAAATAGCTAAATAAGTTTTCCCTTTATATTCTTCTGCATAACTAAAAGCTTTTTTTAGTCCTTTCAAATATATCCCTTCCTTTCAAATAACCTTTAAACAATATAATAGGTCTAATGATAATAATTATCATTAGACCTATTATATTAAATACTATTTCTTTTTGCTATGTCCAAAAGGTATTTTATTTTAGCCAATCAGTATTTTTTATCTTATACTAGAAAAGCAATCACTGGGGCTAAATCCATATCTTTTACTAAATGCCTTGGAAAAACCACTGCTACTTGAGTATCCAACCATTTGTGCAACTTCGTTAACACTAATATGATGAATTTCAAGAAATATACGTGCTAACTCCATTCTTTTATCCAATAAATAAGTATATACTGGTTTTCCAAAGACCTGTTTAAAACCAGTTTTTAATTTTAATTCATTCAAACAAACTAATCTAGAAAGTTCAGTAAGGGTTATGGGTGAGGAAATACTATTATCTAATATTTCTTTTGCCCTATATAAACTTTGCAAATCTGTTTTTGAAAGCTTTAAGGTATTCATATGATTTATTTCTTTATCTATAATATTATTTAGACATATTGAAATAAGTTCAATAATTTTTCCTTCTAAGTATATGTTTTTAACATTATTATTATATGGACAATTAAATATTTGTTTTATAACAATTTTGCTCTCCACTGGTAATACAAATTTATTGATTTTAAAGTTTTTATAATCTTTATTAAAAATACTTTTATCAAAGGAAATAGATGAAATAAATTCTTTAAATTTATCAGGTTTTATTATAATTGAAATTCCTTTATAATGATGATTGGGTATAAAATTACAAACTTCTTTTATATCATTTACTTGATATAGAATTCCTTCCCCTGTATTCATCTGAAGTTCTGTGTTGCTATTATACTCAGTCCATTCTATGTTTTCTCCAGTACATATAGCCAATAGAAATATTTCTCCTTTTGTTATACCACTCATCTCAATATTTTTCTTTGGTTTTATACTATTACTATAAATCTCTAAATCTCTATTTAAAATAATCCTATTATATTTACCAATCCCAATATGTTCAGGAATTTCAAAACTTATTTCTTTATTTGCATCTTTATATTTAAACTCCCTAGCAAATTCTTCTGACAAAGTGTTATTTATATTAGAAAAAATTTTAAATTCACGTATTATCTCTGATGTTAAAATATGAATACCCCCTTTATTACTTAAAAGAAAAAAATCCTATTTAGGATTTTTTCTTTTAAATTAATATTTCTAGCCAACATATCTATACAACTGTTGTCTATGTCTAGCATATAAATCTTTTATTTTATTTTTTCTGTTGTTTAAAACATTTAACATATAAATCTCTCTGGATTTATCATACAAATCAAATATTTCTTCGTGTCTGTAGTCATTTGTATATACCTTCCAGTACCCCTTAAATAAACACTCATCTCCATTGATAAATCCCATTACATCCTCATATGGTATACCTAAAAATATACCACTTTCATGGGGAAAGTCCTCTACGCTTTTTACTCTATTCTTTAAACAGTTTAAACATTTCTGTAACTGAAAATCTGTATTATAACCAAAATCACATAGCAATCTATGGTTTTTTTCTATCTTTAAATGTTCGCAAAGATTATTCATATCATAAACCAGCAGAACAACACTTTCTTTTGTTTCTTGAAGTACAATATATTCTAAATTATATTTATACAGTAAGTACTTACCATTTTGGCACCAAAAACTATAAAACTTTTTTCTACCATCTTTTAATGTTATTGTGGAAGCTGGTTTAATACCTGTAATAACTGGAGATAACATATAGCCAATAAAGCTCTCTATATAATCTTCTTCATTTAATGATTCTATTTCTTTTAAAAAACTCAATAATAAATTGCTAGTCATTTTTCTACCTATCCTACAATTCTTCTACCATAATCTACACATTTATCTGCTTCTTCTCCTTCTGGCGATAAGTTGACTATACAGCCTTCTTCAAATACCTTTGCACCATAAGAATTCATTCTTTCAACCCAGTTTCGCATCCACTCTCCATCGCCCCAATCATAGGAACCAAACAATCCAACTACCTTATCTTTTACATTATCTTTTATAGATTCTACAAAAGGTTCCATCTCACTTTCTTCAATTACTTCACTTCCCATTGAAGGTGAACCAAGAAGTAAAACATCCGCATCAACTACATCTTCTATCTTTGCACTTCCAACAGGAATTGACTTTACCTCAGAACCATTTTCCTTAGCTCCATTGGAGATTAAATTAGCCATTTCCTCCGTATTGCCTGTACCTGACCAATATATTATAGATACTTTCTTCATATTTATCCCTTCCTTTTTTTGAAATAATTTATTATTTATTAAATGATTATTCATGATATTGATAATCATTATCACTCTCTTGTTTTGTATCATATCAAAATAATCATTATATGTCAATATAAATTTCTAGAAATGTAAAATACTAGTCTAGAGAAGTCAAACATATGTGACACAGACCTCTGAAAAATTTTCTCTGAATAATGCTGTGGTTTTCTTAAATTGCTAGTAATTATTTTGTCAAGGAGGAAAGCGATAGCGATCCTTGATTAAATA
>NZ_VUNQ01000078.1 GCF_009695605.1 Tissierella pigra
AATGAACGTTACAATCTAGCAGTTCATGCTCCAGAATATAAAGAAAAGTTATTTGGAAAGGCAGGCGGCAGATAGTGATATTTGATAAAATTGAATCTTTTAGAAATCAAAAGCAAGGCATTATAGAGGATTTAAGGGTGTGCATTAGTTATACTCCAAATAAAGATAATGATCTTCTATGTTTTATGGAGCAATATTTAAAGGCAGAAAAAAAGAATAGGGCCAAGATACTAAAGGAAATAAAGAAATGTATCAATGGAGAAGAATATGAAAATCCATTCCTAGCCTATAATTATTATGATGAAAAAGATATTAAAGAACTAGATAATATTTTAGATGGATTTATTAATAAACTAAGGGTTATTAGCAAAGCATCTAATGATTTAGATGAGGAAGTAGAAAAGATTATTGCAGATACTATTTTTAAAATCAATGAAATTCATGATAAATGTTATGGGGAATTAATAGATTCTTGGAGAAGTATAAGGCTTATAGAATTGATAGTTAGTTCAGCAAAATATGTAGGATACGAAAATGCCATAGATATTTTAAATGAAAAAAGACTATGGTAAGGTGGTGCGGACATGGATCTTAGGGAGCAAAAGTTTGGTGTAGAAGTAGAAATGACAGGTATCACAAGAAAAAGAGCAGCACAGGTTATAGGCGAATATTTAAATGGTAGAGTAAATTATGTGGGAGGGGGATATGGAAATTATACTGTAACAGATAATCAAAACAGGAAATGGCAGCTTGTAAGAGATGCCAGTATTACCTGTCAAAAGAAAATAGGAAATCGAAAGCAAATAGCAGATAGCGAGTATAGTGTTGAATTAGTAAGTCCTATATGTTTTTATGAAGACATAGAAAATATCCAGGAGATGATAAGAGAATTAAGAAGGGCTGGGGCATTTTGCAATAAATCCTGTGGAATTCATATCCACATAAATGCGGCTCCCTTTAAGGCTTATCAAATTAGAAATCTTGTAAATATTATAGCATCAAAAGAAGATATGATATATAAAGCATTAAAGGTAGATTCGGAAAGGGAAAGGAGGTATTGCAGAAAGATAGATAAGGATTTCTTAGAAGAACTAAATAAAAAGAAGCCTAAAACAATAAGTGGAGTACAAAATCTCTGGTATAAGGGGAGGGATGGAAGTCATGAGCATTACCATGACAGCAGGTATAGGTGCTTAAATTTACATTCTGTATTCCAAAAAGGTACAATAGAATTTCGTGCCTTTAATGGATCACTCCATGCAGGAAAACTTAAGGCTTACCTGCAGTTTTGTATGGCAATTACAGCTCAAGCCTATAATCAAAGGTCTGCAAGTCCAAGAAAAACTGTATCAGAAAATGAGAAATATACATTTAGGGGATGGCTTTTAAGACTCAACTTAATTGGAGATGAATTTAAAACAGCGAGACAACATCTTCTAGATAATCTAGAAGGAAATATTGCTTGGAAGTCACCAGAGCAAGCTGAGGCTCAAAAAGAAAGACTTAGACAAAAGCGAGAATTAGAACTTTTAGAGCAAGAAGGAAGAGAAGAATTAGAAAATAATGATATGGAAATAGATGAGCAGGAGGAAGATCCTGTTTTTTCTATGTCTATGAATCAATAAGGAGGTCAATATGGAAGAAATAAATATAGATAAGGACTCAATCCATAAATTATATATTGCCTATGGAAGTAACCTAAATTTAAATCAGATGAAGTACCGATGCCCTACTGCAAGGGTTATCGGTGCATCGGAGCTAAAGGACTATGAGCTTGTATTTCGTGGATCAAGACATAGTGCAGTGGCAACTATCGAACCATGTGAAGGTAGTACAGTTCCTGTTTTACTATGGAGTATTCAGCCAAAAGATGAGAAGGCCCTTGATAGATACGAAGGATATCCAAGTTTTTATGGAAAATCTGGAGTGGATATTACTGTAGGTAATCATAAAGCTACAGCAATGGTTTATATAATGACGGAGGGGTATAAGCTTGGAAATCCATCTGGTAATTATCTGAGAACCATAGAAGAAGGCTATATTGATGCAGGATTTGATTTAGATATTTTATATGATGCAGTAGAGAAAACCCTAAGTCAAATAGAGAACTTTGAAGAAATAGAGAAAAATGAACCTGAACAGGGAGATATATTTGGAATGAAATGGTGGTGATATAAATGGCAGACCCTGGATCATTAGGGATTATTGTAAAAACAGCTTTATCTGCCTTATCAGATGAAAGGGTAAGAAAAGGAATAGGGTGGACCATTGCAGCAATCCTATCTCCCTTTATATTAATCATTGTTATTATATGTGCATTGCTTTCAGGAACAACAAATCATAACAACATTGCCTTAGATTTATCATTTAATGGAGGTAGTATGCCAAATAGTATTCCAGAAGACTATAGAGGCCATATTAAAGATATGCGTAATAGCTTTTCCCATATTGATAGTAGAATCACTAAAATAAATAGCCAAATGGATGAAGATGATAGCTTAGACTCAATAAGGGTTAAGGCTATTTTTTATTCGCTGTATTTCGGCGAAAATCATCCTTCAAAAATAGATAAGGCGAAATATGTGGACTGTTTTGTCAACTATGAAGAGCGTAAAAGAACTGTAACGGATGATGAAGGAAATGAACATGAAGAGACATATACAGTGGCTATTCCTATAAAAGACATATCAGAAGTCTATAAAAATATAGAAGATATAATGGGAAGAACTGTGACTTATGAGGATGTGGCCAATACTACTGAAATATATTATCGCATACTTTATGGAAGACCTGCTCCTACCTATGGAGAAGAATTTGATAGATTTATTAATGGACTCCCTTTGTCCGAAGAAGAATTTATAGGTGTAGATGATTTTTATTCTCCAGTGGGATCTAACTGGAGGAATGTAGTTACTAGTGAATTTGGTTATAGAAAAGACCCATTTACAGGACAGACAAAAGGACATAGTGGAATTGATTTAGGATTACCAAAAGGGACACCCATACGATCTGTACTAGATGGAACTGTCCATTTAACCAGATACTCATCAACAGGTTATGGCCATCACATAATGATAGATCATGGTGGTGGATTTATTACCTTATATGCTCATTGTTCCAAGATTTTAGTCAGAGAAGGGCAAAAAGTAAGAGCAGGGGACATCATAGGGGAGGTAGGTTCAACAGGAAGAAGTACAGGGAACCATCTTCATTTTGAAATAAGAATAAATGGAGAAAAGAAAAACCCAAGAAATTATTTACCATAAGGGGAGGATTTTATGCTAATTACAAAGGGAATATTTGAAAGAAAGATACCAGAGTTTAATGCAGCGAATTGTATAATTGAGGGAATTGAATTGATGGATGAAGAGAAATTTAAAGAATTTAGTAGGGATTTATTAAAGGATAGAGATTTTATTAAAGATAGACAAGATGAAATGTATATAGATTCTGCTGGACAAGTTCATGGTTTATTAGCACTTAATATGGATAGTGGTGATGGGATTTTAATAGATAGCCAAGGCTATGACTATCCTAGATATACAGCATTTTTGCCAAATATAAAATCCTATATTGATAATCATATATCCATGGTTGTAGATAAAATAATAGAGGAAGCTACAAATAATTCATCAAATGGAAGCTGGGTAATATACTTTGATGAAATAGAAGAAAACCATGGATTAATTATAAATGAGAATAATGGAATAGGGACATTACTATTAGCTGAACTAGAAGAAAGAGAAGAATTGGCTGAATTAGAAATTGGAGATAACTGCTTTGATATGATGTTTTATAGTAAACATCTAAACTTCATTGATGATGAAATAGAACAAAATATGAAAATGTAGGAGGAAGATAAATGGAAAAGATAGAAGAAAGAATTAGGATCTTAAAGATTGAACCACAAAGGCTACCCTATGAAAAGGAAATAAGTAATGATTTAGAAGGTATCCAAAAAGAAGTTCAAGGATTATTTGAATGTATTTATCTGGATGATAATTGTATCTTAGTATGTAATGAAGAAGGAAAATTAAATGGAATGGAACTGAATCGAAGGGTGGGTAATGATATTATTGCCGGCCCTTTTTTTATTGTAGGAGATAGCCAAGATGGAGAATTTATATCCCTTACTGATGAACAAATAGAAGAATATACAGATGAATTTGGACAGATTCAAGAATTTACTGGGGAAGAACCAGAGGCACAACCCTGGATGGAGTTTAGGGGATTTGATTTATAAAGATGGAAAATATCTTAATACTATAGTAATATGTCTATATACTAAAAAGTAGGTGATGATTATGACAATTCAACGAATTCTAAAAGAAAAAGGAATGTCAAGATATAGCTTATCAAAATTAAGTGGAATTCCATGGCCAACATTATCAGATATATGCTCTGGTAAAATAGATATTAATGTATGCAGTGAAGAAATAATTTTAAAATTATCCAAAACACTAGATATGCCTATTGAAGAAATTATTACATTAAAAATAGAAGCAAAAGAAAATATAGATGAAGGGAAGCCTAAAGATAAATCTTATTTAGAAACAAATTTATCTGGAACCTTAGATGAAGCGTTAAAAGCCTATCTACGGGGAATAGAAGAAAATGTTCTATATTTAGATTGCCTATGGGATGAACTTTATGGTGCGATTAATTCAGATTTATGGACAGGTTATATTACAGAAGAACAAGCAAATTATTTAAGAAAAAAATATCTCTATGGAGAATCACAGGAAAAATTGAATGATTAACTGTATAGGATATGTTAGTAAATAAATTTAAGAATTATGATTAAATAGGATGAAACTAATGAAATTGGGCAACAAATTAATATGTAAATTCTAAATTTAAAATACGGAATAACTTTAAAAATCACTCACATATGTGGGTGATTTTTTGATGGGAAAATGTTGTAAAGTTCGATATAGAAATATAGTTTTTATAAACAATGTTTATCTTTAGAAAAAGGAAGGAGATGAGCCTTAGATGAAAAAAGATACTATTAAGATAAATTTTAGCGCTGAAAAATTAAGGTCTATAAACATATATATCGAAAAAAAAGAATTAGATTTAGAAGATGAGCTGATAGATCAACTTCAAAAACTATATGAGAAATATGTTCCAGCCAATGTAAGAGAATATATTGATGAAAAGCAAGAAGAAGCAATACAGAGAAGAAAACCTAAAAAATCCACCAAAAATCAAGTAGAAGCTAATATGCCATCTATAAAAGAGGAATAAGACAATTTTTGAGGGCGTATTTGCCCTTGTGTGCCATTTAAAAGAGGGACATGGTATGTTTATACCTAATCTAAAGTAAATCGAAAGTTGGGGCGAATGTGCCGACTAAGCATAATGAATGTTAAGATGGCTTAACTACTGGCTTTTAGGTGATGTTATTAGAATAGTGGGGATGAACCCCCCTATTGATTTTGGTGCAGGATAAAGGAAGGTGGTCAAAAGATTCCACCTTCCAGTCACATCCCCCGGCAGTGCCGTGGGTTGAAAGAATTAAGGCAGGTGGTCGGAAAATGAAATTTGTGCTGTCATAGGTGGTCGTTATCTACTAAGAACCCCATAAAACAAAGAGTTGATGGGTGTACCCTATAGGTGGTCAAGGGAAAATAATAGATATTTGAGGTGAGGTGGAATTGGCAGAGAAAAAGAATTCAGTAAAGAAAAGGACAGCAGTATGGTTATATCCTGAAACAATGGAAGAGATGGATAGTTTACTTGAAAGGGATAATTGCAAAAGCAGAAGTGAATTTATAGATAAAGCTTTAAACTTTTATATGGGATATTTAGTTAGTGAAGATACTACAGTATATCTATCTAAGATACTAATCTCAGCAATACAAGGAATACTTAAAGAAACAGAAAATAGGAATGCTAATAATTTATTTCGTCTATCAGTTGAAATGAGTATGATGATGAATATACTCGCCGCCGGTTTAGAAATTAGTGAGGAAGAACTTCGTAGTCTTAGGGGAAGATGTGTTCAGCAAGTAAGAAAGACAAGAGGTAAAATATCCATGGAGGAGGCGATAAAGTTTCAACAGGGAATTGGAGAGTGATAATTTATGCCAAGGCTTATTCTGAAGTGTCCTTATCTAAAAGGTGGGAGTGATAAAACATCGGCTCATCTTGAAAACTTAGTAAATTATATTGCTACTCGTGATGGAGTAGAAAAAATTAATATAGAAAATAGAAATTTTTCTTCCACAAAACAGGGAGAATTAATATTACAGCTAGTTAAAGAATTTCCAAACACCAAAAATTTATTTGAATATGAAGATTATATTAAGAACCCATCATTAGAAAATGCTTCTGAATTTATTTCCATAGCAATAGAAGAAAACTTTGATAAGATTGGCAAACGGAAAAACTATGTGGATTATATTGCAAATAGACTAAGGGTAGAAAAAATGGGAAAGCATGGTTTATTTACTGGCGGAGATGAAAGTCTAGTTCTTAGTAGAATTGCAGAAGAAGTTGCAAATCATGAGGGGAATGTATGGACTCCAATTATTTCTCTAAGGAGAGAGGATGCTGCAGGGCTTGGTTATGATAATGCTGAAAGTTGGCACAATATGCTTTCTTACTATGCCATAGACATAGCTGAATCTTTAAAGATAAAGCCTGAGAATTTTCAGTGGTATGCAGCCTTTCATAATGAGGGTCATCATCCCCATATCCATATGATTTGTTATTCAACAGATCCAAAGAAAGGATATCTAACTAAAAAAGGTATAGAGAAAATGAAATCAGGATTTGTAAAAAATATCTTTGGTCAAGAGTTAAAAGAAATATATATAGAGCAAAGTAAAAGAAGGGATGAATTAAAAGAGGAATCAAGGGAGGTCTTATTACAACTAATATCTGAAATGAAAAATGATACCTATCGAAATAGTAATGTAGAAGAATTGTTTATAGGGTTTGCAGAAAGATTGAAATTCAGCAAAGGAAAAAAACAATATGGATATTTACAACCAAAACTTAAAGCAATGGTAGATGAGATTGTAGATGAACTAGCTAAGGAAGAAAGAATAAGCAAGGCATATGAATTGTGGTATGAAATGCGCAACGAAGTATTGCATAGCTATATGGATAATTTACCTGAACCTTTGCCACTATCACAGCAAAAGGAATTTAAGTCAATTAAAAATATGATTATTAAAGAGGCAGATAATTTTAATAAAGGAATTTTTTCCTTTGAAGAAATAGCTAATGGTGATATTGATATGACTGATGAAATCGTAGATAAAGCAATAGATAATAGAGCTGAAAAAAATACAGAATTTATTGAGGTAGAAGGTAGCAATTTAGATTTAATTAATGAAATAGAAGTTAGTGATGATATAGATATAGCTGAAGATGTTTATATCAAGTGGAGTGATGATTATAAAAGAGCTTGTGAATTCTTATTTGGTACAGATGATATAGTACAGGATTTTGAAGAAGCCTTTTGTTTATTTCGATCTGAAGCTGAAAAAGGAAATGCCCTTGCTATGTTTAACATGGGAAGAATGTTTGCAGATGGACTTGGTATAGAGATTGATATAGAAGAATCCTATAAATGGTATGAAAAAGCCCTTAATGCTTTCCATAAGGTAGAAAGTAGAAAGCCTTGGAAATATACAGAGTATCGTATAGGTAAGATGTATTCACAAGGTCTTGGAACAGAAGAAGATTATGAAAAAGCAGCATACTGGCTTACTCTGTCAGCAAAAGAAAGATATAAGTTTGCTGAGTATTCTTTGGGTGGTCTTTATTACAGAGGTCAAGGAGTTGAGCAAAGCTATGAAAGTGCCTTTGATTTATATTTAAAATCTGCGAAGCAGGGGTTTCCATATGCTGATTTTGAAGCAGCAAAGATGTATCGTGACGGAATTGGAACTGATAGGAATAAGGAAGAGTCAGATAAATATTTTTACTCTGCTTTCATAGGTTTTAAAAGATTAGAAAAGCAAAGTCATGATGATAAAATACAATATAGACTTGGGTGGATGCTTCAAAATGGAATCGGTACAGAAAAAGATATAGGGGAAGCAAAACAGTATTATGAAAAGTCGGCAAAGCTTGGAAATACATTTGCCTGTTATTCTCTTGCAAAATTAATTCTTGCAGAAGAAAACCCAGAACACGAGCTTCCTGTGATACGATAAAAATAGAAAATCCTCACAAATAAATTAAGGTATAATTGTAATTGAGAGAAAACAATTCTTAATTTAAAGGAGGATCTACTATGAATTATAAACAAAATCAAAGG
>NZ_VUNQ01000079.1 GCF_009695605.1 Tissierella pigra
TAAAAGTCCTAAGAGTGGCAGCCTACTGCAGGGTTAGTACAAAACTAGAACAACAAGAAGGCAGTTATGAGGCCCAGATTGCTTATTATACAGAGAAGATAAATAGTAATCCTAATTGGAAACTGGCGGGTATCTATGCAGATGATGGTATATCTGCAACTAATACGAAAAAAAGAGACGATTTTAATGCTATGATAGAAGACTGTATGGCAGGAAAAATAGATATGATAATTACTAAGTCAGTCAGCAGATTTGCAAGGAATACCGTAGATTCCTTACAAACAATAAGAAAGCTAAAGGAAAAAAACATTGCCATATTATTTGAAAAAGAAGGGGTAAATACCTTAGAAGGATCAGGAGAGTTACTAATCACCATTTTAAGCAGTCAGGCACAAGAAGAAAGCAGAAATATAAGTGAAAATACAAGATGGGGAATCGTTAGAAGATATGAAAATGGAATCATCACAGTTAATCATAAAAAATTTATGGGATATACCAAGGATAAAAAAACTGGTGAGCTGGTCATAGTGCCTGAGCAAGCAGAGATAGTAAGACGTATTTTTAGAATGTATTTAGAAGGTTCTAGTATTCTAGAGATTACTAGGGTCTTAGAAGCAGATAAAATTAAAACGGTAACAGGAAAAGACACATGGCATCCTGGTGTAATTGAAAGAATGTTAATTAATGAAAAGTATATGGGAGATGTCTTGATGCAGAAGACCTATACTGTAGACTTTCTTACAAAAAAACGAGTAAAAAATAATGGAATCGTACCTCAATACTATATCGAAGATAACCATGAGGCCATTATACCAAAGGAAATATTTTATAAGGTGCAGGAGGAAAAAGCAAGACGTGCCAGCCTGAATAAATCGGCGGTAACAAGAAAAGCAAACAAGCTAAAAAAGGAAAAAAGTAAATTTAGTTCTAAATATGCACTAACAGAAATATTAGTATGTGCCGAATGTGGACATCCCTATCGAAGACAAACTTGGTCAAAATATGGGCAAAAAAGTGCAGTGTGGAGATGTGAAAACAGACTAAAAAATGGTGTAAAGTCAACTTGTAAAAACTCGCCTACCCTTAAAGAAGAACCCCTACATCATACATTAATGACAGCTATTAATAATGTAGTAGAAAATAATGGAGACTTTATAGGAGCATTCAGAGAAAATATTATCAGGGTCATAGGCAACTATTCTACAAAAAATATCTCAACAGAATATGATGAAAAGATAGAAAATCTGCAAAAAGAAATGCTATTATTAATCGAAGAAAACGCAAAACAAGGAGCTGTAGCAGGAGATTTTGATGATGAATACAAAAGGATATCCGAAGAGATAAATGAGCTTAAAAAGGCAAAAATAAGGCTTGTACAAGAGAAGAAACGGGATGAGATGTACGAGCAGCGATTAATGGATGCGGATAGTACCTTAAAGACTGTAAGTCCACAGGTAAGGGAATTTGACGAGGACTTGGTACGGAGGTTAATTGAAACCATTAAAGTGAGTAAAGGTGAAAGACTAAAGATACAGTTTGAATCAGGAATAGTTATGGAACAGATAGTAGATTATTATGACTAGAAATATAGGAGCAGTAACTAGAATATGAGAAGTGGTTACTGCTCGCATAATAAGGGGAATCTATTAATGAACTAATATTTTTAATCATTTTGAATTTATCACAGGATCAATTGTAACAGCAAAATATTGAAACTAAGAAAGGATGGGATTATGAAAAATAATTATAAAAATATAGATAAAGAAAACAGAACTCCAAAGGTTGCAATTTATATAAGAGTTGGGGGCATGGAACAATTAAGCGATGAAGCAAGGCAAAGACTTCTTAATGCAAAGTTGGAAAATTTCAAGAAAGAAATATGTAATGTAGATAGTAGTTATAAAAAAGAAAGAGGTGTAGGATATACTACTCTTTCAAAAATATAAAGTTGGAGAGAAAAGTCTTAGTTTAAGGTTTTCTAGACAATATTTTACTGTCGTTGGAGTCCATATTTAATGGAATTAATTAGAGAATAAAGCAAGATAAAATAAAAATAGAGGTGGAACTATGGAAGATAGAGATTTACAAAGAGACTTTATTATGCGGCTAAATGGTTTACTATTCACATTGGACTTAAAGAAACTTGACATATCTTGTAACTCAGAAGATGATAGCTATGCTAAGGATACATTAAAAAAGATGCATGACATTTTTATAGAAGTTTATAAAACAGATTACCTTGATAGTTGTACTTATGAATTTGTAGAGGTTCCCGCCATAATAAAGGGAAAAAATACTGGACATATTGGACTTGGGATTGTGTCACTTGATATTCAATCTTTTGGTGAACATTGGGGAACTTTCTTTTTAACTCCAAAAGGTGTAATTGAACAAGGATCTGAAAAACTATTTGCCTATGAAAGGGAATATGTGAATCAAACTTATATCCCTTATGATTATTGGTATACAGTATCTTTAGAACGTGACTATCATGTAGATTTTGACAATGTACCAGAGAAAATAGGGGATATGCTTAATGCATGCCACACAGATCAGTTAGGAATGAAGATGGAATAGATAACATTATATATTAGGTAATATCACCTTAAATCATGATCCTACATTAAAGGAGTAAAATTAATATTAATATTACAAAAGAAAGTTGATAGTAATTATTGGTATGGATATAATGTAATTAAAAATATATTGAAAAATCTATACTACAATCAATCGGGAAAGGAGTATTTTATGGAGAGGAATGTGCCAAGAGGATATGATTGGAAAGACGGGAAACTTCAAGTAAATGAAACTGAATCAAAAATTGTAAAATGGATTTATCAGATGGTCATAGAATATCAGGATAATCCACCGGATATTCTAATAAGGCAGATTATAGATGAATGTGAAGGGGAAGAAATTCCCTACGAAGAAGCAAAAGAACGGGTTTCACTTACCATGGTTAAGAAATATATGGTTGCAGAATTAAATCTGAGAATGGAGGAATATGAAAAAAATAGGCAAGGAGATACATCAAGTGAAATAGAAAATTTTCTAGAAATGCCTTTAGAAGGAGAACTTCTTGATATAATAGAAGAAAGATATAAGGATAATTATGAGGATGCTTATGGTACTAGTATTCTCTCCGAAAATAAAAAGGGTAGATATTTAAAAAATATCGAATCTTTATCTAAGGAAGACTATAGACCATGTAAGACAGAACCACTTATTTCAAAAGAAATCTATAAAGCTGCAATTGAAAAGATGGAGGAAAATAGAGAACAATCTTTGAATAATAACCCAACAATGATGATAGAGTAGTATAGTATTTATGATGATGAAATAAAAATAGATAGAGTCAGAGAGTTAAAGTGCGTTTTTAGCATTCTAATTCTCCGGCTCTTTTGTTTTCAGAAAAAAGAACTATGCTAAATATAATTCATTGAATTATATGTGGCTACCAAATGAAAGGAGTTTTTTAATGATTGTAGATGCAAGAGAAAGACGTTATGAACATATTGAGATATTCGGAAAATCGGCACTGTTTACAAATCTTCGTATTTATGGTAGTGTACCAGAGGCATTATACTGCTATGATCTTCGTGGTTCGGATTATGATGCCAGTAATCCTCTTACCATTGAACCCAAGGTAATGGTCAATTATGCTGGCACAGTTCTTGTCCTAAGTAAAATAGATATTCCTGAAAAACAGGGGTTTCTTAAACTTGAGAATGGATTGAATTTTCTTGGAGAAGAACTTACGATGGAAGAATTCTGTAAGAAATATGATATTGTCCTACAGTCTGACATTCAAGATATGGATATTGTAGAACAAAATATACCTGAACATGGCATGGAGATGAAATAGCAAAATCCTATTAGGATTTTGCTATAACTCTCCTATAAAATTTGTGAATAGGTTTCTGTTAAAAACCTGCTAAGACTAAGACTTTCAGTAAGCTGAGGGTTTTATTGTTGGCAGATTTTATTTAAGTAAATTAGATATCAAAAATAATAGTTGCCGTGATATAATCTATGTGTAATTAATTAAAGAATAATGAATAAATCATAGAATTGTTGAAGATGTAAACTGACGCCAAGGGGATAATATCTACCTTTGGCATCATAATCATCGCTTCAAGGCATGTGGAGTGCGTAGTAAGAATACAGAAGATTCAATAGTAGAATTAGAACATGAGATGGCTAATTATCAACGAAAACGATATGTTGTTATGAAATTTATTCATGACGAAAAACATATCGTTTTTAAAGATATAGGGAAGGGTAAAAGAAGAAAAGAAGTTTTTAATGGGGTTGAGGTTGTTATTAGGCTAGCTACGTAGGAGAAAGGAGTAGGGGTTATTTACTTCTACTCTTTATCACTGTGTTAATTTACGATAGAATAATATTTTTTAAATAACCTTATTCTATAGTTAAATTATTTTAGTGGGAAAGAACTAAAGAGAGTATAAAAATACATAGAATATTCAGCCCCAATAACTGTCTATGATGAAAATAAAATGTCTTATAAGGATTGTAGTACCAAAGCATCTGAAAGACTTGAGATTTGCCATAAATTAACTGATTGTATTGAAAAGTATTGAAATTTATTATAAAATAATAATAACCTATAATCAGAAGGGTACTGCTTTTTTTAAAAAATATCTAGGCATATATAAACAATATTTATAAGATAAAGTTATTTTTAATTCTAATAAAATAAATATACATTATAAGATTTTTAATGTGTAAGGGGGGGATTTTAATGAAAAGATACCTTGCTATTATTATAGTCTGTATTTGTATAGCATGGGTAGGTATGCATTATAATCAAGGTAAATCTAGGGAATTAATTCAAAGTCTTGATAGTACAACAGAAAACTACGGTAATGATTCGATAGCTTTTTCTGATTCTTCTTTAGAGAAAGCAATTAGAGAAAAGATATCAAAACCATCAGGTCAAATTTATAAAGTTGATTTGGAGAATATTACTGAGCTGGAGGTTGTTTCGGCTAATATAAAAGAATTAAGCGGAATTGAAAATTTAACCAATTTAGAAGAATTAAACTTATCATTCAATGATATCAACGATATAAGCAATATAAGTAATTTAACCACTTTAGTTAAGTTAAATCTATCTAATAACTATATTAGTGATATAAGTGCTCTAAATGACTTGAAGAATTTAACTCAATTGAATATACGAAATACTTTGGTTAAGGATATAAGACCTATAGGAAATTTATCTAAATTAAAGATACTTAATATTTCACATTGCGAAAATATTGATTTGGAAAATACCCATGTATTAGGAAAGTTAAATAATTTAACCGAATTATACTTCTATAATTACGAATTAAGTGATATAAATTTCCTGAATAATTTAACAAACTTGACGAACCTTAGTTTATATCTAAACAATGTCACTGATTTAGATAGCTTAAATAAATTAACAAAATTAAATTGGCTAAATTTAGGGTTCTATAAGTCTATCGATTTGAGCTTTTTTGAGACTTTAACTAATCTGACTGAATTATATTTGGACTATGATGGAGATGCAGATATAAGTCATCTGAGCAACTTATCCAATCTTCAAAAACTACAATTATCTAGCCATTTTTTCCGAGGTAAAAGCAATCTAAGAGATATAAGTATTTTAACCAATCTAGAGAATTTAACTGAGTTAATTTTATTCGATGCAGAAATAAGTGATATAAGTTCCTTACAAAACCTAAAGAACTTAACCAAATTAAATTTAGCTTATAACAAGATATCGGACATAGGTGCCCTTAGTAATCTAGAGGGTTTAACAGAATTAGATTTGTCTAATAATCAGATTGCAGATATAAGAGTCCTGAGTGGGTTAGTAAATCTAACAGAGCTAAAATTAAATAATAATAAAATATCTGATATAAATCCTCTTAAAAGACTTAGCAAATTAAAAATACTGCTACTTAATGAAAATCATATACATGATTATAGTCCTGTAGAGGAGTATTATCTAAAGCTTAATTTTAAAGATTTTTAATTGAACATTAAGTTGACGAAAACAACAGTGACTTTAAGACAAGAAAACTATAAATAATCAATAATGAAGGGTCAAAGATATTTAGAAAGATTTATCAGAATAATTACTAGTAGTAATAATTTATTAAGGGCAACATGTGGCTTGTAAGCTTGAACTTTATACTAAAAATTTAGATGGTTTTCATCTAAAAAAGTATCAAACATATGTTAAATTGAAAGGTACTGAAATAATCGTGGTAGGATTTTTAGCAATCCCACCACGATTATAACTAAGAATCTATTAAAAAATTAATTGGTTTAGTCAGGCCATATATTTGTAGTTACTATTCTTCCCTTTTGCTGTCCCTCTTTTTTCATTATAACTCCCAATAGCTTTGTTTTGTTACTGGAGCTCAAAGTATTAAGAATGGTATCTCTACTTAGACCAGTTTCATTTACAATCATTCTAATGTATGCTTCAGTATCATTTTCATGAGGTGGGGCATAATTATACATCATATCTGCAATTGAAAGTGACCCGTAGTTATTGAATATTACATATTCCATACAGTTGTATCCATCAGAGTAAGTTGGGAATATAGCAAATGAGCCATTTTGACCAATTTCATTAAATCGTGCACTAGAGTTTCCAGAATAGCAATTTCCTGGATTATTATTTCTCCAAGCCATAGATCCACCTACATGATAGTATATTGGACCTCCTGTATAATACAGCACAGCACGTTCACCTTCATATGTTGTTGGATAAGCAAAATATTTACTTGACATCATAATCTCTCCTTTGTTCTAAATTAATTTTTATTACTACTCAGCATGCTGAACTATTACCATAGAAGTGGTATTGAATCATTTATAGTCTTGTATACTAGATTTATTTCTATGATTTTTATTCTAATCATACATTGATTTATACCTTGAGAATTTTATAACCGGTTATTTGCTTCTCACTATATACAAGCACATTTTTGAGTAAAATGTAAACATTCTTGATTAAATTATTTGTTTTACCTTTAATAAAATATGATGTAATTAAATGTATATGTTAAGGTTGCTTTTGAAAAACAAAATTTTTGATTTTACATATATCATCTTTGATATCTTCTATCAAATTCAACTTATCACTTAAGTTAGATATAATATTTTGATATTTTACTTCTCTTTCTTCTTGTCGAAGATCTCTTTTTTCTTGACTTTTTAGGATATAAAATATAAGAGCCACAGTTAATACTACCCATATACTCTCCTTCGCGGCGATTTCAATTATTTTTTCATCCAATTGAATGACCCCCTTCTTCTAAGAAAAACTTCCTTAAATTATTTAAAGCTCTATTTTTGAGTCTATTAACAGCTTGTCTACTAATACCTAGTATTTTAGCTATATCCATATCCGATAACTCATAAATATATTTCATTATAATAATATCTCGTTGCTTTTTAGGTAATGATTTAATTAATATTGAGATTAAGACTGTATCTTCTACATTAGCTTTGCTTGTATCCGCTAATATATAGTAGTTAATTTCCATGAAACTTAATTCTCTTTTTCTATTTCTAAGCAAATTTAAGGCTCGTTTTCTCAAGTGTATGTGGATATATTTAGCTATTTGCCTATGACTTGAATCTTTAAATTTTCTAATATCTATATTTCTTATTAAACTCAATAACTCGATAATTAAATCAGTCTCTGCCTCCTCTTTAAATCAAGTAGTATTTTTCAATACTTCTGATTAATTTTTTATTATTTTAGTAGATCATTTTAAGCAAAATAATTTTATTTTACATGAAATGTCTATTTTAATCCTCACTTAATAAAA
>NZ_VUNQ01000008.1 GCF_009695605.1 Tissierella pigra
TTAATGCTGAACCTACTACGATTGGTGTTCCATCTCCATCAAAGTCATATTCTGATAATAATTCTCTTACTTCCATTTCTACTAATTCGATTAACTCTTCGTCATCTACCATATCTTGTTTGTTTAAAAATACTACTATCTTTGGTACTCCTACGTTTCTTGATAATAGGATATGCTCTCTTGTTTGTGGCATTGGACCATCTGCTGCTGATACTACTAAGATTGCTCCATCCATTTGTGCTGCTCCTGTTATCATGTTCTTAACGTAGTCAGCGTGACCTGGGCAGTCTACGTGTGCATAGTGACGATTTGCTGTTTCATATTCTACGTGTGATGTAGATATTGTGATTCCTCTTTCTCTCTCTTCTGGTGCTTTATCTATGTTGTCATAGCTTATTGCTTCTCCTGAACCAAATCTTTTGTTTAATACCATTGTTATAGCTGCTGTTAATGTTGTCTTACCATGGTCTACGTGTCCTATTGTTCCTATGTTTACGTGGGGTTTAGTTCTTTCAAATTTTGCTTTTGCCATTTCGGTATTCCTCCTTAATATTTATATTTTAATAATTTTACTTTAAGTCTTTTTAGAAACATTCTAAGAAAACTCGTCCTGGTGTTTCATGACTTGTAAAAAAAATGTGGAGCCCACGACCGGACTCGAACCGGTGACCTCTTGCTTACCATGCAAGTGCTCTACCTCCTGAGCTACGTGGGCATTTTCACTCACTGTTTGTTATTTTACTATTTACCTTTAAAATTGTCAAGCCATTTACATCTTATTTTCTAGTATTCCCTCTAATTTCCTTTTTACCCTTTGTAAAGCATTATCAATACTCTTTACATGTCTGTCTAAGTTTGCTGCAATTTCTTGATAGCTCATTCCATCTACATAGGACATTAAAACTTCCCATTCTAGTTCAGATAATATTTCTCCTATTTTGCCTTCCATAAAATCTAGTTCTTCCCTACCTATCATTAACTCTTCTGGGTCTGATGTATTTACACCAGTAACAATATCTAGTAAAGTTCTGTCGGACTCCTCATCGTATATAGGTTTATTAAGAGAAACATAAGAATTTAATGGAATATGCTTTTGTCTAGTAGCAGTTTTAATAGCTGTAATAATTTGTCTCGTGATGCAAATTTCTGCAAAGGCTTTAAATGAAGCAAGCTTGTCCTTATCATAATCGCGAATAGCCTTGTAAAGACCTATCATGCCTTCCTGTATAATATCTTCTTTGTCAGCACCTATTAAGTAATAAGATCTAGCTTTGCATTTTACAATATTTTTATATTTATTGATTAAATATTCCAATGCCATATCATTATCAGCTTTAGCAAATGCCACTATTTCTTCATCACTCATATTCATATAGGTGGTTAATTCCATGTCGTTATACAAACTTAAATGCACCAATAATCCCCCCAGCATAGATGTTAAATTCTGTCAACTTTATTATATTCAATAGTTTTTTATTAGTCAAGGTCATTTGAATTACTAATTAGATTATTCAATCTTTTTATAGTTTCTTCATCTAATCTACCTAGTAATAAATCATTTTTCTTATTTTCATTGCTTCTTTTTCGTTTCATCAGTTTTTTTTGGTTGAATATTTCCATCTCCAATTCTCTTGCAGATACTCTAGTGCCTCCACGACCTAGTATAATCTGTTGTTCCATCCAATCTGATGTAGCTACCCGTACTGTTTTTATTCTGCCTATTTCATCTAGTTTTTTCTCTATATATTGATCTGCTGTTTCATTTTCTTTAGTATATATTACTTCCAACCCATTGTGGCTCTCCTGTGCTCCATAATTCCCTTTTACTAAATGTGCATCAAATACAACTATTACTTCAATACCAGAATAATGCTTATATTCCATCATAATTTCTATGAGTTCATTGCGTGCTTCTTCTAGGTGCGCTTTTTTTAGATTATTAAACCTGTCCCATGAATTAATAATATTATATCCGTCAACAAAAAGATATTCTTTAATCTTTTTATTTCTTTTAGCCATTGCTTTGTCTTACTACCTCATACATTAATATAGATGCCGCATTAGAAGCGTTTAAAGAAGATACTTTACCTAGCATTGGAATTTTAACTAGTACATCACATTTCTCTTTAACTAGTCTGGAAATCCCTTTCCCTTCATTGCCTATTACCAATGCTACTCCACCATTTAAAGATGTTTTATAATAATCAGCACCAGTCATATCTGCACCATAAATCCATAGGCCCTTTTCTTTTAACTCCTCTATTGCATTGACAATATTATTTACTTTTGCCACAAGCATATGCTCTACTGCTCCAGCAGAACTTTTGTATACCGTTTGATTAACTGCTGCAGAACGTCTTTTAGGAATAATTATCCCATGAACCCCTGCACATTCTGCTGTTCTAATTATGGAACCCAAATTATGTGGATCTTCTAATCCATCTAAGATTACAACAAAGGGTGGCTCTTCTTTTTCTTTAGCCTTATTTAATATATCATCTATATCTACATAGGTATAGGAGGTAACTAAAGCAACTACCCCTTGATGTGCATTACCTTCTGATAAAGAGTCAAGTTTATTTTTATCCACTTGTTGAATTACAATATTTCTATCCTTTGCCATACCAATTATTTTATTTATGGAGCCTTGGAGTTCTCCTTTTAAAATATATAGTTTTTCTATTTCTCTGTCTGTTTTAAGTATTTCTAAAACAGGATTTCTTCCTACAACATATTGAAAATCCATTTATTCACACCTTTCTTTAATTCAGTGAATAACTAATAACTAATGGTGAATAGTTGTGGTAGTTTCAAGCGAACTTGAAACTATTGACTTACCTTTTCCAAGAATGACATATCTTTCGTTTTTCACTCTTCACTGTTTCTTAACTATTCACCTTTCACTATTCACTCTTCACTATGTTTTAACTATTCACTGGTTCTAAACCTTTCCCTAACTTCAACCATTTTTCCACAACTCATCTTTCCTTCCGGACAAGGTCCATTCACACATCTAGGACCTGCATTTTTAAATAGTATTGGATATACTTTTCTAACTTCTTTTAACATTGATGTTGCAAGACTTCTTATTTCCCATTGAGCCCTATTACAGCATCTTAAATTAAAGAAATTAAGCAATGACCTTGCATTCATAGTAATTACTATTTTGGTTTCGCAGGCATTTGGAAAAATATATCTAGCATCTTCTATAGATTCTTTTTCTGCCTTGTTTTTAGATTCCTTTTCTGAAAATCCTTGGTTTATATATTTATTATAATGTTCTTGAAATAATATTTCAGTTATTTCATTATAATACTTTTGGTCATCTTCCATTGCCTTTATAAACAATTCTTTAGCACTTTTATTACTTGAAATATTAGGTGGTATTATATATTCAAATTGTTCAAGTTTTACATATCTTTGGGATTGCTGAGAAAAACTTGCAATTCTATGTCTCACCAATTGATGAGTCAATGTCCGTGATACTCCTTCAATTCCGAATGTAAAGCTAATATGTTCTATTGGACTTTCATGGTTTAAATCCATTAAGAGAGATAAAAAGGACTCAACTTTTTCTTCGTCTAAACTTTCTTCAATTTCATCAATCCCTACAGGAGAGTAGCATAGTTTTGCAGCTGATGCAACTAACTTTTCACCATCAGGTGTATATCTTAAAAGTTTTACCTTTAACATTTCAACCCCCCTCTATTTATTCAATATCCATATTTGAAATCATTTCAAATATTTCAGATATTCTTTCATCCTTTTTTTGTAAATAAAGATACCCTATTAACGCCTCAAATCCTGTAGCATATTTATAATCTATCATATTTGCATTTTTAGGCATTGTATGTGATTTAGCATTTCTTCCTTTTTTTACTATTGTTTGCTCTTCTTCACTAAGGTCTTCCTCCAATATATGGACAATATTTGCTTGTGCCTTAGCTTTTACATATTCAATTGTTGCTTTATGCAGTTTATTTACTGGAAGTTTTTTTTGCAGTAAATAAGTTCTCACTAATAATTCATATACTGCATCGCCTATATAAGCAAGCTGCAAAGGAGACAGCATAGCTATATCCTCTGCAGTTAATTTTTGGTTTGTTTTTCTAAATAAATTGTCTTTTTCCATAATCTACACTCGTTTCCATTTCACACCCTCTTGGGTGTCCTCTAAAACTATTCCTTTTTCTTTTAATATATTTCTAATTTCATCAGCTAGTTTGAAATCTTTATTTTTTCTTGCTTCAGTTCTTTTTTCAATAAATTCTACTATTTCTTCTTCTAGGATTTCTTCCTTTTTATTTAATATTCCTAGAACATTACATAATTCCATAAGAAGATCATAAGTTTTTCGTATCAATTCTTTAGAGTTCTTTTCATTTACATGGGTATTGGCATATTTTACTAGCTCAAATACTGCTGCAATAGCATCTGCAGTGTTTAAATCATCTTCCATACTCTCTATAAATTCTTCTTTAAATTTCTCGATTTCTTTCAGATGATTATCTTCTTCTTCATTTAATTCTCTATCTTCAGCCTTGTCATATAAATATTCTAAATTTTTCTTGCCATTATATAGCCTTTCTAAAGCATTTTCCATTTGATACATTATTTCTCTAGTAAAGTTTATAGGAGATCTATAATGTGCAGATAATAGGAAAAATCTAAGAATCTCCAAGTCAAATTCCTCTCCAACTTCTTTTACAGTAAAAAAATTACCTAAGGATTTTGACATCTTTTGATTTTCTACATTTAACATAGCATTATGCATCCAGTAATTAGCAAAGGGCCTCTCCGTTAACGTCTCAGACTGAGCAATTTCATTTTCATGGTGTGGAAACTGAAGATCATCTCCACCTGCATGTATATCTATTGTATCTCCTACTAAAGTCCTAGCCATTACAGAACACTCTATATGCCATCCAGGTCTACCTAATCCCCATGGACTTTTCCATGATGGTTCTCCTTCTTTAGCCTTTTTCCATAATGCAAAATCCATAGGATTTTGTTTTTCATCACTTACTTCAACTCTAGCACCACTTAGTAAATCCTCAATATTTTTCTTGGATAATTTACCATAATCCTTAGCACTATTTATATTAAAATAAACATTTCCATCTACATTATAGGCTGCATCTTTTTCTATCAAAGCTTCTATAAATTCTATCATTGGCTGAATAAATTCTGTAGCTTTCGGATGTATAGTTTTTTCTTCATATACATTTAAGCCTTTTGTATCATTCATAAAAGCTTCTATATATCTCTCGGATATTTCTTTAAATGTAGTATTTTCTTCATTTGCTTTGCTTATTATTCTATCATCAATATCTGTGAAATTTGAAATATATTTAACCTCATATCCCCTATACATAAAAAATCTTCTTAAAGTATCAAATATTACTATGGGTCTAGCATTTCCAACGTGTATATAGTTATATACCGTTGGTCCACAGGTATACATACTAACCTGTCCTTCCACTACTGGTATAAATTCTTCTTTTTTTCTTGTTAAAGTATTATAAATCCTCATACCTAACCTCCTTCTTTTTTAGTGAAGGGTCTTTTTCTTTTCACTAAATATAATTCTTCTCTACATACTCAATTCTCTTTATTATATTTTCTTTCCCTAGTAAAACTAGTATATTCACAAACTCTGGTCCGTGTGCTGTTCCTGTTAAAGCTACTCTTGCTGGCATAAATAAATTTTTGCCTTTTACTCCAGTTGCTTTTTGGATTAGCTTCATAAATCCTTTAGCATATTCTTCATCTACTACTTCTACATTGTTTAACTCTTCCTTAATAGCCGTAAGTACAGAGCTTACTTGTTCACCTTTTATTATTTCCAACGCATCTTCTTCGACTATCTCTACATGATCTTTAAATATGAATTCTACTTTTTCCACTACATCACTTATAGTATCTAAACTCTCTTGAACAGTATGAACCAATAATTTAAGCCAATCATATTTATCTCTAGTAAAAGATTTGTCAATTAAACCAGCTTCTGTTAAATGAGGAATAGCCAAATCTGTGATTTTCTCCACAGACGAACTTCTTATATAATGTCCATTTACCCAGTTTAATTTATCTTTATCAAAAATTCCACCTGTTTTTGATACTCTTTCAAAGGAAAACTTGTTTATTAATTCTTCCATAGATAATATTTCTTCATTATCTTCTGGACTCCATCCCACCAATGCTAAATAATTTACTAATCCCTCTGGTAAATATCCCTTATCTCTAAAATCTTCTACAGAAACATCTCCTTGACGCTTACTTAATTTCTTTCTGTCTTTATTTAAAACAGTAGGTAAATGCACATATGTTGGTTTTTCCCATCCAAATACTTCATATAAATAAATATGTTTTGGTGTAGAAGGCAGCCATTCTTCTCCTCTAACTATATGGGATATTTTCATTAAATGGTCATCTACTACTACAGCCATATGATAAGTTGGATATCCATCAGACTTCAGTAGTACTTGATCGTCAATATCGTCAGTATTTATTACAATATCTCCCCTAACTAAATCGTGGAACTTTATATCATAGTTCTGAGGTAATTTTAATCTAACAACATATTCTTCACCATTGGCAATTCTTATTTTTGCTTCTTCTAAAGAAATATTTCTACAGAATCCATCATATTTTGGAACTAGACCCTTAATTTTTTGTTCCTCACGAACACTTTCAAGTCTTTCTTTAGAGCAGAAACAATAATAAGCATGACCTTTTTCAATAAGTTCATCTACATATTTCTTATATATATCTAATCTTTCAGATTGAATATATGGACCATAATCTCCTTTTTGAACAATCTTTCCATCTTCCACAAATATTCCTTCATCATATTCTATTCCGGCCCAATGCAAAGACTCTATTAAATTCTCTATAGCTCCTTCAACAAATCTAGTTTGATCAGTATCTTCTATTCTCAAAATAAACTTTCCATTATTGCGTCTAGCAAATAGATAATTGTATAAAGCAGTCCTAATAGAGCCTATATGTATGAAACCCGTTGGACTTGGGGCAAATCTTAATCTAATTTCTTTCAAAACTGTTACCTCCTTAAATTAATTATATTATATTATATATCACCAGTTCATTACTGTAAACTCTCTATCTAAATAAGTAAAAATACTATAGTAAAAAATCTTTGAAAAGATTTTACTATAGTATTGCCCATTTTAAAAATATTATGGTTTTAAGATTCTAAAGAGGATTTTTCTTCTATAAACTTTTCTTTTATCTTTGAGTGTAGTATAAATTCTTCTTCTGTTATTAAATCATTTGTTTTCAGTACCTCTAATATACAAATAAATTCTTCACATACCTTAGCCAATTCTAAACCTACATTCATAACTCCCTCACCTTTCATTAGTATTATAATATATTTTTATTATTTACCTTATGTTTATATTTCTTAGAAATTACTTAAATGCTTGAAAACAATGTTTTATTTTAGATATTTTTTAGCCTTCTCCATGTTTGAATCTTCTGAAATATTATACTTATATATATTCGACATAATTTAAAAAATTCCTTCTTTTATAATAAAAAAGATAGTCCCCTTGGACTATCTTTTTATCATACTATAATTTCAAACCCTCTTTAGTAAATTCTTCTTCTATTAAAGATATTAATTTATCTACTTCTACTTCTTGTTTATCTTCTTCTCCTCTAACTGAGTATTCTACAATAGATTCTCCTGCTTTTTTTCCTACAGTTATTCTAATTGGAATTCCTATTAAATCTCTATCTTTAAATTTAACTCCTGCTCTTTCATTTCTATCATCTATTATAACTTCAACACCTAATACTCCTAATTCTTGGTATAACTTTTCACCTAAGTTTACTTGACTTTCATCCTTTGTGTTTACTACAGTTATAATTACATGATAAGGAGCTACAACTAATGGCCATATTATACCATTTTCATCATGATATTGTTCTACAACTGCTGCCACTGACCTAGAAACTCCTATACCATAACATCCCATTACAAATGGCTTTTCCTTACCATTTTCATCTAAAAAGTTAGAATCTAAAGCTGATGAGTATTTAGTACCTAACTGGAATATATTTCCTACTTCAATTCCTCTTTCCATTTTAAGCTGCTCACCACATTTAGGGCATATATCTCCTTCTCTTACTAAAAGTAAATCTTCTACTACTTCTCCTGTAAAGTCTCTACCATAATTTACATTTTTTAGATGGTAATCTGTCTCATTTCCACCTACTATTAAATTTTTCATTTTGGCAATTCTAGAATCTACTAGAACTTTAACTCCCTTCTTAATTCCTACTGGCCCTGTAAAGCCTTTATTTGCTCCAGTTATATCTAGTATAATTTCTTCATTGGCTAATTCTAAATCATGTTCTCCTATTCCTAAATAATTACATAACTTAGTTTCATTTAGTTCTCTATCTCCTGGGATGATTGCAACTATTGGTTCTCCTATATTATATACCAACGCTTTTCCAAATCTGCCATGATCAATGCCAAAGAATTCTACTAAAGATTCAATAGTAGTTACATTTGGAGTATGAACTCGCTCCATATTTAATTCTTCTTCTATTTCATTGTTTACTTTATATACTACATCTGCCTTTTCATCAGTAGCTGCATAGTTGCAATTATCGCAATAAGCAACCAAGCTTTCTCCTGCTTCTGACATTGCCATGAATTCGTGAGATATTTTTCCTCCCATGGCTCCTGTATCTCCTTGAACTACTTTATATTTCAGTTTAAGCCTTGTAAATACTTCATCATAAGCTTCCCACATTATTTGATATGATGTTTTCATATTTTCTTCATCTACATCAAAGCTATAGGCATCTTTCATTATAAATTCTCTACATCTCATTAAGCCAAATCTTGGTCTTTTCTCATCTCTATATTTTGTTTGAATCTGATAAAGATTTAATGGAAGTTGTTTATAAGATTTTACTTCATCCTTTATTAAATCTGTAAAATATTCTTCATGGGTAGGTCCAAGGCAGAATTCCCTACTGTTTCTATCTTTAAGTCTAAACATTTCTGGACCAAAATTTTCCCATCTTCCAGAAGCTTCCCATATTTCCTTTGGTTGAATTGCAGACATCAATAATTCCTGAGCACCTGCCCTATCCATTTCTTCCCTAACTATTTGTTCTACCTTCCTTATTACTCTATATCCCATTGGAAGATAAGAATACACACCACTAACTAATTTTCTCATCATACCTGCTCTTAAAAGTAATTTATGACTTGCTATTTCTGCATCTGATGGCATTTCTCTTAAAGTAGGTATATAAAATTTTGACATTCTCATAAAAATCACTCTCCTTATATTTATATAAAAAATTAAAAATGTTGACTAGGTTATAAATTTGTTGACTTAGTTAAATTCAGTTGTTTGATATGGTGACTACGCAGTTTCGAAATCCCAATTTATTTACTCGCTATGTTCTTATGAATTTGGTTCTCGTTGCCTTTTTGTCCAATGAGCATAGCGAATTGTAGATAAAACGGACAGAGTAGGTACGTTTGACCTACCATCGATTTGTTACCTTCGTTAAATTCAATTGTTTGACACGGTGGCTACGCAGTTTCGAAACTCAAATTCATTTACTCGCTATGCTCGTATGAATTTGGTTCTCGTTGCGTTTGACCTACCTACAGTTTGTTGACTTCGTTGAGTTGGATTGTTTGATGCAGTGACTACGCAGTTTCGAAACACCAATTTATTTACTCGTTACACTCGTATAAATTGGGTTCTCATTGCGTTTGACCTACCATCGATTTGCAAAAAACGCAAATCGGGTTAGGTCATAAAAAAAGCCTTTCATCTCTTTGTAAGAGACGAAAGGTTAAATTCCGCGGTACCACTCTAATAAACCTAAACAGGTTCACTCAATAGTTATAACGCACAACCGTTTAAGCTTTTGGCTTAAATGCTCTGGGGTAGGTTCAATATTAGGAAGGACAGAAGTTTTCCACCATTTAACTTCCTCTCTAGGACCTATAATACTTACTATTTCCCTTCTTTGCTAGGATATTATACATATTATACTAGTACTATTATATTGTGTCAATTATTTTCTTTTTTAAGCATACAAACACTATAGGAAGATATTCCCTCTTCTCTTCCTTCAAAGCCTAACCATTCTGTAGTAGTGGCTTTTACATTTATATTGTCTATGGAAGTATGTAAAGTATTGGCAATATTTTTTCTCATTTCCTCTATATAAGGAGCTAATTTAGGTCTTTGAGCCGCAACAGTTACATCTATATTTCCAATAGTATATCCTGCTTCTTCCATAAGTTCGTAAACTTGAGACAAAAGATAAATACTTGATATATCTTTATATTTATTATCAGTATCTGGAAAATGTTTGCCTATATCACCTAAAGCTAATGCCCCTAGAATACTGTCCATTACAGCATGAACTAAAACATCTGCATCAGAATGACCTAATAGACCTTTTTCAAAGGTCACATCTACACCACCCAGTATTAACTTTCTGTTTTCTACAAGTTTATGAACATCATAACCAAATCCAATTCTCATATTATCACCTATTTCTATTATCTACTTTGAAATACAAACTCTCTTCTGTTAAAAATCATATCCCTGTCTTTGATTAAGGACTCTGCAAGAATAATATCTTCTGGGGTAGTAATCTTTATATTTTCATAACTTCCCATAATCATCTTAACATTATAACCAATTTCCTCAACAATTGAACTATCATCAGTTCCAAAAAATCCAGTGGACATTGCATTTTCATAGCCTTTAACAAGTATTTCTTTAAAGAAACATTGTGGAGTTTGGGCGGCCCAGATTAGATTTCTTGGTGGAGTATCATCTATATTATTTTCACTGCCTACAATCTTTATTGTATCCTTTACAGGTACTCCTATGACACAAGCCCCATGGTCTATTACACCCCTTATACCATCTTCAATATTTTCATTTTTTACAAAAGGTCTAGCACCATCATGGGTAAGCACTATATTTGAGCATTCATTTAAGGCTAGTATACCATTATATACCGAATCCTGTCTTTCCTTTCCACCTCTTATTATATTAGCAACTTTATTAAATTTATATTTTCTAACGATTTCTTTTCTACAATATTCAATTTCCTCTTCTTTTGCTACTAAAATTATTTCATCAATGTATCTGCATCTTTCAAATTTTTCTATTGTATGAGCTAATATAGGCTTGCCACCTATTGCAATAAATTGTTTATTGATTTTGCTTCCCATTCTATTACTCATTCCAGCAGCAGCTATGATTACAGATACATAGTAGTCTTTATACATCATCTCACCTCTTAGAGTATTATAACATAGTACATTATAAATAAATATATTATTTTTTATACCAAAAATAAAAGACCCCTAAGGGTCTTAAACTGCTCTATCTACCATTGACTTTGGCTTGGCAAATATCATTCTACCCGCAGATGTTTGGAGTACTGATGTAACTACTACATCTATGGTTTCACCTATGAACTTTCTACCGCTTTCTACAACTATCATGGTTCCATCATCTAAATATGCAAGACCTTGACCTAATTCTTTTCCATCTCTTACTACCTGCACAAGCATTTCTTCTCCTGGAAGTACAACTGGTTTAACTGCATTTGCTAATTCATTTATATTCAGCACATCAATTCCTTGTACTTCTGCTACTTTATTTAGGTTGTAATCATTTGTTATTATTTTCCCTTTAAGTAGTTGAGTTAATTTTAATAGTTTTGAATCTACTTCAGGAACATCTTCAAATTTCTTGTCATGAATTATTACCTCAATGTCTAATTCTTTTTGTATTTTATTCAATATATCCAATCCTCGTCTTCCTCTATTTCTTTTTAGGGAATCAGAAGAATCTGCTATATGCTGTAATTCTGACAATACAAATTCTGGTATAACAAGAGGTCCTTCAATAAATCCTGTTTTACATATATCTGCTATTCTACCATCGATTATAACAGATGTATCTAGTACTTTAGGATATGTTCTATTTTGGGCTTTAGCCCTATCTCTTGGTGTCTTTCTAATGTTGCCTAAAGTTGAAGTTATATCATCCTTTTTCCTATTTGGTATAGATAATCCTAAATATCCAAGTACAACATAAAGAGCTATGGATACTGGAACTCCCACATAAGGTATGCCTAAATTGTTTAATGGCTGAGTTAATAAAAATGCAATTATAAGTCCAAGAATAAGTCCAACAGCTGATATAGCAATATCATATGCAGAAAACTTTTCTAATTCGTTTTCAATCAATCTAACTAACTTTCTTCCTTTGTCAATTATTTTAGATGATAAGGAAAAGAATATAATTCCGAATATAATAGATACACCTAAATATAAGACTAAATTCAGCCATCCTGCCTTATTAATCTGTATAATCTCTAAACTGATGAATAAAGATAAAATACCATATCCTATTAGCATACCTAGTATTCCTATTGCCCCTTTTAAAATTTTACCAATCATCTATTCACCTCCTATATATATTTATTGCCAGTTTTTCTAAAAATAAACCATTTCTTTATACTTTGACAATTATTTTTCTGTAATGTCTTCCTCTTCTTCATGTTTAATAGCCTCTAATACTACTTCTTCAACTTGCTCAACATCATACTCTGATACTAAAACCATTTCTGAAAGCAACATTTGTTTAGCAGAAATTAACATCTTACGTTCTCCCGTAGATAATCCTTTTTCCATATCCATCATCAAAAGATTTCTAACAACAGCTGCAATTTCAAAAATATCACCAGATTTTATCCTATCCATATTTATTCTATATCTTCTGTTCCAATTTTGAGGCATAGATGTTTTATTACCTTTAAGTATAGAAATTACCCTTTCTAAATCCACTTTAGTAATTACTTCCCTAACTCCTACTTCTTCTACATTGTCTACAGGAACCATAACTTTCATATCTCCAATGGGCATTCTCATAATAAAATATTTTCTTTTTTCTCCCAATATTTCTCTTTCTTCAATACCTTCAATAATTCCAGCACCATGCATAGGATATACAACTTTATCACCAATATTAAACATTCCACTACCTCCTATTCACCTTTTCTCTTTATATTATACCTTAAAATGCTGAAATTGTAAAGTTTATATTGTATCATAGTCTCATTTCAGTTGTCAATCATTTTTATTATGTTTTTTTCAACGAATTATAAAAATTATATTTTTTAAATAATTGATAGAAATATTTGACAACTGCTTGTCTCCATAAGTATAATTGAACTATAACAGCAAAAAATTTTGACGGGAGTGGAGAGTATGAGTAATAATATAAATATTGATAAAAATTCATTATGTAAGGATCTTCAAGAACAAGTTTCACAAGTTCTTATTAGGCATAAAAGTATATTAGATATAACTACCAAGCTTGATGAATATAATGCCAGAATTAATAGAGCAGTGGCAAAATCAGTTACTTCTTGCGGATGTATTTCTATCAATGCAAGTAAGCAAGACTTCAGCAACGATAGTTTTGAAGAAATGCTAGATTCAGTTAAGAACCACCTTAATGGGGAAATTTGTAATAGTTGCAAAGAAGTTCTTAGTGGAGAAATTGGTTCCTATATTTTTTACTTGGCTGCTCTTTGTAACTCTTTAGATTTGGATTTAGATGAAATCTTAAAAAGCGAATATAATACAATTAAAACCTTAGGTGTATTTAGCTTAAAATAACAAAAGCTTATGTGAAAACATTAAATGTATCTGTTGTTGATACTCATTAATTGAAAGTTCTTTATAAAATATAAAACTGTAGAACTTTCATATTCGCCATAAAATGGCTATGCCAATTTAAAATTATAATTAAAAAACCAAGCTTAGTATTTAGGCTTGGTTTTCTTAATTAAAAATACTTCTTATAACATCTCTTAAAGTCTCTAATTCTATAATCTTTAAATTATTAGTCTTTATCCCCTTTCCACTATGAGGGGCTACATATGCCTTTTTAAATCCCATTCTATCCAGTTCTCTAAGTCTAGTTTCAAGAGATGGCACTCTTTTTAGCTCTCCTGTTAAACCAACATCAGCTATGAAAACAGTATCATTAGGTATCCCAACAGATTTCACAGAAGATATAATACTCATGAGAACAGCTAGATTAGATGCCTGTTCCTTTAGCTTTATACCTCCAGTAGTTTTGATTACTACATTCTTATCATAAAATTTCATTCCACCTCTCTGTTCTATTATGGATACTAAAGTATTTAATTGCTCTCTCTTTAGACATTCCCCTATTCTTGAAGGATAAGGAGTAAATGAATCTGAAACTAAACTTTCTATTTCTAGAATAATAGGTCTAGTTCCTTCCCTAACTACAGTAATTGCATTTCCTGGCATAACTTTATTGCCTTCTCTTGATGTCATAAAATACTCAGAAGGATTATCTATAGAAATCATGCCTTTATCTGTTATATAAAAGAAACCCATTTCTCCAGTGGAGCCATATCTATTCTTTGTAGTTAATAAGGTCCTTAATTCTTCTCCACTTTCACCTTCTATAATAAGGACTGCATCTACTAAATGTTCTAATGCTCTTACACCTGCTATTTCATCTTCTTTAGTCATCTGTCCAACTAAAATAATTGCTCTAGGCCTGTCTATATTTTTTGCCACCTCTACTAAAGCATTGGCACATTCCATGGTCTGAGTAGGAGAACCTGCTCTAGAACTAGGAAATTCATCTAAAGTAAAAGTTTGAATACTATCAATTATTATTAAATCAGGGTCAACCTCATTTATAATGCCTAAAACATTATCCATACTATTATCAGATATTACCCATACATCATCATTAATTTTTTCTATAATTCTATCAGCACGGCTTTTTATTTGAGACTCACTTTCTTCTCCTGAGGCATATAGAACTTTATAGTTCATATTGGCTAAGTCATTGGCTACTTGTAACAATAAAGTTGATTTACCCGCTCCTGGCTTTGCCGAAAGTATAGTAATTGAATCCTTTACTATTCCTCCACCCATTACTCTGTTAAACTCATTTATACTGGTTACAATCCTATGACTATTTGTAGTCGCTACTTCTTGTAACCTTTTAATTGGTTTTCTTTCTGCTTTTATTTTAGATTTTGAAGTTTCTTTTTTGTCTTCCATCAAAGTCTCTTTAATACTATTCCAAGCACTACATTCAGGACACCTTCCCAAATGTCCGCTACTTTGATAACCACAATTTTCACATCTATATATAATCCTTTTTTTCATATTTATCTCCTAATACATATTTTAGGCGGTCAAAGACCGCCTTTATACATTATCTAAATTTTAAATGCTAATTTATCATTTTCATAATCAATTATAATACTATCGTCTTTAGATACATTTCCCCTTAAGATTTCTTCTGCCAATTCATCTTCTATCATTCTTCTTATGGTTCTCTCAAGAGGTCTTGCTCCATAAATAGGATCAAATCCCTTACTTGCAATATAATTTTTTGTGTTTTCGGATACATTTATTTTTACACCTATACTTGAAAGACGTTTTTCTAAATCCTTTATCATAACTTCCACAATCTCTTTTATGTGTTTCTCCTCTAAGCTATGGAATACTATGGTTTCATCAAGCCTATTTAGAAACTCTGGTCTAAAAGTCCTTTTTAGTTCTTCCGTTATGGTTTCTTTCATCTTTTCATATTCTTCTCTATTATCAGCTTTACCAGCAGAGAAACCTAATACATTTTGCTTTCTAATAGATGTAGCTCCCACATTTGAAGTCATTATAATTACAGTATTTTTAAAATCTACAGTTCTACCCTTTGAATCCGTTAGTCGTCCATCATCTAATATTTGTAAAAGCATATTGAATACATCGGGGTGGGCTTTTTCAATTTCATCAAATAAGACCACAGCATAAGGTTTTCTTCTTATGGCTTCTGTTAATTGACCCCCTTCATCATAACCAACATATCCTGGAGGTGAACCCACTAATCTAGATACTGAGTGTTTTTCCATATACTCTGACATATCTATTCTAATCATAGCCTCTTCATCACCAAATAAAGCCTCTGCCAATGCTTTCGCTAAATATGTTTTACCTACTCCTGTAGGCCCTACAAATATAAAGCTTCCTACTGGCTTTTTAGGGTCTTTAAGTCCTACTCTAGATCTTCTTACTGCACTTGCTACAGCCTTTACTGCCTGTTCTTGGCCAATGACTTTCTCATGTAATATCTTTTCTAAGTTTAACAGTCTCTCACTTTCTTCTGTTGTCATCTTAGTCACTGGTACTCCGGTCCAATTGGATACAACTTTAGCAATTTCATCATATCCGACCTTCATACTTGATATTTGTTTTTCTTGATGCCATTTTACCTTGTTGCTTTCCAGCTCTTCCTTTACTTGTCTTTCCATATCCCTTACTTTTGCTGCTTTTTCATAGTTTTGAGTATTGATTGCCTCTTCTTTTTCTTGTGACAGTTCTTCTAATCTTTCCTCTAAACTTTTAAGTTCATCTGGAGCAACATAAGAATTTATTCTAATCATAGATGCAGCTTCATCTATTAAATCTATTGCCTTATCAGGTAAAAATCTATCAGTTATATATCTGCTAGATAGTTCTGTTGCTGCTTTTATAGCTTCATCTGTTATTTTAACCCTATGATGGGCCTCATATTTATCCCTTAATCCTTCCAATATCTTAATCGTATCTTCTATAGTAGGCTCTTCAACCATTATAGGCTGAAATCTTCTTTCTAAAGCAGAATCCTTTTCTATATGCTTTCTATATTCATCTATAGTAGTTGCTCCTACTACTTGCAGTTCACCTCTGGCTAATATTGGCTTTAAAATATTAGAAGCATCTATAGCCCCTTCTGCAGCTCCTGCCCCTACTATTGTATGAAGTTCATCTATAAAAAGAATAACATCTCCTGCTTCCTTCAATTCTTTCATTACAGATTTTAATCTTTCTTCAAACTCTCCTCTGTATTTTGCTCCAGCTATCATTCCAGGTAAGTCCAATGTAACCACTCTTTTATCCTTTATGATTTCTGGTATATTACCTTCTATTATTCTTTGTGCTAATCCTTCAGCTATGGCTGTTTTTCCTACTCCTGGTTCTCCTATTAAAACTGGATTATTTTTTGTTCTCCTACTTAAAATTTGGATTACCCTTTCTATTTCCTTTGCTCTACCTATTACTGGATCTATTTCTCCTGCTTGAGCCATTTTATTTAAATCTATACTATATTTAGCCAGATTTGGAGTATTAGGATTACTAGATTCTGTATTTTGTCCTCCTTTTTGATTTGCATCTGTTATCATACTAAGAATCATTTCCGTTAGTTTATCTATATCTACTCCTAACTTTTTCAATACAACTATAGCAACACCTTCACCTTCTTCTAATAATCCAAGTAATAGATGCTCTGTACCTACATAATTATGTCCAAGATTTCTTGCCTCTACAAATCCTAATTCAAATATCCTTTTAGTTCTAGGAGTAAATCCTAAAATATCTGCTCCATATTCACCTTGACCTATGGCGGAAATCACTTCGCCTCTAGCTCTATCTAATGTAGCACCTAGTTTGGATAATGCTTTTGCAGCTACTCCTTCTCCTTCTGCAATAAGACCTAGGAGCAAATGTTCTGTACCTACATAATTATGCTTTAGGCTCTTTGCCTCCTCCTGAGATAATAGTATTGCTCTTTGTGCTCTTTCTGTAAATCTTCCAAACATTGCCATATTACTACCCCTCCATATCTATGAATTTATTCCTTATTATTTGTGCCCTATATACATCTCTTTCATCTTTCATCATTTCCTTATTGGAACTTTTTTGTATATTTGCTGGCTGTATGTCTATCATTAGTTTAACTATATCCTTAGGATTAATACCACTTATTATACCTACATCACATCCTAATTTAACATTAGATAAGTGAGCCATTGCCTCTGTAGATGATATAAGTCTACTATAGTTTAAAATACCTAAGGATCTAAATACTTTATCTTCCAACTCTATCTTTTTTCTATCTAACATATACCCTCTAGTACTTCTTTCCCTTGCTACTATTTGTAAAACTACTTTATTTAATTTTTTAATTATATCCTCTTCTTTTTCTCCTAAGGTAATTTGGTTAGATATTTGAAATAAATGCCCCAATGCTTTAGAGCCTTCTCCATAAATCCCTCTAGAGGTTAGCCCTATTTTCCCTAGACCATCTATTATAGTATTTATATGTCCTGTCATAGATAGACAAGGTAAATGAACCATTACTGAAGCTCTAAGACCTGTACCTACATTAGTTGGGCAAGAAGTTAAATATCCAAATTTCTCATGAAAAGCATACTCAATATTTTTTTCCAAATAATCATCTATTTCTGAACAAAGTTCCCATCCTTCGTAGGTATTTAAACCAGATAATAAAACTTGTATACGTATATGATCTTCCTCGTTAATCATTATAGTGGATTTCTCATCATCTCTCAAAAGAAAGCTTCCACTTTTAGTAGTTGTTGCCAAACTAGGGCTTATTAAATGGTCTTCTACAAATCGAGTCTTTTCCAATTGAGATAAATCCTCTATTCTGTAGAATTTATATATATCCTTATTGTCTTTCATAGCATTTAAAACTTCTTCTGTAACAGATTGACCTTCGTCTATAGTCATAAAATCTGGAAACTTATAATTTGATATATTCCTTGCTATTCTAAGTCTAGTGCTAATTACCACATCTTCATCTGTACCTACACTTTCTAGCCATTTAGTCATATTCATCACATCCTTGACTGATATTACAACTTAATCTTTTTATCTCATCTCTTAGAAAGGCAGCTCTTTCAAAATCTTCTTTAACAATAGATTCTTCTAATTCCTTTCTCAAAGAATCAATGGCTTTTTTATGCTGAATTTTGTTACTTGCACCAGCTGGTATCTTTCCCTTATGTTCCGTATGACCATGAATTCCCTTTACTAAGGATTCAACATCTTCCTCAAAGGCTTCATAACATTTATCGCACCCAAATCTTCCTGCCTCTAAAAACTTCTTATATGTTAATCCACATTTTGGACAAGTAATATTTTTAAACTCCTGTTGTCCTTCCTGAACTGAACCTATAAGTCCTGTGAAAATTTTTTGAAATGGAAATGGGAAATCTAAATCAAAATCATTTTTCTTCTTAGCACAACTATCACACAAATGAGTCTCTTCTATATTTCCATTGATTATTTTTGTAAAATGTATAGTAGCATTATTTTTATTACATGATTGACATAACATCAAACCACCTCCTACTTAAATAAGAATTAATAAAATATTCTTCAATATATTTGCCCTTAATTTATTTCTATTCTCTGCAGTTTCCACACTTAAAGCCCTATCTTCCATTACAGACTTTATAATTTTTCCTTCTCTTTCACTTATAAATTCTTCTTCCACTAACCCATCAATTATATGATATGCCTTATTTCTGGTAATGGATTCACCAATAGTATGTGAAATAATATTATTTATGTCTTCATTTATATCTATTCCTACTTTTATAATCTTAATATACCCACCACCACCTCTTCTACTCTCAATATAATATCCTTTATAGGGTGTAAATCTAGTTGTTAATACATAATTTATCTGAGAAGGAGCACAATCAAACTTTTCAGCTAGCTCATTTCTCTGAATTTCAATTGTACTATCTTCTGCTGCTTCTATCATAGATTTAATAAACCTTTCAATTATATTGCTTAAACCAGACATATCAATTCTCCTCTTCTTGACTTTCTCTGACCTTCCTTTTAAAATATTTGCTCTAAGAATTCGTTAGAGCAAATATTTATTATATTAAGATTATCTACCACTATTATACTATTTATTATCATTTATCATGCTAACTTTTAAATTTACTTTTTTTAGTATATTATATTCAATCTCTTAATTTTATTATAATCATATTTTATATTATTTACAATAGTTTATGTAAAAAGTCCAGCCACAATAGGCTGGACAAATTATTTCTATTCTTTTTCAATTTTTGATTCCGCTATAATCTTCTCTGCAATATTAGATGGTACTTCTTCATATCTTGCAAACTCCATTGTAAAGCTTCCTCTAGCTTGAGTCATAGCTCTTAAATCAATGGCATACTCAAACATTTCAGAGTGAGGTGCTTCTGCAGTAACTTTCTGACTTCCGTCATCCTGCTGTTCCATACCTAATATTCTTCCTCTACGTTTATTCATATCTCCCATTACATCGCCCATATAATCTTCAGGTATAGATATTTCATATTTCATTATAGGTTCAAGCAATATGGGTTTTGCTTCTTCTATACCTTTTTTAAATGCAAGGGAAGCAGCTATTTTAAATGCCATCTCATTAGAGTCTACAGGATGGTAAGATCCATCAAATAAAGTAGCCTTTACATTTACTACTGGATAACCCGCTAATACTCCTTTTTCCAAGGATTCTGAAAGTCCTTTTTCTACTGCTGGGAAGTAGTTTCTAGGAACTGCACCGCCAAATACTTCTTCTGCAAATATAAAGCTTTCTTCACATGGCTCGAATCTTATATGAACATCTCCATATTGACCTGCACCACCAGATTGTTTCTTATGTTTTCCTTGAACAGATGAAGTGTTTTTTATTGTTTCCCTATATGCAATCCTTGGATTAGTTAAATTTACATCTACTCCAAAGGTATTTTTTAATTTATCCACAATAACAGTTAACTGCATATTGCCTTGACCACCTATTAGAAGTTGTTTAGTTTCAGAGTTTCTTTGAACTATAAAAGTAGGGTCTTCTTCTGTTAATCTTTGTAATGCTGTACCAATTTTTTCTTCATCACCTTTAGATTTTGGTTCTACAGCTAAAAATAATGTTGGTTGAGGATATTTAATTTCTTCATAACGAATAGGGTCATTTTTAGCACAAAGAGTATCTCCTGTTTGAGTAAAGTTTAATTTCGCAGTGGCTCCAATATCTCCTGCCTGTATTTCATTAACTTCCACCTGGTTTTTACCTCTAAGTAAGAATAATCCCCCTAGTTTTTCCAACTTATCTTTGGTGGAATTATATAATTCCATATCTTTAGTTATTTTACCTGACATAACTTTAAATAAAGTTAATTTACCAACAAATGGGTCTATAATTGTCTTAAATACAACTGCTGAAAATGGCTGAGAAGAATCCAGTTTTCTTTCTATTTCTTTGCCATCTTTTAATCCCTTAGCTGGCTCTACATCCATTGGTGATGGTATGTATTTTTCTATTGCTTCTAATAAAATGTCTACACCTAAGGCTTTTTCTGTACATCCTATTAATAATGGAACTAAATCTCCATTTTTAACTGCAAGTTTTAATCCTTTATTTATCTCTTCAGCAGTAAAAGCCTCTCCTTCAAAGTATTTTTCCATTAAAGCTTCGTCTGTTTCCGCTATTTTCTCAACTAATTCTTCTTTTATAAATTCTATTTCCGATTTTTGATCTTCCGTAAGACTTACTTCTTTTCTTTGAGTTCCGTTATATTCATATGCTTTTTCATCTATTACATCTATAATTCCTTTAAAATCACTTGACACTCCTATTGGTAGTGTAAATGGTATTATTTTATCTCCAAATTTTGATTTTAATTCAGATACTAAATTATCAAAATCAACTTCTTCTTTATCCATTTTATTTACAAAGATAATTCTTGGAGTTATATATTTTTCTAAGTTTTTCCATGATTTTTCTGTACCAACCTCAATACCTGCAGAAGCATCTACCAATAATATAGAACCTTCAGATGCTCTCTTTGCACCATACATCTCACCGATAAAATCGAAGTATCCTGGTGTATCCAATAAATTAAATTTGAAATTATTCCATTCAACTGGAATAACAGTTGTACCTATGGATACTTTTCGTGCAATTTCTTGTTTATCAAAATCTGATACAGTATTTCCGTCGTCTACTCTTCCCTGTCTTTTTGTTACTCCTGTTGCAAATAGTACTGCTTCAGTTAAAGTTGTTTTACCACTACTACTGTGCCCTAATAATGCTACATTCCTGATTTTATCAGCTGAATATGTTTTCATTATACATTGCCCCCTTAACCAGCATATTTATTTAAAAGATTTTAAAAATCTTTATACCTATTTTACACATTTGACAAAATTTTTAGTTAATTTCATTTAAAGAAATTTAAAAAAGTAGTTACTCTTTTAATTATATCATAAGACATATTATTATCATAGTCTTTTTTTATCCTCTACATATTGATACACTAATATTAGTGTATACTGAAAGGAGATGTTTATATTGTCAATTAGTTTTAGAGAGGAAATCAGAAATTTAAAGGCATACGAACCAGGTAAACCAATAGAAGATGTAAAAAAGGAATATGGTCTTCAACAAGTTATCAAACTTGCTTCAAATGAAAATCCATTAGGTTGTTCTCCAAAGGTTAGAGAGGCAATAGTAAACGCCGTAAATGAACTAGGAATATATCCAGATGGAAATTGTACTGAACTAAAAGAAGCTTTAGCATCAATACATCAAATAAATGTTAATGAAGTATTGCCTAGTAGTGGTTCAGATGAAATGATTGACACAATAGCAAAGGCATATATAAACAAAGACGATGAAATTATCATGGCTGATATTACTTTCCCAAGATACATACAAACTACAGAGATGATGGGCGGTACTCCAGTTATAGTTCCTTTAAAGGAATTTACCTTTGATTTAGACGGAATCTTGAGTAAAATCACGGATAAGACTAAAATTATATGGATATGTAATCCTAATAATCCTACAGGTACAATGATTACAGAAAAAGAATTTGTAGATTTCTTGGATAAAATACCTTCTAATGTTTTAGTAATATCTGATGAAGCATATAGAGAATATGTTACTAGAGATGATTATCCACATAACACTGTAAAACTTTTAAAAGATTATCCTAACCTTTTAGTTATGAGAACTTTTTCAAAGGCTTATGGACTAGCTGGCATTAGAGTAGCTTATACTATTGGCCATAAAGATATTATAGAAACTATAAACAAAGTTAGAGGTCCATTTAATGTAAATACTTTAGCACAGGTGGCAGCAATTAAAGCATTAGAGGACAAAGAATTCTTGGAAAAAAGTTATAATCTTAACCTTGAAGGTAAGAATTACCTTTATAGTGAGTTTGATAAACTAGGATTCTATTATCCACCATCAGAAACAAACCATATATTTGTTAATGTAGGTAAAAATGGACAAGAGGTCTTTATAGAAATGCAGAAAAGAGGAGTTATCATAAGACCTATGGGTGGAGACTTTATAAGAGTATCCATAGGCACTATGGATGAAAATAGATTGTTTATTGAAAAACTAAAAGAAGTAATAGATTAAAAAAGTGGTGAGTTTTACTCACCACTTTTTACATATAATCATCAGTTTCATAAGGTAAATTCTTTTTCTTTAACCTATTTTCTACTATATCTTTAACTATGGAATATATAAGTACAAATAGGGGAACTCCTATGACTAGTCCTATAAATCCAAAAATCTTTCCACTGACTAATAAGGAGAATAAAATCCAAAATGCAGATATTCCAAGGGAATCTCCTAGAATTTTAGGCCCTATTATATTACCATCGATTTGTTGGATAATAAGTATTATAACTATAAACCATAATGCCTTTATTGGTGATACAAATAGAATTATTATTGCAGAAGGTATAGCACCAATAAATGGACCAAAGAAAGGAATTATATTAGTTATTCCTACTATAAAAGATATTAGTATTGTATAGGGCATTTTAAATATGGTTATGACCACAAAGGTCAATACTCCTATAATAAATGAATCCAATATCTTTCCAGATAAAAATCGTCCAAATATATAATTCGATCTACTTGTTAGCTCAGCCAGTCTATTTGCAGTACCTTCAGAAAATGTTGCTCTATTTATCTTTTTAATCATTCCAAAGAATCTTTCTTTATCTATCAATAAATATATAGATACTATAAGACCAATTACTATATTCCATACATAGGATAGAGTATTCTTTACAAAATTCCCCAAAACTGGTATAAGATTTGTTGCGAATTTTATAATACTATCTTTATATGTATTCCATCTTTCCAATAGTAAATTATAATATTCTTCTTGTATTTCGTATTTGTCATTGAAATCATTAACTAAATCAGTTGCCTGACTTACATAAGAAGGAATATCATTAACTAACCCCATTATACTTGATAGTAGTTGTGGAAATACAAAATTAAAAAATAAGAATACAAGTAATGCTACAGTTGCATAAGTCAATAATAATCCTATGGCTCTTTTAAACTTATGACTTTTCTTATTAAAAAAATCTAATTTCAGCATATTATTCTCATAAAACTTCAATATAAAATTAAATAAATATGCCATAATAAAACCTATTATAAAAGGCATAAAAGTTGCTACACTTTCTCCTACCTTAATTTGAAATGAACTTATTTCTGATGCAATTAAATAAAATATAACACTTGCGCAAACCACTAGAAATGAATATACCGATATAGTCGTATATTTAGAATTCCAATTTACTTTCATACTCTCCCCCTAACATTATTTTATAGTCCATTATACCATACTTATAAATAAATATGACAAAAAATTACAGGAACAATAAAAAAATCGTTCCTGTAAAACACTTTATTTACCTAACTCAAAATATCCATGTAATCCGTTTACTGCTCTATTTGTATACTTTGATTCTATTAAGCAAGATATTGTAGTATGTGAGTCTGAGGTTTGTAATATCTCAATATTTTCTTTAGCTAATGCAGCAACTGCCTTCGCCATTACTCCAGGTACTCCACGCATTCGATTTCCAATAAGAGTTACCTTTGTACAGTTTTCCAGCAATTCATATTTAAATCTTAATTTCTCCAATACATCTTCTAGCTTTTTCTTATCTTTTTCATCTATAATAAAAAAGATTTGATTTGGATATATATTTATCATATCTATACTAACTCCTACATTTGCTATACTGTCAAATATTAATTCATGATTATCATAATCGTCTTTTCTTGGAGTTATTTTTACTTGAATTCTATTATTTATATTTGCAACAGATGTAATTATTCTTGTATTTTCATCTATATACGACCTAGTTCTATGATAGTTTGTAATCAATGTACCATTGTAATCAGAAGTAGTATTCCTAATAACTATAGGTATATTGGAACGCATAGCTATTTCTACCGCTTTATGATGGAGAACTTTTGCACCATATTCTGTCATCTGAAATACTTCATTATAAAAGATTGTATCCATTACTTTAGCATCTGGTACTATTTTAGGGTCTGCTGTCATTACTCCGTCTACATCTGTATATATCTCCACTAACTCGGCACTTAAAGCTTCTCCCATTATAGATGCAGTAACATCACTGCCTCCTCTTCCTAAAGTTGTAATATCTCCATTTTCTGTAATTCCTTGAAATCCTGTTATTACAGGTATTTCTCCATTTTCTAAGGCTTCTAGTATTTTTTGAGGATTTACCCTAAGTATTCTAGCATCGGAGAAATTATTATCCGTTATGATTCCTGCTTGCCCTCCAGTAAATACAGAGGACTTATATCCCCTAGCTTTTAAGGTATTAGATAAAACTACAGCCGAAATTATTTCACCACAGGACATTAGAATATCAAGTTCTCTTGTATTAGGTTCTATTCCTGTTGATTTAGCTAAGTTTATTAAGGTGTCAGTTGCATAAGGGTCTCCTGACCTTCCAATGGCAGATACTACTACAACAGGATTCAAATGCTTTTCTATAGCAGCTTCAATTTTATCTATGGCTAATCCTCTTCGTTCCTCATTAATTACAGAAGTTCCACCAAATTTTTGAACAATTATTTTCATCGTCTTCAACTCCATCAAAATTCTATATTCACTTATTATATGATTATTCAGTTATTACTATTTTTGACACTATAATATATAGTCTATATTTAATATCACTATATATTATAGTTTATATTTAATATATTGTGAACTTTTTTATGAAAGATGAAAATAACTTTTTATTCAGCAAAACTTAATTAAAACTCCTCAAACCATAGATTTAATTCTCTTTTAGCAGACTCTAAAGAATCTGAACCATGTATAATGTTTTGTGTAATAGTATTAGCAAAGTCTCCCCTAATGGTTCCTGGAGAAGCTACTTTAAAATCTCTATGACCTATCATAAGCCTCATAACTTCAATTACTGCTTCCCCTTCTACCTTCATTGCCATAACTAAATCTTCAGCAATAAAATTTACTAGCTCATTAAAGAAATCTTTTTCCCTATGCTCCATATAATGATTTTCTACTAATTCTACATTAGGTTTAAACAACTTTGCCTTTGTGATTTTAAAACCTTTCCTCTCAATTCTTCCTATGATTTCACCCATAAGCCCTCTACGAACTCCATCAGGTTTAATCATTATAAAAGTTTTCTCCATATAAACACCTCTATTATATATTGATATTGTAATTATTGGTATTCTTACCCAATTGCATCATAAGTATTAAAAAAAGTAGTGGATACCACTACTTTAACTTAATCTTTATTTTTTTATTGGGATACATAGTATATTCTTGACCATGTATAATTAACTTTTCTGGAATTATTTTATCATTATTAGGTTCTTCATCCCTATTTTTTAATACTAACCTTTTTAATTTGGATATACTCCGTACATAATAATCTAATTCCTTAGGAACTTTTCCTTTTGAATTTCTATATTCAAAATCTAATATTTCCGTATACATGCGAACAAGATCCTTAGCCTTGTCCTTTGCCGTAATTTCCAAACTCGAGTCATTATACTTTCTGTTCCTTCTACTATCTTCTCTTAATATAACCTCAGTATTGGCCTTATTGTATATAATATCTTCAATGATTAATTCGTTGCCATTATATTCTATGGTTTGAGGCAATTTATCTACATCTATATCATAAACCTCCCTATTTTTTGTGGTATATTCAAAACTATCAATTATCAAGCTTATCTTTTTAGGGTCTTCAAGATATAAGGATTCTAGTCCTGCATTTGTTGTTAAATATCCATTATTCTGTGAAAGAGAACTTTTCGAATATAAAGAAGAATATTTATATTTTTTTAGTTTGTTTTTTATAGAAAATCTTACTTGATTTATATAGTATTTCTTTTCTTCGTTATAGTTTTTTATCCTATAATTTATATTAGTTGCCGTAGGAGCTATTGTAATCTTGTCTATGACAACCTTATTTCCATGAAATTCAATACTTTCATTAGGATAATATGATTTGGATTTTATTTTTTTTGCAGGAATCTTTAAATTCCAGTCTCCTTCTATATCTAAGATACTTTCCTCATCTTTATTAAACATAGTATATAAATTACTAATATTAATATCTATATTGCCTTCTTCTCCAATTAAAGTATCTGTATTTATCATAAATCTAGTGGAATTTTCATCTTCCGTATATAAACTTGAAAAAGCAACCATTGAACTCGATTCTTGACGCTCTGGAGTTAATGTATTGTTTTTAGTATATATATTTTCAATATCTCCACCTATTTTAATCGGATCATGATCTTGATTAGCAAAAACAAGTGGTGATAATCTTAAATTGTCTTTTAAATTTTCTACTTTAATAAATATAACAGTATTTAATTCATCCGCTATTACTCCTTCTGCAGTAACTTTAATGTCATTGTCTATTACAGATATATCTAACTTCTGTCCAACTCCAGCATCAAGTAATTTTTCCCATGCAGTAATTGTTACCTCACTTTGTTTTTTCCAACTTTTAAGAAAATCAAAATTATCTGCTGCAATGGCAGTCATTACTAAAGTAAAAGTAAGTATAACCGCAATAAGTATAGTTCTTCTTATACTTCTAATTGGTTTAATTTCAGATTTCTTTAATTTTAAATTTATTTCCTTATTTGTATTAATCATATTTCTCTTTTCTGATAATTTCTCTATGGTTAGTTTAATTTCGTTGTATTCTTTATTACACTGAGGACATTTTTCTAAATGGCATTTTACTTTTTCTTTATCTTCTTTACTTAAATTTCCATCAATGTAATCAATGATTTTTTCTCCTATGAAATTACAATCCATACTATTCCTCCTCTACTAAATTTCTAAGTGCCTTTACCCCCCTATATATCCTAGACTTTACTGTACCCATTGGAATATCTAATATATTGGATATTTCTTCTTGGCTATATCCTATTATATATTTAAGTATAATGACCTCCCTAAATATTTCATCAACAGAATGGATTTCCTGAAAAAAATTATATTCATCACTATAATGACCGTGTATTTCTATATATTCTTGGAGAACTTCTCTTTTTCTCTTTCTTAAACACTGCCTGCATTCGTTAATTAAAATAGTAGTAAACCAAGTTTCAAAGAGATTAGTATCTCTTAAACTTTTAATATTTTCATAGACTTTTATCATAGTATTTTGAAGTATATCTTCAATATCTTGATGATTATAGACATAAGACCAAGCTATTTTATAAAACTTATCTTGTCTCTCCATAACCCAAGTCATTAGATTTTCCATATCTCTTGATTTTATTTTTTTTACTAATTTTTTATTACTCAGCTTAATTATACCTATCCCTCCTTTCCCTCTACTAATTAGATGTATTTATATGTATAAAAGTTCCCATAAAAAAATAAAGAGCAAAATAATTTTGCTCTAATGTTTTGATGATTATTTTTTTGATACAAATGGATTATCTTTAATATAAAATCTTAGTAAATAATCCTTTGCCATTGTTGCATAATCTATATTTATTCTTTTACTTCTGACAATTTTATCTAAAGATAGTCTTGGTGAATCTTCTACCCAAATCTTTTCACTTGTTACTAAATCTAAGCCATAATCACTTTTAGTCATACCATATGCCATTACAAACTTAGCTGGTCCATTAGTTAGATTGATTATTTCTTTTCTTGGAGGATTGTTAAATTCCTTTTTATATCTGTTTTCATACATCTTATCTATACCTTCTATTGGCTCTATAGCTCGAATTAATGCTGCCCCATGAATACCTTTCTTTTCTGCAACTATATTAAATAAAAGATACATTCCATATATTGTGTAAATATAAATATGTCCACCAGCTTCATCTATTATTTTGGTTCTGTCAGTAATGCCCTTATTAAAATGAGCACCATCATCTTTAGCATTTATATAAGCCTCTGTTTCCACTATTCTTCCTTTATATATATTTCCTTTATCATTATATACTAAAGTCTTTCCAAGTAAATCTCTAGCAACTAAAATAGTGTTTCTTTCATAGAATTCTCTCGTTAATCTCATGTAAAACTTCCTTTCAAATCTATGATACCTTACTAATGCTCTTTAATGGCCAAATTCTAAAGGTTACTTTGCCCTTTACTTGACTATAGTCTATTAATCCTAAGTCTCTGCTATCAAGACTATGTTCTCTATTATCTCCTAATACAAATACTTTATCCTCTGGAATAGTCAAAGGATAGCCTAAATCTTCTCTTGCAAAGGTATTTCCTTTTATATAATCTTCTTCTAACTTATGTCCATTTAGGTAAACATCTCCATCTTTAATATCAATAATATCTCCAGGTACTCCTATTACTCTCTTAATTATATATTTTTCATCTATATTATTAGTAAACTTATTTAATATATTAGTTATAATATCTTTACCTTCATTAATGATATTTTTAACTATTCCTCTTTCTTGTCCTTCATATCTATTTATAATAACAATTTGATTTCTTTTAGGTGCTGTAAAATTATATCCTAATTTATAGTTAATTACCCTTTCATCTTCATAAAAAGTAGGTTCCATTGACTGTCCCTTTATTCCAGTTAATGAAAATATATTTCCAGAAATAAACAAGGCTATTATAATTGTTAAAATAATTGTTGTTAACCAACTTATTACCTCTCTAATAAAAACATTTCTTCTTCTCTTTTGATGTGATACAAATAAATTACTCTTCATAACTAGTTTTTATCCTTTCAAAATTTTGGTATCTTGTTCCTTGAAATGTAAGCTTTCCAATATCGCCTTCAGCTAACTTTCCATATTCTTTCCCCGAGATATGAAACTCCATTCTATCTCCACTTTCTACTTCAAAAGTAGCATAATAAGTAGTATCTGCTGTTGAGTGAATATTATTGTCATTCGTATGATTGTGCCTACTTACATTGGTTCTTTTAGATACCACCTTAGCCGCCACTGTTAAAACTGGTTGCTGATTATTTGAATGCCATTGTCCAATTCCCTTTACAGCAGTAAATATAAATATTCCAAATATAACTATAAAAAATATTGGAACTATTAATCCTATAAAAGAAAAATACATTGTAATCCCTCCTTCTAATTTATTATATCACAAATTTTATTAATATAAAAAAGCTTATATTGAAATATTAACAATGCAGATTTTCTTGAAACCCATAAATAGTTGCCATAAAAAAACTGAATAGGAAATCCTATTCAGTTTTTATTATAACTTAAATCTATTAACTAATTCATTTAATTTTTCTATTGTGTGAGCTAAATTGTCTGTGTTATTTGATATATTTTCCATAGTTGCAGCTTGTTCTTCCATAGATGCAGATAATTCTTCCGTTGAGGCTGCTGTTTCTTCTGTTACTGAAGATATGCTCTGAATAGCCAATATTACATCTTCCTTATCATTATCTACAATCTCTAATCTTTGTTCTAACTGAGTAATCGCCTCCATAGATATACTTATGGCTGAATTGATTTCTTCAAAGGCCTTCTTAACCTCCGATAAAGTTACATTAGCCTCATTTAAGGCAATTTCAGATTCGTCCATATTCTCTTTTGTATTTTCTACTTCAGATTGAATAATACTTAATATTCCTTCTATGTCCCTAGTAGCATTTCCTGTTTGTTCAGATAGCTTTCTGATTTCTTCAGCTACTACAGCGAAACCCCTTCCAGCTTCTCCTGCACGAGCTGCTTCTATAGCCGCATTTAGGGCCAAAAGGTTTGTCTGCTCTGAAATTCCAGTTATAATATTTAAAATGTTTCCTATTGATTTAGACTTTTCTAGTAAAGAATCAATATTCTTTACTACAGAATTAGTAGACTCATTGGTTATATTAAACTTTTCTATCATTTCATCCATTGATTTTAATCCATGTTGGTTCATCTCTTGAGCTTTTATAGAACTTCCAACTACTGTTTCTCCATCTACTACTGCCTCTTTTATTTCATTAGCTAACTTATATAGTTTCTCTGAGCCTGTTTCTGCATCCGATGCTTGTCCCATAGAGGCTTCTGCTAATTCCTCCACAGTTCTAGCCACATCACTTATAGACTGTGCAGTATCTTCTGTAGCAGAAGTTAAACTATTAGTGTTCTCAACAATATTTGTTGTGGTTTCTTCTATTGCACTTATTATTCTTCTCATTTCTTCTCTTAAAAGCCCAGTAGCTCTAAAAATAGAACCTACTTCATCTTTTCTATTAAATAAAAGTTTTATCTTCTTGGTCTCTTCAATATCTGTTAAGTCCAATTTTGATGTAGTCTCTATTACTTCAGTAATAAATACTATTGGGTTAGAAATCATTTTTCCCATAACAAAGGATATAATAGCAGCTAGTATAGATGCTACCAATACAACCCCTAAAATAACATAAACTGTACTGTACATCTCCTTTAATATTTCAGTTTTAGGAACTGTTAAGACTATTATCTTTCCATCATTTAGTTTAGCAAAACCCATGATTTTACTTTCTCCACCAAATTGCATATCTTTGGTTCCAAAATCATTGCTTCCAATCTCATCAGCTATACTGCTATATATTCCACCGTCTATAGTTTTAAAATTGCTGCTACTATCTAAAGTAGGATGAACTAAATAGTCATAATCTTTATTAAGTAAAAATCCATATCCCGTATCATATAATTCTATTGCTTCTATACCTTTTATTAAATCTCTTACACGTAAGTCTACCCCTATTACTCCTAATGTTTCATTATCTACAACAATAGGAGCTGAGTAGGTCATTACATTAATATTTCCATGGTTTAAATAAGGGTCTCCCCATATTCCTTCTCCTGCTTTTATAGCGTTATAATAGAATGCAGCTTCAGCATCATCTTGACTCGTACCTGCTATATCTGTTGGTAGCCCTTGAACCAAAGTACCATTATCATCTATCCCAATCCAAGTCCCTTCTGTTTTTCCTGTGTATTTTGGATCTATGGCTATGTATATTCCAGCACATTTCTTAGTTGTCCTAGATGTTCCTCTGACAACAGGTCTTAAAATAGTGTCACTATAGTTAGCTAAATAGTCCTCTTCATTTAATCTATTTGTATCTATAGTCCCACTAACTAATTGGTGTAAACTGTTTAGAGTTCCCTCATATAAAATTAAGTCCTTATTAAATTCTTCAGCATATATTTGTGCTGTACCAACAAGATTCTTTCTTGCCTCTTCTTGAATTACACTGACACTTTTAAATACACTGGTGACTCCTACTACTAAAGACATAGCTATGGAACACATTAAAACAGTCACTACAATTCTTGTACTAATTTTTTTCAATGGCTTCCCCTCTTTCTATTTTTAATTCAAAACAATATTACTATTATCGACAAATTATTATATTTATTTAGTATTTTAGATATATTTATCCAAGTTTTCCTTTAATTCTTTCTCAATATATAAGTCCTTTAAATTCCAAAATTCCTTAAACTTTCTATATTTATCTATGGCTTCTTCCTTATTTTTATCATTGGTTCTAGTAGCCCTTATTAAAATATTTTTAGGTGTATGTTCCATATCTATAAACTCCAGTAATTGAACATTATAGCCTAAAATTTCTAGTATATTGGCTCTAAGGCTGTCTGTCACTAAGGATGATAGTTTTTCTTTTATTATTCCATGACTCAGCATAGGTTCCAATATCTCATTCTCAATCTTATTATAAAATTCATGTTGACAGCAAGGAACTGAAAGTACAGTTTCTGCTCCCCAATTTATAGCCTTGACTAAGGCTGCATCTGTGGCAGTATCACAAGCATGCAGAGTTACTACCATATCTACCTTGTCTATCCCCTCATAGTCTCTAATATCACCATGGATAAACTTTAATTTATTATAATTTAAATCGTTAGCAACCTGATTGCAAAAAAGAATTACATCTTCCTTTAAATCTAGCCCTATTATATTTATATCTAAATTTAAAATATTAACTAAATAGTAGTAAAGTGCAAATGTTAAATAAGATTTTCCACATCCAAAATCTATAATATTAAGGGTATTTTCACTACTCATCTTTGGAATCACATCAGCTACCATTTCTAAAAACCTATTTATCTGTCTAAATTTATCATACTTCTTGGCTACTACCTTTCCCTTTTCAGTCATAACCCCAAGTCTTACAAGAAAATCAACAGGTTCTCCTTCTTGAATTATATAAGATTTTTTTCTATTATGGGATAAATCTAAATCTTCTTTTGTGGGTTTTTTCTTCAATATATTTACTTTACCTTTTTTGCTTATTAGTATTTGATAATCTGCTTTTTTTGTAAATATTATTCCTTGTTTAAATTCTTCATCTAAAAGCCTTCCTATTTCTTTTATGGATTCGTTCAACTCAAGATTTTTATGTATTACCTTAGTCTTATATTCATAAGTAAATTGTAATTTCACATCATCTTTTATAAGAACAGGCTTCATGGTTACCTTAGTAAAGCCATCTTCACCTTTCTTTCTTAAATTACTAATAACCCCATATATAATTTCATTATTCAATATAATTTCATCAAGTAAAATTTTTATATCATCCATTTTATCTCTCCTATTATTTAAAATAAGCTAATGAAAACTCACTAGCTTATTACATACATTTTACGTCTATTTCAAATTTTACTATATAGTCCAATTATTGTCTAGATTAATCCTTTGCTCGTTCTATATATGTTACTATGGCAAAAAATACATTTCCCTCCTGATTATATTCAATATCTACAATCTCCAATATATTTTCTTCATTTTCAGTTATCCAAGTGTCTACCTTATCTTTAATGGCAGAACCATCTTTATAGTCTACTATATACATATATTTCATTATATCACTCCTAATATAATATTTATAATTATTATATTAGATATATATGAGGAAATTGCTTAGTATTTATTTGATTTATTAATTATGATAAATTTCATAAATATATTATCTTCTATATCTCACAAATAATTACTATTCTAAATTCTAAAAATGGTTTTACATATTGAATTACTCTTAGCTCAGGATAGTTTTGATATGTATTTTATCATTTATTCCACCTTTTATAATATTTTGTTTAATGTTTCTCCAATATTACTATTAAATGTAAGCATTGCTTTATTATCATATTGTGTTTCTGATTTATTGATTAAAATCAGGTTATTTTTTCTATAATACTCAATTAGACTTGCTGCTGGATAGACAGTTAGAGATGTACCACCTACAATTAAAACATCTGCATTTATTATATATTCTATGGATTTATTTAATATATCCATATCTAATCCTTCCTCATAAAGAACTACATCTGGCCTTACAATTCCACCACATTCATCGCATAATGGAACTGACAATGAAGAAAGTATATATTCTAAGGGGAAAAACTTATGACATTTCTCACAATAATTTCTATGTACTGAACCATGAAGTTCTAATACATTTTGTGAACCTGCTATTTGATGAAGTCCATCAATATTTTGTGTAATAATTGCTTTAAGTTTTCCTCTCTTTTCTAATTCTACTAAGGCAATATGAGCCATATTAGGCTTTGCATTATTATAAATCATTTTAGTCTTATAAAACTCATAAAAATCTTCAGTATCCCTTTTATAACAAGTATGGCTTAACATATATTCTGGAGGATATTTTGAATTTTTAGATGTAGTATATAATCCTGTTGCAGACCTAAAATCTGGTATATTACTTTCTGTAGATACACCAGCCCCACCAAAAAATACTATACTGTCACTGCTATCTATAATTTTTTTTAATTTATCTATAGTCAAATCATTCACTCCTATATTTTTCAACGCAAGATTTACAAATACACGCTTTTCCTCTTTTTTCCTCTGGAATCATTTCTAAAAGCTCCTTTGGAATTGTAACACTAAAACACCAACATTTCTCATTATGCTTGCAATTATTATTTTCCCCACAAATAGGGCAAGTAGTTTCCTCAGTATGAGCTAAGGGTTTATCTAAATTGTTACACATTTTTGTATCCCCAATCTATTAAAGTTTTTTCCCACATTTAGGACAATATTCAAAATCATTATTTATAATATATCCACAATTAGAACAAAACCTTTCTTTGCTATAATTAACATTCAGAGGTTTTAATTCAGATTCTTCAATTTTACTTTTTTGTCCTCGTTCTATTGCTTTGCCTAAATCATTGTCTATAGTATATAAACTACCACAACATACACTTCTTACATAATATTTTTTATTCCATTTAATAATTGGAATAAAGAATAAACTAAAGAATGTATACGTCATAAATACCTCTAATCTTCCATAAGAACCACAACTTGTACAAACTATGGTCTGTGCAAAATCGATATTTTTTTCCTTTGTGGAAATTCCAAATACAAAAAACATTTTTCTGTTCTCCTATTCTACTAATCTAAATGAGATATATCGCCTTCTAGTATCATATTGATTTTATCATCTGTTACCTCTACTACTGTAAGTGAAGTACCATGTAAAAAGGGTTCTCGACTCCATAGTTCTTCTAAGGCATATCCCTTTATGATAGCATAGATGACTTTAATAACCACAGCATGAGAAACTATTAAGATATTCTCTGCCTCTTTATTGTCTACTATCTTAGTTAACACATCTTTTACTCTTTTGAATAATTCATCAAAACTTTCCCCTTCAATGGAATTATATAGATGAGGCTTGTTCCAAAAATTAAAATGTTCTATTGGATATAGTTCTTCTATTGTAGTATGCTCCATACCTTCCCATTTTCCAAATCCCATCTCTTTAAGGGAATCCATTAAGATTATTTCTTCATCTTCTTTGATATATTTTGCCGTATCCACTGCTCTTTCTAAAGGACTAGAGTATATATAATCAAATTGAACATCCTTTAATCGTTCTCCCAATTTTTTCGCATCTTCAATACCCTTTTCAGTTAAATTGGAATTCTTCCATCCCTGCATTCTTCCTTCTTTATTCCACTGAGTTTCACCATGTCTAGTTATATATATTTTCATTTCTCTGCCTCCTATGTTGTTTTAAACTCACTGCTTTTCTTTTTTAAAATATAAGTTACTAAAAAACCTCTTTTACTGTCATCTTCAATATATTTTATCAATTGAAATGATTTTTTTAGCATTTCAATATCCATCGGTTGAATCAAGTCTTGTTTTCTTATTCTTTCATCTACCTTGTGTTTATACCCAAAACCAGATATAAATAAAATTCCATCATCTGATATATGACTTTCAATATCTACAAGATTTTCCTCGCTCAATCTATAGTGGTTAATTACAATATTATCAAATATACCAATATCTTTTAATCCACTGGGTTTACTTAAATCTATTTGCCGTGTTTCTATAGAATGATTTGATTTTTCTGCAAATCTTTTTAAACGTTCTAGGGCATTAAGGCTAAAATCAACACCTGTAATTTTAAACCCATTTTCAAGAAAAAACAAGGCATTTCTACCATCTCCACATGCTATATCTAAAACAGAACCTTTTTTAAAACAATTAATATTGTCTATCAATACACCTTCTGGACTTAAGGGTTTATCATTTCTTTGCTTAAATCTTTCATCCCAATATTCTTTATTTCCCATGTATTCCAACATTTTCTCCTCCCATAAGCTTTAGTTAAAATATATACTACATTCATATTCTAAAGCTTACTAAGTAAACTATCTATATCTTCAATATTATTATAAAAAATTACTTTTCTAGAGATACCTTCTAGGGTTTCAGAAATGTCTGCCCTTATGTCTGCTATGGTGATAATTGGTATATTCCGTGCAAAGGCATATCCTGCTTCAATCCCTAGACCTACCCCCTTTTCACTTAAATCAATAACAACTAGATCACATTCATCAATTTCTTTAAATGTCAATTTCATTAATTCCTGTGGATTATATTTAACTTGATGATTTTGTATATCTCTGACAATACAACTAGTTCCATACCCATTTCTTTCAAGGGCTGATGAAATCTTATTAATAATTTCCTTGTTTCTATAGTCTTCATAGTATTTAATTCCAATATATGCTTTCATAAGCCTTATCCTCCACTTATTCAACAGATAATCTTCATAAGTAAATCTATAATATCACTTCAATATTCTAATATGTCTAAGCCATATTTTAGTTTTATCTAGCCTTTTCTTAACTAGATTTCTCTCATCAGGTAATAAATCAATATCACATGATTCACCTATATAATCAACCACCTCATAAATTGTCATTTTATTTGTATCAATATACTCTTTAAAAATAGGATTAGATAAATCTTCTATACATCTATTAATCTGCTTAGCAGCCCATGAATTACTGCTATCACCTCTTTTTCTCAGTCTTTTTATTAAAGTCTCCTTATTAGCTACTAAAGTAAAATGTTTAATGTCTATATCTTTTCTCCTCAATCTTTCAAGTATTTCAGTATAGTATAGTTCACTTGTTATTGTCATAGGAACTATAATTATCCCATCATAATGTATACTCATATATTCAAGCATTTGATAATTAAAATCCCTCCAAATGGTAAAATCTTGAAAATCGCTTAACTTTAATTTATTAGGTATATTATCTCGAATAAAGTATCCTGCTTCCTCTGGATCGTATACATATGAATTCTCTATTCTTCTATTTAATTCATATGCTGTATTTGTTTTTCCACTTCCAAATGCTCCGTTAATCCAAATTATCATAGGATACCTCCATATTTTTTATATTCTAAGCCTTTTTTCAGTAGTTATCTTTGATTATGATTTCGCCTTCCTATCCTTATAAAAATATTGCACCTAAGATAAATGGAAGTATTGCACCTACAGCCCATATCTTTCCTTTAGATTTTGATGTATTGTTGTTATCCAACTTAAATAAATACCAAGATAAATAATAGCTTATTATACCAGAAGCCATAAGTAATCCTAAAGAAATTATAGGGCTAAAGGAAAAACTCCCTTTTGTTACCAATGCTTCATAGGCATCCATTGCATAAGTTGTAGGAAGAAGCTTACTAAATCTTCCTACAGATTCTGGTAAAAAACTAGATGGAAACATCAATCCCCCTATTAGCATACAGGGTAAAAATAAGGCCTGTGCCAAAATTACAGTTAAAGATGTACTATCGGCTATAATACCAATTAAAAGAGCTAAACCAGAAAATGTTATGGCAGAAGCTATAAAAACTATAATCAAGCCTAAAATATTCACTGGTAATTCAGCATTATATAAGATTGGAGCTGTTATTAGTATTATAGCAGTTACTATTATTGTATGTAATATAGTAGAAACAGTTGGTATAGCAAGCATTGATAATTTAGATACTCCATTGATTTTATAAGATCTAAAAATACCACTGTTTCTTGATGTTACCAAAATATTTGGCATCCCTAAAACTGTACTGACCAATATGTTGAATATCATCATTGATGGTATTAAAATACTAATATACTGTGGATTTAGTTTTGGCATAATAGCTCCGATTACAAAATAAAATCCAAGGGGAAATATATAATTCATAAGTAGTAGCTCCTTGTCCCTTAAACCCGATTTTAAATTAAATAGAAAGTGTATTGAAAAGGCTTTCATTGTATCCCTCCTATTGAAGTTATCTCTAAAAATCTTTCCTCTAGAGATGGTCTTTCTACTCTAAGATCGATTAAACTATCTCCTTTTTCTTCTATTACATTCATTAATTCCATTACCTTAGTACCAGGTTTATCAGAATAAAAAACATAATATTCATCAACAACTATATCTGTAAGGTCCACTAAGGAAGTTCCCACTGTTCTGACTGAAATCTTAGTCTTCGATGAGCCAGAAGCTACTATCTTCTTAGGTGTATCTATAATCATGATTTTACCCTTCAATAAGATTGCGATTCTATCAGCCATTTTCTCAGCCTCCGCCATATCATGGGTTGCTAGAACTATAGTAGTTCCTTGGCTCTTTAATTCTTTCATCAAAGTATGCAGTTCCACCCTAGATTCTACGTCCAATGCAGCTGTAGGCTCATCTAAGATAAGTATCTGTGGATTGTGACATACTGCCAAGGCTATTAATAGTCTTTTCTGCTGACCTCCAGACAACTGGCTATACTGAATATTCAATTTATCCCAAAGGTCCATTCTCTTTATCAAATCATATCTCGGCTGCACATTATGATAGGCTGAAAATAACTGCATTGCTTCTTTTACAGTTATTGTTGATGGTAATCCCGATGATTGAAGCTGTACCCCTATTAAATTCTTTAATTCCTTAGAATTCTTTGACGGATCTATTCCCATAATATCAATTGTTCCGCCATCAGGAATTCGTAAACCTTCAAGACATTCTAGGGTACTTGTTTTCCCTGCTCCATTAGGTCCTAGTATCCCAAAAATCTCCCCTTTATTTACTTCAAAGCTTATTCCATCTACAGCTATAAAATCTCCATAGGTTTTTGTAAAGTTACTTACTTTTATTGCTAGATTACTCATAATATCCCCCTCTAATAGTATAAGTTTATATATTACTTCCTCAAAACATGCCAAATATCATTTCCAGTAAATCCACAGCTTCTATATAATCTTTCTGGATTCGTTGTATTATCTACTTCCCCTGAAACTATAGTGAAATTAGCATAAGGTTCTAATCTTTTTAATAACTCTGTAACCAATACCTTGCCCAATTTCTTACCATGATAAGATGGAAGTACTTGAATCCATTCCAAAGCGCCTTCCTTTATATTCATATCCAATTCGGCTATTCCAAGGGCAACAGGTTTTTCTGTTTTTTTCTCTATTATCCATATCCATAAATCTTTACGAAATACAGCATGATTTATCCATTTAGTTACTTCATTGATATTTGGTTTTATATCATCATAGCAATTACATATTAAATCTGAAACCATAGATACTTCTGTATTAATATCAACATCTCTAATATAGTAATCTTCTGGTATCTGAATATCTACAATATCTTTATTATTATGTATTAGTTTAAAATATGATTTTTTGCTCCTAAATTGTTTTTTTATACTCTCATTAATTTGAGACTCATGGACTATAATCATATTAAATAGTTGTAAATCTTCCTCATCTATATTTATATGATTCCTATCTTTATTCCAGAATGTATATAACATATTATCATTCCAAAGTTTTAAACTTTTAAGCTCAGCTTTTTCCATAGTATAATCGCTATAAAAATTATTAATCTGTTCAAGTGTTTTCCACAAAGCAGTAGCTTGAATCCTGCATGGATTATGTACATAGGCTAAAGCTAATGCCTCTGAAAGTAATTGTATCTTCATTAAAAACCCCCTCCTTAATAAGCTGAAGCAACTGTTATATAAATTATACAATATTTAAACAATAATTGTTAGAAAATTTAATAAAAACCATAAAAAACAAATAACTATAAAATTTGATAATCAAATCTTATAGTTATTTACTCATATCCTAATCCTAATACGTCTCTGACAAATTTATCTAAGGCAAGCATAATACTTGGTAGTCTGTAGTCTAATACATACAAAGTTGATAAAATAAAGGCTACTATCATTAGAAATATAGTTACTTTAAGTTCTTTATTTTTATTTGCTTTTATTAAATCTCCCAAATCCATTAATCCTACTATTGTAAATACTATTAATACATATACCATTAAATCATCCCTTTTTTTAGTTTAGGCAACTTTCTAATTTTTGCAACTATGATTGTAATAAATGGTAATATGGTTTCAAACATAAACCATTGAAAAGGTGCTGTTTTGCTTGCTGAATTCATGTGTACTATTATTGAAGGATATATACTAAAGGAATACATAATAATAATTATTCCTACACTTATAACTAAGGATTTAAAGGATTTTAAATTGAAAATATATGCAATACTCATAACTGTAACATAGTATAGTATACAAATTTTAAAAAACATAAGCATAATCAAACTAACTGCAAACAGGACTTCTATCCTGCTTAATCCAGAATATATACTTATGAGCCTAAGAGTTTCAAAGGGAGGCAAAGCGAATATCTTTATTGTATTCCCAAGTACTGCTGTATCCCTAATAACTATAGTTAATAGAGTCAATCCCCCTATTATAAAACCGTAAGTATAATATTTTCTTCTTTGCTTAGGTTCAATTTCTAAATTTGGATGAATCATTAAAAATACCATAACCTCACCAAAGGGAATAGTTGATATAATATGAGCTCCTTGAATATATATCATTCTCGGTTGATTAAGCATAGGTAAAAAATTATCTATTTTCATTTGATTCATAGTTAGAAAACTTGTGGAAATAACTATGAATATTGCAATTAATGTGAAAAACATGCTGTATCTAGTTACAACCTCTATTCCATTTCTTACAGCCCAAGCACATAACAACATGAATATTCCTAAAATAATTATGGCAGGAGTTTTTTGCATAGTTGTCTTATGTACAAAATCTCCTAAATCTTTTATATTTAAGGATGATAGTGTCATAAAAAACCATAGATACACTATTGAAAATAATTTTCCTATAATAGGACCAAAAACTATATCGTTTACTTCTACTAAATTTTTATCTGGAAATATTTTCATAATATATGTGTATATTAACAGAGAAGGTATTGAAACTATAAAACCTAATATTGTAACTATCCAGGAATCTTGTTTTGTAATGGATGTGAAAAAAGATGTCAATAGAGATGAAGATTGTAAAAAGCAAGCCACTGTAAACATAAATTGAATCCCTGAAATTTTTCCTTTATCTATTTTCATTTAATTTTCCTCTTTCATATTTAAAGAATTTACAATTTTACCAGTATCAATTAAATTTAATTCTATTTTAGTAGATAATTCAACTTCTTGATACATATCGTTCCAATTATTTTTTATTTCCTCCCATTGTTTAGGAAACTTCTTATGGAACTCTTCACCAAATCTTAAAAAATCTGCATTCAATTCTTTACTCTTGTTGAAGCAGGTTTGTATTTCTCTATTTATAACTTTTTTGCCTTCTTCTAATAATGTATCTGTTACTGCTTTAACTGTCATATTATCAAATCCCTGTATCTCAGAAATTACAATATCTCCAATAATTTCCAATGATATTATCAGCTTATTTTCATTATTAATTTCTGGTTCTAGATTATATTTAATATTACTTATATTTAAATTTGAAAACCCCTCTTCTATATCAATCTCTATAAAAGTGGTTTTAAATTTATCCATAATCCAAGTATATCCCCTAGTTTCAATTTCATTTAACTGTCCAATAAGTCCTCCATCATTAAAAATAGCCAGTCCTGATAAAAGTAATCTTAACTCTTTTTCGTGCTCCTCTAATCTTACAATTGGGATTGTAGGTGCTGTAGTTTCTTCTATTATCATAGAAACTAGATCCAGTACTCTTACTGAGTAAGACTCACTATATCTATTAGTGGCATCAACCATCCTAGTAATTCCTGAAGAAAACGCACTATCCTGCTCCATACTATTATGAAGAATATCCTTAGCTTTACCTTCTGCAACAAAAACTAATGTTTCCATACGCATATCCTGCTGTCTAAGAAAGGCATCTATATAAGGTTTAATTCCTTTTTCAGCTTGTTCTTTTCCAAATATAACTGCCTGATTATGATGCATAAACAAATCCCTAGTAACTTGTTTCTGAAGTTTTTCTATGGCAGATAATATTCCCTTTGCTTCTGTCTCTAAAATGATTGAACTATCATTAGTATTTGCCCCTTCCAAAGGGGAAGTGTTATGTTGACTTACCCTCTCTATTTGTAATATAAATTCAATTTTATCCTCATCCTCTGTTGCATCTATACCAACACCAGTTACTATTGAAATAGTATCCAACTCCTTATTATCCCAACATCCTGTTAAAATAAAAGTAATTGGTATAATTACAATAATTTTAAATAATATCAGCTTTTTAATTACCATATATTTACCTCTATTTTTCTATATTATTATTTTTTTCCATTTGGAGGAATAAAAGTCTTTTTCCTTTTTTCATCTATATAAGATAATCCTTTTGGTCTATCTTCCATAACCCATAGGGGTAATCTGACAAAGCTGTCTTGCTGATCCCTTGAAAACTTTACAGAGGCAAAATATGGTATACCAAAAGGCTCTAATATGGCTAAATGTATAAGCACACCTAAAAATCCTACAGATAATCCAAATCCACCTAATGCAGACGCTAGAAACATCATAATTATCCTAAGTATAGAAATAGAATCTCCTTGATCTGGTATTATAAATTCAGATACAGCACCTATTGCAACTGTTATTACCATAGGTGCTCCTACTATTCCAGCAGAAACTGCTGCATCTCCCATGATTAAAGCACCTACTATACTAATTGCTTGACCTACAGGACGTGGTAGTCGGAGTCCTGCTTCTCTTAATATTTCAAATGATATAACCATTATTAGTGCCTCTATTATAGCAGGGAATGGAGTTGCCTCTCTGGCTTTTGCTACTGTAAACAAAAGAGTCGTTGGAATCAATTCTTGATGAAAAGTTGTTAATGCAATAAAACCTGGAACTGCATATATTGCAATAAAATATGCAAAAAATCTCATTAGTCTAATAAGAGAGGCGTATATTGGCCTTACATAATAGTCCTCTGCACTTTGAAAACTTTCCACAAATAACATGGGAACCGTTAATACAAAAGGACTTCCATCTACTACAACTGCAATACGTCCCTCAAGTATTTTTGCGGCAATAACATCAGGTTTTTCACTATATCCTATTGTAGGAAATATAGAAAAGGGATAATCTTCAATATATTGTTCTATATAACCGGAGTCCATTATAGAGTCTACATCTATTGCTCTTAACCTGTTTCTTAAAGTTTGCAACACTTCTGGTTTTGCTACTCCTTCTATATATGCAATACATATATTAGTATATGTTTTTCTTCCAATTATCATATTTTCCATTTTAAGTTTAGGACTCTTAATTCTCCTTCTTATAAGAGAGGTATTTGTTCTAAAGTCTTCCGTAAATCCTTCTCTTGGACCTCTGACTACAGACTCTGTCTGTGGTTCTGTTACACTTCTTTTCTCCCAGCCTTTTGTACTAATAACTAGTCCTGTAGAAAGTCCATCTACTAATAATATAGTATTTCCAGAAAGACATCCTTCAAATAAATTTGAATATATACTACTTTCTGTAATATCCCCTAAACAAATAATAGATTTCTTCAAATTCATCATGGTAAAGTTCTCTATTGCATTTTCTTCAAAATTCTTATTTAATATAATAGGTTTTAATATGCTCTCTGTAATCTCTAGATTATCTACAAGTCCATCAATATATATAAGCACTCCGCTGAATTCACAGTTGCTGCCAAATATAAACTCATGTATTTTTATATCATTGCTATCACCTAAGATTAGTCTAAAAAACTCTATATTTTCAGCTAAACTCATGGATATATCTTTTTCTAAATAATCTGCATCGTGGTGTTCTTCTTTATTATAATGTTGCCACAATACAATCTTCTTCATAATATAACTAAACAGCATTCATAACAACGCCTTTCCATTATGTTATAAACAATTATTAACAGTTTCTTTTTACATTATTCAACAAATAACAAAATAGATGGCAATTGCCATCTATTTTACTCCTAAGTATTCTATGTCCTTAATCTCAAAACATAAGAATATCCATCTTCAGTTTCTTTATATTTTTTAAATCCTGCCTTTTCAAAAGTCTTCTGTGAGCTTATATTATAGGAATATATTTCATTGACATATATCTTATCAAACATAAGTAGTTCTGCTCGCTGTATTAATGCTCTAATGACTTTATATCCTATTCCCTTGCCACGATAATCTTTATGTCCTATTACTATGGGCATATCCTCTTTCCAAAATGTTACATCTCCTATTGGAATATATTTGTTTTCTTCCTTAATTTCAATAAAGTATAGTTCTCCCTTATTATTTAAATAATCATACATTCTTTTAAGTTTATCAATAGTATATAATTCAGCATCTTTCCCATCAACTAGTTCTACTGTTTCCTTATCCCTATACCAATCTAGAGCAAAATTAAATTTACCATCAAATTTTCTTAAGCGTAAATTCCTATCTATATTGATAAATTCAGGTTGATGAGTATCCTGATTATTGGATATTTCCAATATTATCATTTCCCTTCATAGTTTCTATATCATTTCCATTCTCGTTTAAGTATTCCATAAACCAAAGAATTTACATAACCATCGCACAGCAACTCTCCATCTCGAATTATACCTTCTTTAGTAAATCCTAATCTCTCTGGAATAGCTCCACTTTTAAAATTATCTTCTGCACATCTAATTTCTACTCTATTTAATTCCAAAGTATTGAAGGCATAATCAACAAATACTCTACATGCCTTTGTCATTATTCCTTTACCTACAAATCTTTCGTTTAACCAATAACCAATACTTATTCCTTTTATACTTGGATTTATATTATGAAAACCTATAACTCCCGCGAATTCTCCTTTGTACCAAATTCCAGCATCAAATCCCTTATTTTCAGCATATTGCCTTTTGCTGTTATCTATAAATGCTCTTGTATCAATTGCAGATTTTGTAGTATCAACCCATGGTAAATACTTCCTTAAATGTTTTCTACTAGAATCTATTGATTTGAATATTTCCTCAGCATATTGCACATTAACTAATCTTAATTCTATATCATTATCAATTATATGTTTAAACATTGATTATCTCTCCATTTCTTTCACTCAAATTCTAATATTTATTATAGCTTAAATCTTTCTTTAATCATTTCTGCTACTTCCAATGGCTCTAATGCTGTATTATTTATTCTAATATAGTTTTCATTTTTAATCTCACCATCTATTGAATTTAATCTATATTTCTTCATAGAACTTATTAACTCATTTTCTGAAAACTCCAGATTTCTCTTAGTAGGTTTATGCTCTAATCTAAGAGGACTCTTGTTACGTTCCAATCTTTCCTCTAATTCTGCTTCAAGCTCTACAAAATAAATCTCTCCGCCTTTTGACTTAAATATATTACAAACACTATCTACATAATCCCAATCTTCCTGCATATTAAAGGCCCATACATAAGTGAATATTAATCCTTTTAAGTCACTTTTTGCTACCTCTTCAAATATTTCTTGACGGAATAAACTAACTAATCTTTTTCCCTCCTTTGAACCATAACTAAAAAAATTAGATACCAGTTCAATGGTCATATGATTATGAAAAAGCTTTAGTCCAGTTATTTCTGCTAACTCCTGTCCAACAGTCATTTTACCAACTGCCTGTGGTCCAAATACTATAACCAATTTCATTTACTATCACCCACCTATTTTGCTTAAATAATATTTTATTCTATCTTTTAACTTTATTCATATCAGCAAAACAATTAATAAAGAAAATTTCATTTTCAGAAGGTTCTCTGTTAAATTTATCAATGAATTTCTTTATTCCATCTTCATTAGATTTGTTATTTCCCACTATTTCACTAGCCACTCTTAAATCATTCCAAAAATCAGTGATTTCTTTTCTATCACATAGGGACTCATGAGATGCTATATAATACTCTACACCATTATATCCCTCTATAAGGTCTATCATATTAAATAATTTGTCTTTATCATATCCATATAAACTATCATATCTTCTACCATATATGGAGTCTCCTAAAAACATGGTTTTCTCTTCTGGAATATATATCATAGTAGAGTCATCTGTATGAGGCCCTCCTATTGCTTTAATAATACAATTCACTCCACCTAAATCAAGCTCTAAACTGTCCTTATAGGTAATATCAATTTCCCCTATTTCAATGTCTTCTCTATCCTCAATTTCTTTTTTTATACATTCAACAGAAAACTTAGATAATATTCCATTTTCAATATGCTCTTCCAAGGACTCATCGTCCCACTTTAAATCTCTCATTTTATCAATTTCTTCTTTTGTATTCTCATGTGCAATAGTTATTAAATTCATCTCTTTTATTCCTAACACATGATCCCAATGATGATGAGTTAAAACTAAATACTTAATAGGTGCTATATCAACTTGTTCCAGTTCTTTCAAAAATTCCTTTGCATGATTTGGAGAATTTCCAGAATCAATAATCATACTATATTTTTTACCTGATATTACCCCTAATATAGGTCTATCAGTTTCATCTTTATGTTCCATATAAAAGATTTTATCAGACAGTTTATGTAACATAAATTAACCCCCTTTATTATAAATTCTTTCTATTCTTTATTCGTCTACTACTACCTAACAGATAAGCTATATACAATTTCATCATCAATAATTCTATCAGTATCTTCAAATCCAGTTATCCTGGTTTATCTCTCTAAAGCCTATATACATATATATTCCTTATATTTTATTGCAACTACTTTTGATGTCATCCCAATTCCATTTCATCATTTTTACTCTAAATACTTCGTACATCATTTGCAATGACTTTTCGTCTGTGTCTATCCATTGAAATCCATCATGTTCATCTGATAATCTTACTTCGCCTTCTTCAAATTCACATAAGTATATAATCCCTGTTATTTGATAATCCTCTCTAATTAAATTCCATGTATCTAATAATTTTATTGGTTTAACAACTAGCCCTGTCTCTTCAATCATTTCACGCTTTAAAGTTTCTTCTGCTGTTTCACCAAATTCCATTCGTCCACCTGGTAGTTCCCACAGGTTTTCTTCTACTCCTTTATTGTGCATCACTAAGAATTTTCCTTCCTTGAAGATTAATGCCTTAACTCCAATATCTATTCTCTTACCCATGATAATCTCCCCCATTTTACAATTCAAAAATTATATAAAAAACCGCTAACTCACTCTAATCTCTCATGTCTAATTAATTTCTAATCCCATAAATATGGAACTATAATACTTACCATCAATATAAAATTCTCTAGATATAATTCCTTCTTTTTTAAAGCCTAGTTTTGTATATAGATTTATAGCTGTTTCATTATCCTCCCTTACTCTTAAATTGATTTTCCTTACTACATTCCCTTTTTCTGCCCAGTCTATCATATATTTAATTAACTCTTTTCCTATTCCTAGCCCCCAGTATCTTTTAGCAACACTAATGCCAAATTCTCCTGTATGTTTAGTTCTTTGTCTAGCCCGTCCACTATAATTTAAGCTTCCAGCTATTTCATTTTCAATCTCAGCTATAAGATATATTTTATTTTCTACACCTATATGACTTTCAAGTATAGCTTCTTCCTTTTCAATGGTTATGTTAAATTCATTGTCCCCAAATGTAAGAAAATCTGATTCTCCACCTATTTTATTTACATATCTTATTAGATTTAAGGCATCTTCTTTTTTTGCTGTCCTAATAGTTAGATTTTGTCCATTTTTCAACTTTAATTGTTTCATTATATCTCACTCCAATCATTATTCCTTAGAATATTCCTTAACTATATAATATTACAACATTTGCAGCATACTCAAAACGATTTCTGCTGATTTATTAGCCGCAATAGTTTCAAAATCATTATAACTAATTGTAGCCTCATCATCAGCATTATCTGATATACTTCTGATGACCACAAAAGGTATATTATTTATATAAGCAACATGTCCTATTGCAGATCCTTCCATTTCAACACAATGTGGTGAGTAGTCTCTAAGTAGATTTTTCTTTATTTTGCTATCTTGAATAAAGCTTTCTCCGCTTATTATTCTTCCAATATGATAATTCCAATTTTCACTATAATGTGATTTACATGCGTTGACAGCAATTTCAATTAATTTTTTATCAGATTCAAAACAATCTCTATAGGGAAAACAATTTTCCATCTGAGCCCTTTCTTACATCATGATGTGTTACATTGTTAGATATTACTACATCGCATATTTTAACTGATTCATGTAATCCTCCAGCAATTCCTGTATTTATAATACTGTCTACTTGAAATCTGTCGATTAAAATTTGTGTACATGAGGCTGCATTTACTTTACCTTCACCACAGCGGGTTATGATAACCTCTTTATCATCTATAGAACCTAAAAAGAAATCAAATCCAGCAATATTATCTTCTTTATTAATATTAATCTTATTTTTTAATAACTCAATTTCTGGAGCCATAGCACCTATAATTCCAATTTTTTTCATGATTTTCACCTCTTAAATATATATTACTTAAATGATTGCGATTTATTTTTTAAATATTATTTTAAACACCTTATCTCTTACTTCCTCTTTTATTACGTTGAATCCAATACTTTCTCCAATGTCAATAAAATATTCAATATCCTGAACTTTATCTTTTCTTGAAATCCCATAGCCAGTTTTAATTAATCTAATAGGAGTTTCTATTTCAAGCTGGATTACAAAAATATCTTTTATACCACCATCATATTCTGGTATCATGGCATCCCACAAAACAAATTCTCCATTATCCTTTAATACTCTATATATCTCTTTAAAAACCTTTTCGTGATAATTATTATCTATATACATTAATGTAAAAAAGGATGTTACAGAATCAAATGTATTATCTAAAAAAGACAATTCTTTTGCATCCATAACTATTTTTAGGGGTTCTTCAGGAGCTTCTTCCAACTCATCTATCCTTGGGTCAATGGAAATTACCCTATTACCATAGCATAATCCTATTATCCCTTCTCCACCTCCGCCAATATCTAAAATCCATTGTCCCGTCAGTTCTCTTTCTACTTTTATTTTCTGATTTCCAACAACATACATTCTTTCCTCTTGATTCAATTTACTTCACCCCTTATTAGTTGGAATATGTTTTTAACACTATTATTATAAGTTACTCAATTCAAGATTCCTCCATTCTTCAAAAAGTATAGCCATGGAATACTCGTCCCAATATTTACCATCTCTAAAGAGTTCTTGCTTTAAAATTCCTTCAACTTTAAATCCACATTTCTCATAACATTTTTTTGCCCTTTCATTAAATGCAAATACATTTAATTTAATCTTATTTATATTCATTTGTTCAAATATAAACTTATTTAAAGTCCTTATTGAATCTGTACCATATCCTTTACTCCAATAGTTTTTATCTCCAATATATATTCCTATTATGGCTACTCTGTTTAACCAATTAACATTGTTTATTCCACAGCCTCCAATATATTTTCCCGTTTCTAAATCTTCTATGGCAAAATTATAAGTATCTTTAGAATTCAAAAGACTTTCAAACCATTTTTCTTCCTCCTCAAGTATCATGGGATAGGGTATTTTATTTACTAATAACTTCTTTACCTCACTGTCATTCATATATTCATAAGCCAACTTAATATCTTCTTTTTTATATGCTCTTAATTTTACTTTATCTCCGTAGTACAACAAACTCTCCTCCTTATGTTCATATAATAAGCACTTACATTACATGAATTTTTCCTTAAATAAAGACTTGAATAAAACTATACCTCTATATCATCTAAATCCCTAAACATAACATATACATCTACATATCCCAATTCTAAATGTCTATATGCTTTAGGAAGTGTACCTACAATTTCAAATCCCAAACCCTTCCATAAATTTACAGCTTTAGTATTAGTAGAAATTACAAAGTTAAACTGCATTGCCTTAAATCCTGCTTTTTTAGCCTCCTTTAAACAATGTTCTCCCATTAGTCTGCCTAGTCCTTTTCCTCGAGATTCAGACGAAACCATAAATGATGCGTTTGATACATGAGAGCCTAAATCAGGTTGATTAGCAATTAATTTATACATTCCAAGAATCTTTCCATCACATTCTGCAACATAGGATATAACCTTATTTCCAAACCAATAGTCATATGCTACTTCTTCACTAGAATTTGGAGAGAATACATAGGTGTCCCCTTTCACTACAACATCTTTAAATATATTCCATATATCTTCAAAATCCTTCTCTTCTGCTTTTCTTATATTTATATTCATACTGATTCATCCTTTCTATAGTTATATCAATTCATTTAATGAATATACTTTCTTCCCATCTCTACCAACAGAACTAGTGGAACATATTAATGAATTCAATATTGCCTCTTCAGTGGCTTCAACTATAGCTTTAAAAACTTTATTTATCTTATTTTCATTAATTACCTTAATATCAACTACATTATCTTCTTCATAATGCTTAATTATATTAGCTGTTGAAAATCCTATGACTATCTCCCCACTTCCATTGCCTGTATAACTACCAGTCCTTGATATACCAGGATATACCCTCTTTATAATTCTTTTAAGCTGTCTTGAAGATAGGGGAATATCTGTAGCCAATAGTATAATTATAGACCCTTTTTCTTCTGTTGAATTTTTTTGATTAATCTTTTCAACAAGTTTAGGTCCTATATGTTCTCCATTTAAAATAAAATCTTCTAATGAGCCAAAATTACTTAAAACCAATATTCCCACTGTATATTTTTTATCTCCTAATTCAATAATCCTAGATGATGAACCAATACCACCTTTTAAACCATAACAAATCATACCTGTACCAGCTCCAACATTTCCCTCAGCAAATTCAACATCACATTTCTCTATGGCATCAAAGATATGATCTTGTTTTATATGAAGACCTCTAATATCATTTATTACACCATCATTACATTCACATATAATAGGATTTACAGTACCTGTTGTATCTCCAATATCTTCATTTTGCTTTAGCATATATCTTATTAAGGTTTCATGTGCAACTCCTACACTAAGGGTATTAGTTAAGACTATAGGTGTTTCTATAGTACCAAGTTCTTCAATCTGAACAAGACCAGTAGATTTTCCAAATCCATTTATAATATGACTGGCAGCTATTAGCTTTTTTCTAAATATATTCCCATCATGGGGTAGTATCACTGTTACTCCAGTTTTTATGTCCCCATTATCTAAAGTTGTATGTCCTACCTTTACTCCCTTTACATCAGTAATAGAGTTATTTTTACCTATTGAGAAAGTACCTATATTTATTCCATAATCTCTTATCTTTTTATTTACCATAAATATCACCTCATAAGTTTCAAAAGTAAATTGTCTTATGATACCATATATATACTGATGAAATCAAGATTTTTTCTCAAAACCTTTCATTATTTAAAATAATTATAATAATTTAAATTTATATAGCCTCAAGTTTTCCTTACTTGAGGCTATGTAATGACTTAATAATGTTTATAAACAATTAAATTTTACTTACAGGAGCCATGTAAATTACAAACTCATCTTCTCCATCTACATCTATCATTTTATCCATAAGATTTTGGTCATATGCTGCTATGGCACAAGTACCTAATCCTAGCACTTCACAAGCAATATATAAGGCATGACACACATGTCCTGCATCTATTAACATTACCTTATGAGAACGTTTATCGTATCTCCACTCTCCTCTATATGGTATACAACTCCATATAAAATTTACTGCAGCACTTCCAGCAAATTTCTGTCCCAAAGTTCCATCTGTTATTTTATCTTTTATATTTTTTTCTTCATATAAAAATAAAAGTTTATGTTCCAATGAAAGGTATCTATAGATTCCTTCTTTAAGCCCATGTACATTTTGAATAGCCAAATAAGTTTCAAAAGGATGTCTTGCTCCAGCTGATGCCACTGGTCTTACTGTTGCATAATTATCTCCTCTAATTTCCTTTACTCCTTGAGTAGCCCATAAAAGATATGACAATTCATCTATAGTTAAAGCTTCAGTTGTATATTCACGATGACTTTTCCTATCTGCAATACAATTGTGTATATCTTTCTTAGATATAATTTCTCTATTTATTTCTGGTAAATCAATTATTTCGGAATCATTATCATAAGGTTTTTGAAGTGGTGGTTGGGGAAGTTGCTTTTTCTGGTCAGACAAAATATCTTCCATAAAACCTGATTTCATAAAATTTCTGTTTTCTTCAAATCTTTTCATTAGAATTCTCCTTTATAAAAAATATAATATATTATAATATTCTATATTTGTTTCAAAATTCCTTCTTTTCTTCTATAGGATTTTCCTTTCATCAACTTTAGTAGTTTATTGAATATTTCTTTATTTTCTTTAATCTTTCTGTATGTTTTAAGGGATTCGAGAAATATGAACCTACTGTACTGGCAACCTTTTTAAATTTATATTATCTCAATACCTAATTTTTATTTTCTAGAAATAATTGCTGTTGATTTCAATATCTTTATCTATATCTTCATGAGTACTTAAAATGGAAAATTTGATATATATAGTCTATGATGATAAAATCAATATATTAAATACTAGTTGTAAAAGGAGAAAATATGAAGTATAAAAAAATCTTAAAAGGAATATTTTTAGAAAGACCTAATAGGTTTGTAGCTAAGGTTTTAATAGATGGAAAAGAAGAAACTGTTCATGTTAAAAATACTGGAAGATGTAGAGAATTACTTTTACCAAGGGCAAAAGTTATACTGGAGGATTGCAGTGATAATCCAAATAGAAAAACTAAATACTCTCTTATATCTGTTTGGAAAGGAGATATGTTAGTAAATATGGATTCTCAAGTTCCTAATGCAGTTGTTTATCAAGCCCTTAAAGAAAATAAAATCCCTGAAATTACAGATTTAAGCAAAGTCAGAAGAGAAGTTAGTTTTGGCAATTCTAGGTTTGATATATATTTTGAATCTGAAAATCAAAAAGGATTTATTGAGGTAAAAGGAGTTACTTTAGAACATCAAGGTATTTCTATGTTTCCAGATGCACCTACTGAAAGAGGGACTAAACATATATTAGAAATGATTTTAGCAACAAAGGAAGGCTATAGAGGAATAATATTTTTTCTAGTGCAAATGAAAGGTCCCGATTTATTTAGACCTCATTGGGAGATGGATAGTAAATTTTCTGAAGCTTTAAAACTTGCTAAAGAAAATGGAGTTGAAGTACTTATATATGATTCCATTGTAAAAGATAATAGCATTGAAATAGGTAAGCCTATTGAGCTTGACCTTATTACTAGACCTTAACTTTATAATATTTTATTGTTTTTAAACAAACTTTAAAGTTTTGTATATCTTCTGTATAATACAATTGTTATTATATTAATTATAACTAATAGGAGGGGTTGAATTTGAATATAAATGAAGTTAGAAAAATTGCAAAAGAAAAAATGAAGGGATATTGTAGAGTATGTCCTGTATGTAATGGTGTTGCTTGTGCAGGAGAAGTTCCAGGAATGGGAGGTTCACTGACAGGCTCTGCTTTCAAATCTAATATAGAGGATTTAAATAAGGTTAAAGTAAGGCTTAAAACTATTCATGAGGCCAAAGAACCTAACTTAGATTTTAATTTCTTTGATATAAAACTTGATGCGCCAATAATCAGTGCTCCAATAACTGGTACTGAATTTAATATGGGTGGTGCTTTAAGTGAGGATGAGTATATAGATAGTGTAGTAAATGGCAGTTTAACTGCTGGTACTATAGCCATGATTGGAGATTCTGCTGTTCCAGAGTTATATGATTCTGGCATTGACGCTCTTAGAAAAGTTCATGGTAAAGGTGTTGCTATTATAAAACCTAAAAAAAATGAAGTTGTTATAGAAGCATTAAGGAAAGCAGAAAATATCAATGCCATTGCAGCTGGAATGGATATTGATGGTGCTGGACTTGTTACTATGGCTTTAAAAGGTACTCCAGTTGGACCTAAAACTGTAGAAGAATTAAAAGAAATTATATCCTCTACTAATTTGCCTTTTATATTAAAAGGTATAATGACAAAAGAAGAAGCTCTATTAGCTGTGGAAGTTGGTGCAAAGGCAATAGTAGTATCAAATCATGGAGGTAGAGTATTGGATCATGCACAGTCTACAGCTAAAGTTTTACCTGAAATAGCTGAAGCTGTTAAAGGGAAGATAATGATTCTTGTAGATGGAGGAATCCGTACAGGAGTAGATGTGTTTAAAATGATTGCCTTAGGTGCAGATGGAATTTTAATAGGCAGACCTATTGTTATTGGTGCTTTCGGTGGCTATAGGGAAGGTGTTTCTTTGACAATTCAAGATATGAGAAACCAACTTCTTCAAACTATGATATTAACTGGTGCAAAAGACTTAACTTCCATCAATAAATCCATGATCTCCATTGAATGGTAAAATATGAAATGTTAGTCTATTATACTAAAAAATAATCTTAATTAGTTAAAAAAGTTGTAGGAGTTTTTTCTACAACTTTTTTAACTATTCTCCTCTTGTTAGAAAATCATTTTTAATAAATTTAATATAATCCTTTAACAGTTCTTTATCATTGATTTTAGAAGCCTTTTTCCTATCTTTTACTATTAGTATAATTACTAATACTTCAAAAATAGTTAAATAACAATCCTTTAGGTCAAATACAAAGAATCCTTTTAATAATATATAGTCTAGACTCCCATTCCAAAAAACTTTGTCTATTAATGAGCATATAGTCCCTGCAAATAAAAATATCTTCATTGTATTAATCATTGAATTCTTTGTACCTTTAGCTTCTAAATATTTAAAAGCATAGTAACTAAAAAACAAAACAAATATTACAAGAAGTATATGAAAAATCCTACCCCAACCCAAATTAAATAATGAGTTTATATATGAATAGTTGTCATTTAAAACAGGTGCAAAGTATAATATATTTTCTATTATTGGAGCTTTCACACCATAGTAAGCTTTGACTATTATCTTAATCCCCTGCTCCAGTATAATTAAAGATAGAATCATGATTTTAGTAAATTCATTCTTACTTTTTATTATCTTCTTCATACTTATCTCCTAACCCGTTTATTCTTTGAACCTATTTTCTAATTTTTGCTACTGGATTCCATTCGTCTTTTCTATTTCTAGATACTTCATAATTTACTTGAAATATATATTTTCTTATTATACCTATATTGAATTTTGGGTTGTTTCTAAGTGTTCTTCTTTTAATCTAACTATTTCAATATCCTTATATTTATCCTTAATCTTCTTAGCAAGACTTTGGATTCCAAATACTTCAGTAAAAGTATGACTTCCTACTATTAAATTTATCCCTACGAATTTTGCATATTCAATTGTATATAATACTTTTTCACCGGTTATATAAACATCACAATTTCTTTCTACTGCTTCTCGTACATCTGTAGTAAAGCCTCCACCACCACAAACTAAACCTACTCTTTTTATTTCTCTATCATTAAATTGCCATGATTGTACTGGTTCTTCTAATACGATTTCTATCCTCTCAACTAAGTCTTTAAAATTGATAGGTTCTCTAAATTCAGCAACTCTTCCGCAGAAAAATCCTTCTTCTTTATGAGTCTTTTCAATAATTTCTAATCCTAACTTTTCAATTAAAGAATTATTCGTTCCAAAGTCGGAATCATCTAATGGAAGATGGTTAAAATAATGTGAGATACTATATTCTAAAAGCTTTTCTTTGCAGGATTCTTTCAGCCCATATATAAATTCCCAGGCATCATGATGAGTTACTATTAAATCAACATTATTCTTTCTTGCTTCTTCAATGGTTTCAAGTGTTAAATTTGTACAATACCCAACTCTTTTTATATCTTCTGTACCTCTTACTGTTATCCCACTTTCTTCATGAAAGTTTTCATTGTCTCCAGTAGTAAATAATCCTAATATATATTGTTCTATTTCTTTTAATTTCATGTTTATCCTCCTTTAAATTTTTTACTATTCATTTAGATCTTCTCAGATACTATGTTCTTATACATTTCTATTCTTACTCTAGAATTATCTCTATAAATTAAAGTATATTTAATATCCCCTTATACAATTCCCCATTGTCAACTTTATCTAATGCCTCATTTGCCCAATTTGGAAATATATCTCTCTTGCAGGCTTGTATTAAACTAACCAAAATTGAAATAACCTCATCTATCTTCTTTTCATTTTGATTTATTTCTCCGTATTCACTTATAAATATGTTACCAGCCTCATCAGATAAAGAAGAGCAGACATTTCTTATATCACTATATCTAAATCCTACTCCCAACATATTATAGTCAAACATAAATGCCTCTTTCTTATCTTTTCTAACCACTAGATTAGTCCAATAAAAATCATTATAAGTAAAAGTTTCCTCAAATTCCTCAATCTTTAGAAATATTAAATCTAAATGTTCGATTAAAAGCTGCCATACTTTATTATCTCTAGTATTTGTTTTATTCATAATCAATTCTAGATTCTCTTTTGTTATATAATCAATCTCCTTATAGAACCTCCTATCATTGTTTTTTAAAAACTTTACCCCTTCATAATGCAATTTTTTATACCATGATGCCAAAGCTTTTGCTACCTCTATGTCTGAAAGATCAGATTCAATCCCTAGGCGATAATGTAGACTTTTATCCAAATCTTCCATTAATAAAGTATTTTCCGTATATCCCATTACTTCTATTATAGGTATATCTAGACTTTTTAAGATTTCATAATACTTAATTTCCCTTCTAAATTCATCTTTTTCAAAATACTTAATCACTAAATCTTTATTCTTATATTTTATCCTATAGAGATAAACTCCATTTTGATTTCTAATCTCTTTCAAATTATCTATTTTATCATGAGATAGTCCTAGTAATGACAATTCTTGATAAATATGTTTTAATACATTCAAATAAACACTTCCTTTTTTACTGCCATCATTTTATCCTAATATATTAATTATCCTCTATAAAACCACACCATTTAAAATTTTCATCATATTCTACTTCAATAATTCCACAATAAGGTATCTGTCTTTCAAATTTAAACTGTCTCATTAACATCCCATGACTTACAACAATAATTTTATTATACTCTAAATATTTCTTTAAACTATGATTAGCTCTAATAAACAAATTCTCTAGATTCTCCCACTTCTTTTCTATATTCTCAGGACATATACCTTTATGAACTGCACACTGTCTACTGGCATTTATTGCAAATTCATCTGAATCAAATGTAAATGTTAAATCCGGCAGCCATTCATGTAAATCTAGCTCTATCTCAATGTCTAAGTTTCGTTCTTTAGAAATAATTGCTGCTGTTTGTAAAGCTCTTGTATATGGAGAAGAAACTATCAATTCTGAACCATCTAATAACCTATCTCTAGCTGCTTTTCTAGCTTGTTCTTTTCCAAGTAAAGTTAGTTCTGATAAATCTCTTCCATGTCCTATATATTTCCGTTTACTTACCTTTGAATAGTCTGGTTCTCCATGCCTAACAAAAATTAATTTTGTCATTAACATACTTCCTTTCTCTTGATCTCTTGGTATAATATATTATCTAACTTTTTACTTTAAATCCACTGTTGCTTTCTTCGTCATTTTCACAAGAATTTTTCCCATTGGTAATGAAAAAGCATAACTAAATCTTACTGATATTTTATCAGCAAATGAAGGAGTAATGATAAATTTCTTGCTGTCTATATTTTTAATAAACCCTTTTCCTACTTTCTCAGAAGATGCTTTAAATTCTTTCGGAATTGGAAATGGCGAAGATGACTTTGTATCAGTCAAAGGTGGATGCATTATATGAAATGTAATGCCACTATCTTCATATCCAATATTCATACATTTAGTAAAAGCTTCTATAGAAAATCTATCTATTACTTTATTCTATAACTCTTATTAAATTCCTTCTTTTTATAGAATTTTTTTATTTAAAAATAGTATAAAAATCTAATTATCCGAATAAGCACTGGACTTATCACATTTTATCAAGGTCAAAACCTCTCAATTGACTACTAATTTACTACTTATGAATGAGCTTTGCTAGCAGTGAAGTATTTCGACTAGCAGACCAAAGCAACGCAAGTATCACAATTTGATTGGGTGCTAGAAATAGTGAAGGTAACTGAAAAATAATTAAATGATATAGCCAATAGTGTAGATAAGTTATTGAGCATATGACTTATCTACACTGTAATAAAGTATTTATCTATTAAAAATAGGTAGTGAAAGTTTCATAATATCTTCCTCATATTACGTTACGATGAAATTAATTGTTGACAATATTTATAAACAATATTACAATATGTTTATAAATGTAAAAGGAGAACCATAGATATGGATTACGGAAAACTTACATTAGATGAGTTGAAGAAAGGTTATAGGTATAATAAAGAAAGTGATACCTATATTTGCAACTATTGTGAGCAACGCTTTGAAGTTGGACAGATTTTTTCAATTGACAACAATTTTTATGTGGCCGAACACGCTGCTGCTAAACACATAAAAGCCACCCATGGAAGTAATTTATCACAATTAATTACTTCCGAAACAAAATACAACACTTTAACCCAGAATCAAAAAGAATTGCTAACTCTCTTTAGCTCTGGAATGTCTGATAAGGATATGGCAAAAAAATTAGGGATTACAGAGGCAACTATTAGAAGGCAACGCTTTACGTTCCGAGAAAAAGCAAAACAGGCAAAATTATATTTATCTATATATGAGCAAGTTTTTGAAACAAAAACACCTGTAGAAAATGCTATAGTTCCTATTCATAATAATGCTATATATGTAGATGATCGTTATTTAATTACAGAGCAAGAAAAACAGAATATTTTAGATACATTTTTCAGTAGTCTATCCCCCCTTGTTCTGAAAGCTTTTTCGCCCAAAGAAAAGAAAAAGGTTGTTATTCTTACTAAGATAGCTGAGCAATTTGAAAAAGGTAAAAATTATAGTGAAAAAGAAGTTAATCAAATCTTAAAACCAATTTTTGAGGATTATATAAGCATTAGACGCTATTTAATTATGTATGGTTTTATGGAACGTACACAGGATGGCTCAAAATACTGGTTAACAAAATAAAGGAGGTAATTATGCAACCTATCATAGACCATATTCAAATAACAGTGAAAAATATCAAACAGGCAGAACAATTTTATGATAAGCTTATGCCAATTTTAGGATTTGACCTTTAAAAAAAAGTAAGTGCCATAATTGAAGAACATGATCTATATGTTATAGAGTATTGGCACGAAAATATAGATTTTGCAATCTGCTCTCCGCGAACAGCTTATATAAACGATACTGTTCACAGACGTAAACCTGGAGCATTTCATCATTTGGGTTTTAGAGCTGATTCAAGAAAAGAAGTTGATGAACTGTATCAAAAAATTGAAGCTATTGGAGCAAACATAGTATATCCCCCCCAAATATTTCTTGAACATGGACCAAACTATTATGCGACTTTTTTCAAGGATTTAGATGGGATAAAATATGAGATTGTTCACAACAAACCCGTCTAAACTATATAAAAGCTCGAGGTGATATATATGGAACGAAGTAAGTAACAGTAACAACTTGTCGCTTAGTAGTAATAATTGAATTTCCTACTTGTTTACCACTTTTGACAGCCAAGACATAAGAAAATATATAAAGGAAATGTGAAGTATCTACAGATAGTAAAAATGCTCGAAAAGTCTTAGAATAAAGCTATGCCAGCATATAAGAATATATAAAAAGATAATCAGAAATTTATACTTTGTTTATATATAAAAAAGATAGATGGGTTATTCCATCTATCTTTTTTATCTTATCTAATTTTTAATTTCCTTTTCTTTTTTTCCTAGATAAAGATAATCCACCAAATCCACTTATTATGGCTATATAAAACCCTAAATCATACCCAAATCCAGTATTTATTGTTTCATATATTCTAATATTACTTTTACCTATTGAAAATATCAATGAAATCGGCGCTATCCATCCATGCCATATACCTGATAAGAAATTAGCAGGTTTTTGTGAATTATACGACCCATCTCCTGGCATACAACCTGTTGAAACTAATAATACTAATATAATTAAAATAGATAATTTGAATTTTTTAGATAAAACTTTACTCATGTTTTTTACCTCCAATTTTATTTATTAGTATTAATTCCTAATTCCTTAAAAATCTCTTCTTCAACACAAATAATATCTTCTTTAAAAGATATGCTGTCTTTATTTGTTAAATACCAGTTATAACTATTCTTTAATCCCATTATAAAATCTGTTTCTTCACTATAGATATAATTGATTTTATCTACATCTAATACATTGCTATAATCATAAAAGGGGAAAAAGTCCCTTTCTTTACGTCCTTTAGACTTATAATCATACTCAATTATTTTAGCCTCTTTACCAACTACTTCTGCACAATATTCGATCCATTCTTTAATAGTAACGGGCTTCTTATTCCCAACGTTGAATATAGATACTTTTTCTTTTTTGGCTTTAAGCAATTCTATAATAATATTAGCCAAATCTGTTGTATAAATAAATTGCAGATAAGTATTTGGATTTGGGATAATAATCGGTCTATCTTTGCAAATATGATCAAAGATAAAACTTTCCCTTTGAGCATAATTATTTTCTCCATAAACGTAAGGTGGTCGTAAAATAATAAGATCTATAGAGGAATCTCTGAAATTTTCAATATAATAATCTTCAGCTTCTATTTTATTTTTTCCATAGGATGTCCAATAAGTATTTTCTTTTAACAAATCACTTTCTTTAAAAGGAAACTCCAAGATATCTACATCATATACAGCACTTGAACTAATAAATATAAAGGATTCTAGTTCTTGTTTATTTAGAGATTTATATAGGATTTCTCCCTGTTCTTTATTTAAACCAGATACATCTATAACAATATTGAACTTATATTGGGAAAGGATATTTTCCATTTGTTTCATATCATTTCTATCACATATTAGGTTATGCACATTATCTAAATCCTTAACTTTAGTTCCACGATTTAGAGTAAAAACATCATATTTATTTTCACAAAAAACATCTACTATTTTCTTACCTATGAAATAACTTCCACCCATTATTAAAACTTTCTTTTTCATATATGACTTCCTTTCCTCTAAAGAAATTAAAACATCTTTCTATATTTTATTTGACCCAACTTATTTACAGATTGGTTTAATTGCTATCCATACTTCTTGTCTATTATCTTGTAAATAACATTCTATTACAGGCAAATCATCTAAATCATAACCTGAGTTAGGCAGCCATTCTGTATAAAAGTTTTTATACACATTTTGAATAGAATCTGGCAATTCTCCATTAGCCTCAATTATTACCCATGTAGCTTTAGGTAATTGTAATTCATCCATATCTTCAGGAGTAATTACTTTAGTACATTCAGGTACATCCACATAAGTCGTCACCCCTAGATAATAATCCATTTCCTCTGAATCTCCCCATTGTCCTCCTGCACTGACTCCAAGGAGTCCTACTGGACGCATATCTGCTTGACTCAAAAGTTCAAATAATCGGTTCATTGTACCATCATTCCCTGCTGTTTGCCAAATCTTAGGAACTACTTGAAATGCTTTTTCTGTTTCAATTCTTTTTCTTATTCCTGAAATAGTAAATGCTGCCCATTGTTCAATTTGATAATTCATATGATTACCTCCTGTAATAGTTATTTGGAAGGAAATCTTCGGACATGTTCTGAGACTGACCACTTCTGTCCGTACTTTAGATGGAAGCACACCATGAAACCTTCTAAATGCTCTGGTGAAAGCATCTTGAGAATTATATCCATACTTTAATGCTATGTCAATTATATTTTCTCTGGTATTTAGAATATCAAAAGCTGCTAGTGTAAGTCTTCTGTTTCTAATATACTCACTTAAAGATTGATTTGCAATATAGGAAAACATCCTTTGGAAATTATATACAGAACATACTGCAAGTTTTGCAATTTCATCATAGGAAATTTCTTTATCAATATTTTCTTCTATATAATTGACAACATTATTAACACGTTCAATCCATTCCACTGTACTTATTTCCTCCTTTAGACTATATAATATACTAATCATAAAAAATAATCTCGATTTTTCTTGCCCCAATTTATCGATTTTAAATTTATATAATGATTTCTTTATTATTCTACTCTGTATGAGTATCAATCCATTCTTGGGTTGCCTTCACATAAGTGGTTTTGCCTTCGTTAAAAGATGCAATATATACTGTAGGCTTTTCAGTTTCAGTTGCTACAACAAAAGAAAACTTACTTATATTTGTTGCTACACCCCATTGTCCTTTATTGTTCATACATACTACAGAAATATCTTTTGCTTTTCCTCTTTTTGAAATCAATTTTTTATTTAATTTATTTACAGCTTTTTCTGCAGCATCCTGTGGATGAAGTCCTTCTTCCATAAGACGTACTATCTCATATGAGATACAACCTTTCATTATATCTTCACCTACTCCAGTGGCACTGGCAGCTCCTATTTCGCTGTCTGCATAAAATCCTGAACCTGATAATGGTGAGTCTCCAATTCTTCCAGGTCTTTTCATAAAAAGCCCACTGGTAGATGTGGCAGCAACTATCTTCCCATTTTTATCTAGTCCAACTACTCCAACAGTATCATGTCCATCATATGCTTTAAGTTTATCTAATTTCACCTGACTTTTCTTTTTTTCCCATTCCTTCTTTGAGTAATCTGTAAGCATATTTACTCTTTCAAATCCCATGGTATGTGCATATTTTTCAGCACCTTGCCCTACTAAAAATATATTATATTTTTCATCCATTAGTTTTCTTGCTATTGAAATTGGATTTTTAAAATCCTTAATACTTCCTACTGCCCCAATAGAGAGGGTATCTCCATCCATAAAAGCTGCATCAAGTTCAACTTCACAATCTTGATTTGGCAATCCTCCATAGCCTACTGACCTATATTCTGGATGATCCTCTACCATCTTTACTGCCAGTTCAATAGCATCTATTGATGTTTGTCCATCTTTTAAAAGTTTTTCTGCCTCTACTATTCCTTCTAAAGCCATTCTCCAAGTACCTATTATTCCCCAGCTCATTATATACCTCCTATTTTATATAATTTAATTTTTTTAATACACTATAACAAACGCCTACTAAACCTGCATCATTTCCTAACTTCGCCTGTACAATTTTAGTATATTCACTATAGGAAGGCATTACTTTTTTTGAAAAAATATTATTTATCTCTTCAAAAAACAAATCCCCCGACTCTGAAATACCACCACCAACTATAATTAATCCTAAATCCAATATATGAGTGATATTCACTAGTCCAGTCACTACATGGTTTAAAAATTTATTATAAACTTCTACTGCTAAAATCTCTTTATCCTTAACCTTATTCATTATATCTTTTCCAGTAATTGAACCACTTAAAAGATTGGCTTTTCTTTCATATTCTCTAACAAGAGAAGAAGTGGAGGCGTATCTTTCATAACATCCATTACTGCCACAGTTACAATTTACCCCATCTTCATTAATAATTGTATGACCTAATTCTCCCGAACCCTCACCAACTCCTCTATGTAGTTTTCCATCAATCACTATTGCTGATCCTATTCCCGTTCCAATAGTCATACATACAAAGTTTTCTATGCCTTGTCCAGCACCTTTCCAATACTCTCCCAAGGCTGCTGCATTAACATCATTTTCTATAAAAGTTTCTAATCCTGTTAATTCCTTTATATCCTTTGATAGTTTTGCCCCAGTATATCCTGGCAAATTATGACTTGCAAATATAATCTCACCTTTATTACTATTTATCTTACCTGCAGTACTTATTCCAATAGCTTGTATAGTATAATCATTCTTGAGTTCTTCTATCTTTTTGCCTATCTCTAAGGGGATTTCCTTTTTACAATCTCTTTTAGGCGAAGGAAACTTTTCTTTAAATAAGATACTGCCATTTATATCTAATATACCATATTTTATGAAAGTTCCCCCTATATCAAAACACGCTATATTTTTCATTTTATTCCTCCTATGGATTTAAAATTTCAATTATAGTCTTTACAGTATCTTCACAGGTAAAGTAATTATCATATTCGGGAATTGCTATGCTTCCTCCCATATTTACACTTTGATTTCTATATTTCATAACACTTTCTACCTTTTTTTTCGCAGATAAATGGACTTCTTTTACCCCTGTGGTTTCAATTATTGTATTTATATTATTTTTATTAATTCCTGCCCCTGGCATAATAATTATCTTTCCATCTGCCCTATTGACTAATTCTTTAATTAAGTTTATTCCATCTATGGCTTTATTTTCTTGTCCAGATGTTAGTATTCGCTCTACACCAAGTTCAATTAATATATCTAAAGTCTTAAAAGGGTCTTTAACCATATCAAAAGCTCTATGAAATGTAACTTTAAGAGGTTTAGATAATTCTATTAATTCCCCCATTTTTTCCATATCTATTTCACCATTTTGATTTAAGATACCAACTACTATACCATTCATTCCACATTGTTTAGCATGTTCAATATCTTTCTTCATTACCTCAAATTCAAAAGAAGAATAACAGAAATCACCACTTCTTGGTCGAATCATTATATTAATATCAATGGCTAAATACTTTCTAACCAATTCCATCATTCCCAAACTCGGCGTAGTTCCACCGCCTATTAAATTATCACAAAGCTCTATTCTATTTGCTCCTCCTCTTTCAGCTGCTAAAGCCGATTCTATAGAATCTACACAAATTTCCGTAATTATTTTATTTTTCAAATCTAACACCTCCTAATAGGATTGTAACATTTAATTCCAAAAACATAAATAAGGTAGACAGCTTTTGCTGTCTACCTTTTTACTTTAGGATATTATCCCTGTGTCATAAAATTTATTACATCAATTTTGAGGATTATTACTTTATTATTGTTGTACTTAAACCTTTTCTTAATACTGATTTTTTATTATTTTTCTTTTCTTCAATATTTTGATATTCATATTCCCAGTGAAGCTTTCCAACTGCTACTTTTGAGTCATAGTCATCTAATATATATTTAACTTCTTTAGATAATAAGAATAAAGCGATGATATTTGGTACAGCCATTATACCCATAAACATATCTGCTAACTCCCATACAAATGTTGGATCTATTACTGTTCCTATTACTAATGCAGTAAGAACAATACCTTTAAAAGCATTTATAGTTACAGGCTTAGCATTTAGTACCATCTTAACGTTTGATTCTGCAAAGAAGTACCATCCTACTATTGTAGTAAGTGAGAAGAATGATAAACAGATTGATAAAAACATTCCTCCAAATGATCCAAATCCTGCTGCAAATCCATTCTGAGTCATTACAGTTGCTCCTTGAGTCATTTCAGCTGCCGATATACCTATGTTATATGCTCCTGATGCAATATTTACCATTACTGTTGATGTACAAATTAAAAATGTTGATATAAATACTCCTATCATTGCTGTAAATCCTTGTTCAGCTGGATGTTTCGTATCTGCCACGGCATGGGAATGTGGCGTTGAACCCATCCCAGCTTCGTTTGAGAAAAGTCCTCTAGCTAGACCAAATCTTACCGTTTGCTGAACAGTTATACCTAGTACACCTCCGCCAATTGCTCCAGGTGAAAATGCTCCTATAAATATACTCTTTACTGCTGGAATAAAATTAGCATAATTCATTACTATAATTGCTAAACTACCTAATATATAAGCACCTGCCATAATTGGCACTACTGTCTCTGCAAAGGATGCTATTCTTCCCATTCCACCCATCAATATAAGTGCTACTACTATTGCAAGTCCAATGGTAACTGCGATTACTGGTACTCCAAAAGCTTGACTTACAGATCCTGCCACTGAATTGGATTGTACCATTATACCAACAATACCTAATGCAATAATTGCAGTTACAGAGAAAAATATTGCTAAACCTTTAGATTTTAAACCATTCTTTATATAATATGCAGGTCCACCTACTAGTTCTCCGTCTTTTGTTTCTCTATATTTCTGAGCTAAAACTGATTCACTAAAAATTGTAGCCATTCCAAAGAATGCTGATATTAACATCCAAAATGCTGCTCCTGGTCCTCCAGCCGCTATGGCTGTGGCTACCCCTACTATATTACCTGTCCCAACTTGTGCAGCAACTGCTGTTGACAAAGCTTGAAAAGGTGTCATCTTTCCTTCTTCAACTTCTTCTTTATTAACTATACCTGCTACCATTTCTTTTAATGCTGGAAATAATCTTGTGAACTGTGGGAATTTAAGTCTCACTGTCATATAAATTCCAACACCTATTAGACCAAATATTAATACATAGTCCCATAGTATAGTGTTTACAAAACCAACTATAGTTTTTACTACTTCCATTAATATAACCTCCTGTTATTAAGTAATTTTGCTATTAATTTTAATACTCACACAATGCAAATTAGTTTTCTAATTCACAAACTCATTATAAACTATGAACTTCAAATAGTTATTAAAAGTTTCAAATTCAAATAAAATTTTATTAAATTTTTCTATAGTTGATCTTGTAGCAATAAAAAATCTGCATAAGATAATATCTTATGCAGATTTTTATGTTATTGTAGCTTTCCGTAATATACCATTCCATCTATAAACTTTTTAATATTTACTTTTCCTCTTTTTTTTGTTTTTCCTCTAATGAAATCCATCTCTATTTTTAATTGTTCAAAATTATATAATCCATTGGAATACTCAGTAAATATTTCGTTCATATAATCCTCAATTCCAATATTGGCTAAATTAATCATTCCCACTGTTGCTGTTCTTCTGATTCTTTGCTCCATAGTTTTAGGATTATCAGTGAACTTGCTACAAAGTTCTTTTACTGTGAAATCAGACATACTTTTACTTGTATCTATTAAATATTTAGTCACATCAAGTATATCTTGACTTCCCAGTTCACCTATTAATCCTATTCTTTGCATAACTCTTTTTACCCCTTCTATATCTTGAGACTTATTAGACACCTTTTTAGTATCTTTTTCTTCACCTGAAAATAAGCTTTGGATTTGAGATAATTTCTTATTCATATTAATTTTCTCTTTTACTTTATTAATAACAGTCTGAACTTCTATGGCATCTATTGGCTTTGAAATATAGTATTCTACACCACTTTGATAAGCCTTTGAAATCATGTCCTTAGAAGATACTTGAGAGATCATAATATATTGTACATCCGGATAAATCATTTTTGCCTCTCTTACTAAACTGATACCATCTTTCCCCGGCATAAGTAAATCAACTAATACAATATCTGGTTTCAATCTTTCTATCTCATTTATGCCACTATTTCCATTGCCTGATTTTCCTATTACATCACCTAAACTTTTATCTATAATAATTCTTTCAAGAATTCTAATAATATTTTCATCATCTTCAACTATATATATTCTCATTCTACTTCTTCCTCCAATGATTCTTTGGGAATAGATATATAAAAGTCAGTTCCTTCTCCTTTTTTAGAACTAGCACTTATATTCCCATTTAATTGTTCCTCAACTATATACTTCACTATACTTAATCCTAGCCCTCTATTTATTTCACCTGTACTATAATTTATCTTCGTTGAAAACCCAGGTGAAAATATATGATTTAAGCCTTCTTCATCAATACCAGTTCCATTATCGGCTATTGTAAATCTATGATTATTTTTATCTACTTCATGGATCACAATTATTACCCCATCTTTTTTATCCTCTGGCATAGCATCCATACTATTCATTATAAGATTGCGAAATATGGACATGAGATAATAGTGCTTAGATGTATAGAAATTCTTCCCTGTATTAAATGTAAGGTTTATATCTTTATTTACTCTTTTTATTTCTCTCTTCATGGTTTCAGAAAGTATATTGATAATATCTTTAAAATCCATACCCTTATCATTAAGTTGATTCTCTGTAATCTCTTTTATTCCACGAATTACTAATCCATTTTCCTTCTTTATTTCATGTACATCTCTAGCAATAGACAATGCTAGATTAGCCCAAGTTTCATTATCTATATTAAGATTTATTTTTTCAAATAGCTTATACGACTCAGACATAACTTTTTCAATATGATCCATATTCTTTTCAATCCAATACATCTCTGTCTTTAATTGGGAAGTTAGCCACAATAATCTTTTATATCTTCTTTCATGCTCTTCCTTCATAAGAAACATCCTATAATATTTTAAAGCATTTAATACTAGCCACAGGATAGCTGAACGAATTATACTTACTACAAGTAAAGTACCTCCCACTTCTTTAAGAGAAGAAAAAACATCTATAGAAGTTCTTACATATACCTCTATAAAGTTAGCACCAAAATCACTAATTACCATAGTAAAAAATAAAAAATTTATATTATTTTTATTTCCCTTCCTTATTAATAGAGAGTATATAATAGAGTAAAACATATAAAATAGTATTTCTTGCTGATAGGATGTTATGGCATCCATAATATTTCCTTTTCCTAAGTAATGAACTAGTACCCTAAGAAGATATACCATTATCCCTGATAATATTCCTGTTGGAATAGGCTTTAAATCTTCATAATAAAAAAGAAATAGCATGAAAGATATTATTCCTGCAGACACTATAAAGTCACTACTAATAAGTCCAAGCCCCACCTGAGACGCTACTGCAACTACTAAAGAAACAAAAATCATCTTTTTATAATCTTTCAATCAATTCACCTCTATATGAATATAAGCAAAACTTGTTTTTACAATCACAAATATTCATCTTTATAACAAATTATAATACATCCTTAATTACTCTCAAAGCATTTTTATAAAATATCTTATCTATTTCATCTTCTGAAAATTTATTGTCCTTTAATGCAAATGCTAACTTTTCTATTTCACCTATATTGTCTATTTCACAATTTGGGTGAGATCCATCATAATCAGAACCTAATGCTATTACATCTATTCCGCCTATATTTTTAATATGCTTAATATGCCTTACCATATCCTCTATCCTTGCATTTTTACTTTCACCTAAAAAATCTCTTTCAAAACATATACCCATAGTTCCACCTTTTTCTGATAAAATCCTTATCATATTATCTGTAAGGTTCCTAGAGTGATCCTTCATTACCCTTGAATTTGAGTGAGATGCTATAAATGGCTTAGAGCTTAATCTAGATACATCATAAAACCCTTTATCCGAAAGATGAGAAACATCTATAAGCATACCTAATCTATTCATTTCATATACAACTTCCTCACCAAAACTAGTTAGACCCTTATCTCTATAGTCTTCCTTTATATTAGGATAACCTATTTCATTAGCTGTATTCCATGTAAGAGTTATGGCTCTTACTCCTATTCTATGGAAATTTCTTAAATTATGTATTTCTCCTTTAATAGTTCCCCCTTCTTCTATGGCAAGTACAGCAGAAATCTTACCTTCCTCATGATTTTTTATTATATCTTCATAATTGGTTGCTAGAGAAATATTATTGGCGTTTTTTTCAAGTTCTATATAAAACTTATCAATCATCTCAAAACATACTTCCAATGAATTTACAGCTTTTTCTAAATCTACCCACATAGCAAAGAATTGAGCTAATGAATTTCCTTTCTTCAACTTCTTAATATCTATACTAAAGTCATTCTCATATAATCCTATATTTTCCTTATCTTCCATCATTCTTAAAACTGTATCACAGTGCATATCAATTGTTTTCATTCTTTTCACCTCTATAAATAATTTAATCCTTTATTATATACTACATCTAATATATCTTTATTTGAAACTATTTTCTATTTAATTATTAGTTGTCCACCATTTTCACAATGTTTTTAAAAACTCTCTCTAAACGCTCTTTAGTTTTATTAAATAACATATTATCTCTATGGTGTATTTCTTCTTCTCCAAAATATCTATCCTCTATGTAAGTAGTATATCGTATCTCAATTTGTATAGCTTCAACATTTTCTATTGAACTATAATGTGATACTATATATCCTCCTTTAAGACCTTTTTCGTCAACCTTTACAGTAAAGCCTTCATCAATAAAAGCTTTATAGACAATATTCAAAAATTCCTGGGAACATGTACTTCCACCACATGTTCCTAATACAATATCAGCTGTGGATTGTACATAAAAACTATGTAAATCAAGTAAATAAACTTTGTTTCTTTCTTTTAAGATATTGTTTATTTCATTTAATAAACAGGTATGATATGGTTCGTAGAATACTTTTATCCTACTTTCAATCACTTTATTAGGTAAAGAGTTTTCATAAATATGTTTACCAAATGTAGTTTTATGATAAATTAAAGATTTTGTATAGTCTTCTTCCATATGTTTTTTACTAATATTTCTATTAACATCAATTACATATCTGCTATAGTTAGCTGATATTTTTGCAATATTTACCTTATATAGAAAATCATAAAGATCATTTAAAAACCAATCGTTATTCGTAAGTAATACATTTTGTATCATGTTATTTTCCATTTCAGACGTAATACAAGATGAACCATGGGGAATACTAGTGATTACAGATGATAATATTTCTGGTCTTTCTATATTCACTGATTCTATATTACCACTCCTTCCTTAAATCTCTACTATATTTTAACATAAATATACTGAAATAGTCCTTAAACCTGTACAACAATTATAGTTTTATCATCTAATCTATTAGCTGGACATCTTTCATTTACAATTGAAAAGAATTTCTTACATCCTTGTTCAATAGAAGATGAGTCTCTTAATATATCTAAAAATTCATCCTCATCTATCCAGTCAGAAACACCATCAGTACAAATAATTAAAATATCATTCTGTGAAATTAAATATTCCTCTACTGCAATTTGAGGTATTACCATAGGCAGAAAGTTGTCAAACATAGACCACATTTCACATGGTATAGAAGAAATAGCTTTATCTATTTCTTCTTCTGTTAAAATTCCTAACTCAATTAGTTTTGCGTATCTTTTCTTTGGCTTTATTATTTTTCTAATCTGATTCCCTTGGATTAAAAAAGCTGGGCTATCTCCTACAGCTCCTATATTCAATCTTCCTTCATCAACCACTGCCATAGTCATTGTTCCGAATGACAAGTAACCGTCTTCTTGAGATTTTTTTATTAATCTATTATTTGCCTCATTAATACAGTGCAAAATATATTCTTGTGGTTTTAATCCTGAAGAATAGTAGTTCAATTCTTTAATTACGTTCATACATATAACTCCTGCCCCAACCTTATCAAAAGCACCTGAGGCTCCATCTGCTATTGCAAATATTTTTTCATCTTGTGATATATAATAACTATCAGCGTTGATTCCCGAAGCCCCTACCTCTGTTAAACCATAGTATTCCATCTAATATTTCCTCCCATTGTATATTCCTATATTTCTAAACTTGATTAAGCCTTCACTCTATATGTATCTCCAAATATGATGTTATTTTACCATCTGGATGACATTTTTCAAAAATTCCAAATTCCGGGTCATAAAATATACCTTTGAAATGCAAAACCCAATATGTATAATCTGGCATCATCATATTAAATGAATGCTTCATTTTTATCCTCCTAAGATTTATTTTAAATATAAATAGAATAAAAGGGAGTATATACCTCCCCATTAGCCTATTTTTGTTCTTTCAATTTTATTGGAAACAATAAATCAAGTTGATGTTCATCCTTCTCTGACCAATTACGACCATAACGGTATAGATAATTAAGTGATTCCTCTAGCAGACCTGCCATACATTCTCCACCATCATCAGTATAATTTGCCTCATATTTAGAATTATTGACATTAACCCAGTTTGATAGCCATTCCCATTCATGAAAGTTTCCAAAAGTAATCATATGAGCAGCATATAGTCCTCCATTAAAATGCTTTTTCTCAAGAGGAGCTGATACTTCCATATCTTCAGGAATTGTAATCCAAAATTCATATCCATAATCAGTTCTATCATTAGATGGACATGGATGATTAAATCCAAATACACGAGCATCTGGTTTAATCTCATATAAATTAGTTGTTTTTATAAAGTGTTCTAATTGTTTTTCTGCACTTTCCTCAGGATTTGCTCCGATATAATGACTTGCAGCTACTGTAAATGGTGGTAAATGAACAATTCTGACATTTTTAAGTGTTGATAAGCTTTCTGTTGCCTTGTTTAAATCTTCCATTGACTTTTCCTCCTTAAAACTAATTTTTTGTAAGGATAAGGAATCAATTGCATCAAGTATATAATCATCACCTAATATGTCAAGTTTCAATTTAAGATTTACTTTCTTCTGCAAAGTTTCAATAAGACGGTTTAGAATCACTTTGATTGTTGATAATGCCGCTATTTCGTTTTCTAAATTAGTTATATTTTGTTTAAATACCTCAATGGCTTGAACAACATCTTCATTATTCAATATGTCACCAATTTGTTTTAATGGAATACGTAGCTTTCTCAGAATGACAATTTGTTGCAACCGTAAAATTGCATTCTCATCATAGCTGCGATAGGCATATCCCTCTTTTTTGGAACTGGCTAAAAGCCCTATTTCTTCGTAATATCGAAGTGTTCTTGTAGAAATTTTAAAAGCATTTGAAACTTGACTAATTGTTTTTAATTCCATAATAAATTCCTCCTTACTTAAAAGTAAGTATAATGTACAACACGACGTCAAAGTCAATAGAGTTTTGTAAAAAATATACATTTAATTATCATTCTTCTCATATATCCAATATATATCTTAGTTCAATTGGTTTATTGGAAAACTGACTATGCTTTTTAGTGCCATCAAATATAAAACCGTACCGTTCATAAAATCCTATTGCCCTTACATTATCTTCATAAACCCATAGTGAAACCCTTCTACAGTCCTCATCTTTTAATATACTTATAGCTTTATCCATTAACTTAACAGCTAACCCTTTTCCCCAGTATTCTTCAAGAAGATATATTGAATAAATAGAACCACATTCTTCTAATTGCTCATCATTATCTTTATTTGCAAATATTAAACCACAAGGTGTCCCCTGGCAAATTCCAATCAAAATAATTTGTCTATCTTGAATCAATTTTTCAAACTGCTGTTGTCTTCTTTGTTTATCTAAAAACTTAACCATCTCATCAGCAGGTATAAAACTAGAATAAGCTGATTTCCAACTTTCGACGATAATATTTGCTAGAGATTCAGCGTCATCTATCACAGCTCTTCTAATCTCATATTTCAATAAAATCACCTCACTTAGAATAATTTTCTGGCTTTGATTATTTTATAAAGTTATAGTTATCAGGTATTCTGATATATCCCCTTATATTTTTATTCTTATTCCTTTTTACAGTTCCAGATACATTATTGATATTTCCTTCAGCGACTACTATATAGCTATCATAATTTTCCAGCTACGTCCATTTAGGAAATAAATTAATTATTGGCTCAATGTTGGATTCAAGCCCCATAACATTTCCATGAAAACATCTTTGTGCTTCTAATTTAGCAATTTCAGCTAGCTTGTCTCTTTTCATAAATCCTCCTATAAATAACAATATTTCTTTTTCTGTCTTACGTTTTTAAATCAAGGACTTTAAACACTCGATTACTATATCTGGTCTATCTATATATATTAGATGATCACTACCCGAAGCAATTATCAATTCCCCCTGATTAGATAATAGTGTCAATTCTTCTTGTAATTCACGCCATTTATTTTCATGTCTAACTGCTTCTTCCTCTGGAATATCATATTTCATCCAATCTCTAACAGATGCCATCTTATCCCTAGCAATTACTCTTAAAGGAACATCTGGGAATGTATCCATGCTTTTAATATCTTCTCCATCATGTATCCAATTTGCAAATTCATCTGCCACTGTCTTATAAAGATTTGGGTTGCCAAAAAACTCCACGACATCTTGTAACTCTTCACTACCTACATACTTCTCATATTTAGAGACCATATCTGTATTTTGACTAATAAGCTCTTCTCTGGATTCCAAAGATAATTCATTAAATAAATCAGCCATCTTATTTATTGAGGTATGAGAATTTATTATTGGAGTATCTAGGTTATCTAATTGTGCCAAGTTATATGAAGTTGAGTCCAATAGTACTATAGCTTTAATTTCATTGGGATACATTTTTGCATATTGTTGTACACATAGTCCACCGAAAGAATGTCCCATTAAAATATATTTTTCTTTGATTCCAATTTCTTTAAGCATTGTATTTAATTCGTATGCTATATTTCTTGTTGTTCTGGGGGATTTTGGAAGGCTACTCTTACCATATCCTTGTCTATGATAAATAATAACTGTAAAATAATCCTTTATCTCTTCAAAAAGTGGATACAAATCATAAAATGAATTCCCTATTCCTACATCTATGACAAGTATTGTATTCCCATTACCAACAACTTTATATTCATAGTCCATATTATCCACTTTTATCCTCCTCAAATAATGAATTTTATTTCAAAAAACCTATATCAAACTAAAACTTGTATATAAATTATAAGAATTTCAATATTCTAATACTAACCTATAAATCCATACTTAATCGAATCATATCTCTGCAAACAATTCCATTTTCCATAATTTCTTCTTCATAATGTTTCGTAAAAAAGTCCTTATCCACACCTATTATACGAAACCCACATTTTTGGTATAATCCAAGTTGCTGCAAACTTGAATTTCCTGTTCCAATTTCTAATGTATTCGCCCCTTCCTTCCTAGCCATAAATATTGCATGTAAAACTAATTTTTTTCCAATTCCCTTTCCCTGCATATTTTCCTTTACTGCAACATTCACAAGTTCCATAGTATTTGGTCTAGTCTTTATTAATACATAGACTCCAACTATTTCATCTGTTTTATATACAAAGCAATTTCCCCTATATAAATAATCCTCTATAACATTTTTAGAAGGATCAGCTAATAATAATAATTCAAAGGGTATAGGGTCTTTATCATCTAATTTATAAATATTATATTTTAATTCTTCCATTTTCATAGTCTATTTTTTAGTAAGGGAGTGTATAATAAGTATCCTTACTAAAGCTTGCCTCCATTCTTTTTATACTATTTTCTGTATATAACATGTTAATAAATTTATTAATAATTCTCATATAAGAATATTGCGAAACAGACTAAGCATTATGGCACTCTAAATAATCAACCCTTTTTCCAGTCTTTATAGCGTATTCTATTTCAACTTTTGTACTTTCGCCTATATATCCATTTTTGTTAATCACATAAATTTCATCCGACATATCAATTTTTCTTTTATGTATATCATCAAGCATTACTTTAATTTCAGGAGTTATGACATTTTCAAACTCACCATCTGCATGTCCAAACAATCCTACTGAAATAACTATATTCCCTTCTAGAGTTAATTGTTTTTGTACTTTCAAAAACTCATCTTTAAACCTCGTACTCCCACACAAAGTTATTACTTTATACTTTCCTACCATAATATCCTCCATTTAATTTGCATTATTTTACTGATGTGACGCTAAGATTTACTATTGCGACTTATTTAATACTTTTTAATTTTCCTAGTTGCTCTTTTAATATTTTGTTTTCATCTTTAAGTTCTTCCATTTCAACTGACTGAATAATTAAGTTTTACTTATCTTCTTTAAGTTTCTTAATTTCTTCATCTAGTTGCCTAATTTCATCGTCTTTAGCCTTTATTTTTTCAAATAAATCTAAGATACCAACTAATATTGTCCAATATATTCCATATAATAAAATTCATCTTCTGAGTCATCAAAAGTCTTTTTTATATATTTATCTTTAATTTTAAAACCAACATTTATATAACAATTAATTGCCCTTTTATTAAAACTTCTTACTTCAAGTGCTATCCTATTATTAGGAAACTTTCTTTTACATTCTTCGATTAACAATTTCATAATATCTTTTCCATATCCTTTTCCACAACAACATGGTTTTAGTCCAATTCCTATATATACCTTATCATCTTTTAGGCTTATTCTACCATAAGAAATCAATTTACTATTTAAAACTATAGAAACAAATTCTGATTTCCTTTTCTCTTCTATTGACAGTTCCCATCTATTCTTTACTACAGTTTCCCAGTCTGAAAAATTATATATTGAATATTCTCCTTCATATCTCCAATTACAAATCTCTTTAGCTTGTTCTTCTGATAGCTCCATAAGGGTATAATCATCCATAAACATCTCTCCTTATATTAAGTTTTTCATATAGTACCTATCTAAAGGTCAGTATAATATCACAATTCACTTAATACGCAATATTAAAATTCAATCTATTATCTGACTTTCCTACAAGATTTCTAACAATATAATATTCTACAATTTTTTCTAAACTCCTTCTTTTATCATTAAATCCTTTTCAATAAAAAACAAAGCAAATAATATCTCTCATTTATATAAAATATGGTCTAAATAACGCTTATATAAAACTGGTGACAATATTCTGAAAATATGGTATGATGGCTAAAACAAGAATTTAAACTTTTAATTACCATTAAAATAGGGGGTTATAGTATGAAGTTTAGGATTATATCATTGCCAGCATTTAAAGCAGCTTCATCAGGTGTGGATAAAAATTTTGATTTTTCTCCATCAGGTATTTTGGGAAAATTCAATGACTATTTTTCTATCATCAAACCATCTGATAGGGATAGTTTTTTGCCACGAGATTTCTTATGCTTTGATGAAGAAAAACAGGGACTTATATGGATATTTGCACTTAGCGAAGATATAGATAGTGGTGGAAATGAAGTAATTGATTTTGACGGAGGTTTGTACCTGACATACGCATACAAAGATGGCGATGACGATATTAGGACAAAACTCTATAATGAAGCTTTAAAATATATTGAAGAATCCGAGGTCTTTGAACTAGACATAAGACCAAATCATTATTCCATGGGACATATTATTACTCCTCCTGAAGTTATTGAAGCTCAAGGCTGGGCTCAAATGGAAGCCTTTATTCCAATTAAGTTAAAAGATAATTAAAATCTTGTAATAGTCACTTGTAGAAAACCTTAGATTGATTTTATCGGATTCAAGCTATGAGTTGTTTAGAGATAAAAAATACTTACACCATAGATACTCTATTTATCTCGACAACTTAGTATAATCCATAAGATATAAATAAATGGAAGTCAAAAATGACTTCCATTTAAAATATAACGTTTTCAATACTATCTTAAATCAAAAACAAGGCAAATAGTATTATCTCTTTGCCTTGTTTTATCAAAGATTAAGCAAAATTCATATAATATCCTCGTATATTAATCTCACTTTTTTATATATAAACTCTTACATCAGATCCCATGATTATCCCTTAAATGCTATAGCATCAAGTTGAAATTGAAGTCCATCCTTTCCACCGCCATGAGCAAATTCTGTTTGTATTGATTTTCGAGCAGGATATTTTCCATTAAATCTTTCTTTTATTACCTTTTCTAACACTGGTATATTCCAAATATCTCTAAACATACAATCAATTTTTACAACTGATTCTAATGTCAAACCAATTGATTTCAATCTTTCCTCCAAATGGTCAAATGCACCATTAATCTGATTTTCTATGGGTTGTCCAATATTGCCAACACAATAATTTATAAAAGCAAAATCACCAGCTTCAACTATTCCTGAATGTACCCAGTCTTGGTTTATATCACTTCTGACAATTTCTCTCATATAATTTTCCTCCTTATTGACTAGTTTAATTTTAAAGTCATTTAACTACTCCATCATTATAACAATATTAACCAAGATGTTTTGTAAACCATTCCGTAGCTAATTTTATTACTATATGAAAATGCTCAAGGAAACTATGATCTGCTCCATCAATAACTTCTAATTTTGAGTCCTTTGAAAGCAATGCCATTGCTGATTTGGACCTATCATAGAGTAACTTTTCTTCCTCATCATTATTTCCATGGATTATTAGAACTGGACAATTAACATCCTTTAATAGCTCCCTCTGATTAATCAACTCAAAATCTTTTAGAATTCTTTCGTCAATTATAGTCTTCTTTCTCTGTTCTTGTGGTGTATACTGTGTCAAATATCCTTTTTCCTCCAGTTCTTCCATTTGTTCTTTTGTAAAAAATTCATACCAGTTATACTTCATCGAATCGGTTGCAGCACCTGATAACACCATTGTTATTATTTCAGGAGTGTAATTTTTTAAACAAATAAGAGTTCCAAGACTATGACCATACAGTGCAATTTTTTTATATCCTTTTGACTTTACAAATTGAATTGCAGACTTCAGATCATCTGCTTCTTTTTCAACAGTCAAAATATCATCATCACTTTCTCCACATCCACTAAAATCAAAAAGTAAAGCGTTGTAACCTGATTTATTAAATGCTGTAGCAAGTCTTTCAAATCGTCCCTTTGAATGTTTATTCGACATAAAGCCATGGCACATTATAATTATTGATTCAGAAGTGGACGGGTATAGATGTCCAACTAAGTTTAAGTTCCTTGAATTCCTAAATGTAACTCGTTCCATTATGGTTCCTCCTCAACAATCTATCTTCTATCTCCAATTTAATTTAAATAGTTTATCATACTTCATTTAAATGTCAAACCAATAAACTTTATTTTTTTTAAAGAACTGAAATCCAACTCTTTCAGCTGTTTTTCTTGAAGCTATGTTAGAATCCATACAATCCCATTGTGCTATAACTCCATTATCTATACATTCATTTACGAAATAACATGCTAAGGCAAATGCTAATCCTTTCTTTCTATGACTATTTTCAGTTTCAATATCAATTGGTATTATATTTTTAAACCTAGCTGTTCCAAGAATAACAGCAACTATTTCATTTTGATTAACTGCTACATACCCTATACTTTTATTTAAAAAATTATCATAAGTACCCCAAGACTCTAATAATCTTTCAGCTAAAAAATCCTTATTTTCAAATAGACCACTTTCTAACTTCTTTAAAAATTCATAATCAACTTTAAATATCTCATATCCATCTGGAACAATATTATTTCCATTATATTTATCAGTCTTTCGAAGTATATATTCATCTTCACTCTGAATAACTTGATTATTAAATATGTCCAAAATATATGGTTTTGTTTTTTCTGATTCGACAGAAAACTCAAAATAATCAATACCCTTACCCTTTAACTGGTGAAACATATTTTCTAGTAGAAAATCTTTGAATTTATTATATATCTGAATATTACTAGGTTCTCCTAATATTGAAAAACTATCTGCTGCAAATGAATACACCAATGCAATATTAGGATTATCTAAGTCATCAACCCACATATCACCTTTACATTCTCCAGCAACAATTCCTGAAAAATTTGGACTATCATCATATGTTAATTTTTCAATAGCTTTTAAACTAAGTTTATCTACTTTAAACAACTATATCCACTCCTTAATTATATAATTCATCCCCAAAATTAACTTTTTACTGATATTCAAAATCATTTTTATTGATAATGAACTCATTGGATTATGACAACTACTCCTATATATCTTAGTATTTATCACATTTCCTAATCAAATTTATTTATTAATATTAAGTAAATAAATATCTTTATAAATATTTATCCACTCTTGGCTGTCTATACTTATAAAAGGCTTTTCTGGATAATCATATCTAGCTGGTATTTCAGTTATAGTTCCATCTTCAATAGTTGTCATAGTTACTTCACTACTGGCTTGGTTATCAGCCCAAGGAATAAGATACTCTTTTTTATATACTTTCATTAGGTGGCTTCTTTCTTCTCCTTCAATTTCTGTAATTACTATATCAAACATATTGTAGTATTCAATATGTTTTTTCATAATATTAACAGCGTTATTGGTATACTCATAAGATTGTTTAAATACATCTAAATCCCTTTCACTTAACTCATATTTTTTCATGGAATAACCATCATATTGTTCCCTACCAAATAAATCATCAATATTATAATAAAAGTAAGAATACGCCCTGTTAAAATCATACTCTTCTTTCACACTAAAAAAATTAAATTCTTTAAACTTCATTGATATTTCATTAACCTCATCTAAACTTTGTAAATATACGTAAAATCGGTGATTTAGATATTCTAAATCATTATCAAAGATATACTGATTTTTAATTGCATTTTCAATGATTTCATTAGAATTTATCATATAATCACAAACTCTATAAAAATGCTGATTAAGTTTTTCATTTGTATACTCTTTATATTTTTTCTGATTTTGATTGTATTTGGATAATACTAATGTAATTGCTACCATTAGTATTATTATAACTATAGATATTATTTTACTTCTATTTCTCATATTATCACACTCCAAAACATCTTAGATAATCAAAAATACTAAGTTCCTAGTATCATACACCTATGGACTCAATCCTTTTTTGTCTTATATACTAATTCTACAAATCCTTCCAAATTCCTTCTTTTTCTATGGTTTGTTTTTATCTATATACCAAACAAGGTAGATAACTCTCGCTATCTACCTTGCTTTTATTTCTATTCCGTTTTTTCTAATCTTATTCCTGTCATTTGTCCATTTAAATCCTGTTTTTCTAAATCTTCTTCTGATACTCTTTCTATAGATTTAGCTAAAGTTTCAGATTTAATGAATTCCTTATATTCATCTATTGCTGCCTTAATTTCATCACTGCCATCGTAAAATATATTGATATTATCTAGAACTTCATATCCATTATTCTTTCTCATTTGTTGAATTTTGGATACAAATTCCCTAGCATATCCTTCATTTACTAAATCAGGAGTAAGAGTTGTGTCTAGAATTACAAATAGATTGTTTTCCATAGCAACATCAAAGCCTTCTTTAGATGATATAGTAACTAATACATAATCCTTTTCAATTTCTACATCTTCCCCATCTAAGTTCAATACTAGTTTCTCACCTGATTCTAGCTTTTCTACTGTTTCATGGGCATTAAGTTCTCCTAAAGCTTTTCCAAAGGATTTAATTTTCTTTCCAAGTATTGAACCAGCTACCTTAAAGTTTGGTTTTAGAGAGTAATTCATAAATTGAGATAAATCCCTTTCAAATACTACTTCTTTAACATTTAACTCCTCCATAATTAACGGAACTAAATCTTTGATTTGTTCTTCATATTTTCCATCTATAACTACTTCTTTAAGTGGTTGACGTACTTTTATTCTTACTGATTCACGAGATGCACGGCCAAGCCCTACTAAATCTCTTACTAAATCCATCTTTTCTTCTACTTCTCTATTTATTAACTCTTCATTTACTTCTGGATAATATGCTAAATGTACTGATTCATCTTCTGTCAGATTTTGATATATTTCCTCGGAAATAAATGGTACAAATGGAGCTACCATTTTACATATTCCTACAAGTATTTCGTAAGTTGTATTATATACAGCTTTTTTATCGTCATCTAATTCAGTTGACCAGAATCTTCTTCTATTTCTTCTAATATACCAATTGGATAGATCCTCTATTACAAATTCTTGAATATCTCTTACTACTTTTGTTAATTCAAAGATGTCCATATTTGCCTTTACTTCTTTTAATAAACTATTATATTTTGACAATATCCATCTGTCGATTTCTGGTCTATCTTTATATTCAATGAAGAATTCTCTTGGATTTACACCATCTGTATTTGCATATAATGAGAAGAAATTATATACATTTCTTATGGATCTAAAGAATTTACTTTCCACTTCTCTAAGTCCATCTTCATCAAATTTCGTTGGTGTCCATGGCGGAGATACATAGATTACATACCATCTTAGAACATCGGCACCATATCTATCGAATAAATCAAATGGATCTACAGTATTTCCCTTTGATTTAGACATTTTCTTTCCTTCTTTATCTAATACCAAATCATTAACCAATACATTTTTATATGGCGCTTTACCTGTTACAAATGTTGATATAGCAAGTAGTGAATAGAACCATCCTCTAGTTTGGTCGATTCCTTCACAGATAAAGTCTGCTGGAAATAGTGAATCAAAATCATCTTTATGCTCAAATGGATAATGATGTTGTGCAAATGGCATAGCACCACTATCAAACCAAACGTCTATTACATCTTTTTCTCTAGTCATTGTACTATTACATTTTTCACATTTTAAATGAACATCATCTACATATGGTCTATGAAGCTCTATAGTTTCGTCTATATCTTCAATGGCTTTTTCTGCAAGTTCAGCTCTTGAACCTATGGAAGTAGTGTGACTACAGTCATTACATCTCCAAATTGGTAGAGGCGTACCCCAATATCTGCTTCTTGAAATTGCCCAGTCATTTAAATTGTCTAGCCAGTTTCCAAATCTTCTCTCTCCAACAAAATCCGGATACCAGTTTACCCCATTATTATTTTCTATTAATTTATCTTTTAATTTAGTTGTTTCTATATACCAAGAAGGTTTTGCATAGTATAGAAGGGGAGTCTTACATCTCCAACAATGTGGATAATTATGGGCTACTTTTTCCTTTTTGTATAACTTCCAATTTTCTCTTAACCAAAGGATTATATCTGGGTCAGCGTCCATTACAAATTTACCTTCCCATGGTGTTTCAGTGAATTTACCATCTTCAGATACTGGTTGAATAACTGATAGTCCATATTTCATTCCAATATTGTAGTCATCTTCACCAAAGGCTGGAGCAGAGTGAACTATTCCTGTTCCGTCTTCTGTGGTTACATAGTCAGCACAAGTTACAAAGAATGCTTTTCCATCTACTTTTATAAATGGAATCAATTGTTCATATTCTATTAATTCTAAGTCTTTACCCTTCATTTCTTCCAATACTTCATAGTCTTCACCTAATACCTTATTTGCTAAATCCTTACCTACATAATAAACTTCATCATTTTGTTTTACCTTTAGATAGTCTACTTCTGGATTTACTGTTAAAGCAACATTGGAAGGCAATGTCCAAGGTGTTGTTGTCCAAGCTAGGAAGTATTCATCTTTATCCTTTAGCTTAAACTTTGCTATTACAGTTTCAGTTTTTATTTCTTCATAGCCTTGTGCGACTTCATGGGACGCAAGCCCTGTACCGCATCTTGAACAATATGGAAGTATTTTGTGTCCTTCATATACTAGGCCTTCTTTATAGAATTTATCTAAAATCCACCATACTGATTCAATATAATTATTGTCTAAAGTTATATAAGGATTATCTAAGTCTATTAGATACGCCATTCTTTCTGTCATATCTCTCCAAAGTTTTTCGTATTGGAAAACAGACTCTTTACATTGTTTATTAAATGCTTCTAATCCATAGGACTCAATATCATGTTTATTCTTTAAATTCAACTTTTTCTCTACTTCAATTTCTACTGGAAGTCCATGGGTATCCCATCCTGCTTTTCTTTTTACTTGGTATCCCTGCATAGTCTTATATCTACAAGTTAGGTCCTTTAAAGTTCTAGACATTACATGGTGTATTCCTGGTTTTCCATTGGCTGTAGGAGGCCCTTCAAAGAATACATAAGGTTTATTTTCATCTCTTGTAGTTACAGATCTATGAAGCAAATCTATTTCTTCCCAGTACTGGCTTATATTATGCTCACGCACTTTTACGGATTCATTTGATAACTCATTAAATCTTTTCACTTTTCTCATCCTCTCAATATAAAATTTCAATCTCAGTTTCGTAACTCAAAGCTATTTACTCGTTGCGTTTGACCTACCATCTTGTTATTTAAATTGATTTTGAACCTCGGTTGTGTTACGCAGTTTCAAACACCAATCTATTTACTCGCTACGCTCGTATAGATTGGGTTTTCATTGCGTTTGACCTACCATCGATTTGCAAAAAACACAAATCGGGTTAGGTCATAAAAAATTCCCTAAGTCTAAAAAAGACTTAGGGACGAAATTTCCGTGGTACCACCCAAATTACAAGAAATATAAATATTTCTTGTCACTTAATAAGTATAACGTCTTCACGTAATACCTTACTTTTTTCAGGTATTATGCTCAAAGGTGATTTTCGCAAAATAATTTATAATAATCTTCCACCAAATGATTATCTCTCTTTAATAAATTTACTTTGTTACTGTCCTTATCAAAGCATACATTTTTACTTGTATAATAATATACTTTATTTACAATTATTTGTCAAGGATAAAATTTCATTTTATCCTCTTTTCTCAATGTATTTATATCTTGACCGTCCATAATTATATTCATATTTCTCACAAAATAAGTTTTATCATATATTATACAACTATCTGCATATTCTGGTTTGAATTCCTCCTATATCTTTTAGATTTTTCTTTATCTATATATAGACTAAATATTTCTATCTTACCTATTAATATAAGCACCTCTTTAACTTGATATTAAGTTTTATTTCATATAAAATATAACGTATATTTCAAGTAATAACAGCATTTACCAAAAGTCATTTTATGGAGGGATACAAAATGGATAAAGAAAGAATAGAGAAAGCCATACGAGAAATTCTATTTGCCATAGGAGAAAATCCAGATAGAGAGGGTTTAATTGATACACCTAGTAGAATTGCAAGAATGTATGAAGAAATTTTTTCTGGATTAAATCAAGACCCTACAGAGCATCTAAAAATTTACTTCCAAGAAGAAAAACATGAAGAATTAGTTTTAGTAAAAGATATTCCTTTTTATTCAATATGTGAACATCATTTAGTTCCTTTCTTTGGAAAGGCCCATGTAGGATATTTACCAAAGGATGGAAAATTAACTGGTCTAAGTAAATTAGCCAGAGTAGTAGAAACAGTATCTAAAAGACCTCAGCTACAGGAGAGAATCACTTCTACTGTTGCTAATACAATAATGGACACTTTAGAGCCTTTTGGTGTAATCGTTATAATAGAAGCGGAACATATGTGTATGACAATGAGAGGCGTTAAAAAAGCAGGTTCTAAGACCATAACATCTGCTGTTAGAGGTGTATTTGAAACAGATGCAAAATCACGGGCAGAAGTTTTATCTATGATAAATAATTGTTAATAATAGGAGGACTAAAATGCTAAATAACCTTTTTCATTTTGGAAGCAGAACATATATTATGGGAATATTAAATATTACTCCTGATTCATTTTCAGATGGGGGAGAATATGTATATACTGATGCTGCCATTTCCCATGCCCTAAATATGTTAGCAGAAGGTGCTGATATTATTGATATTGGTGGAGAATCTTCAAGACCTGGTCATACTCAAATTTCCATAGATGAAGAACTATCAAGGGTAATCCCTATAATCAGAAATCTTAGAAACAAAACTGATGCTATTATCTCTTTAGATACAAGAAATGGAGAAGTAGCAGAAGAAGGTATAAAAAATGGAGTAAATATATTAAATGATATTTGGGGATTACAAGGGGATCCTGAAATGGCTAAGGTGGCTGCTAAATATAATGTTCCTATTATTATTATGCACAATCAAAATGGAACAGACTATAAGATGGATATAATTTTAGAAATGATAGATTTCTTTAAAAAGTCCATCAAAATAGCCATTGATGCAGGAATTAATAGTGACAATATTATTTTAGACCCTGGAATTGGATTTGGAAAAACTGTTGAACAAAATATTGAAGTATTAAGCAGGCTCCAAGAATTTAAGAAATTAAAGTATCCTATATTATTAGGTACGTCTAAAAAGTCTACTATAGGTAAAATATTAGATTTACCTCCCAATGAAAGAGTAGAAGGAACTATAGCAACAACAGTCTTGGGAATAAATCAAGGTATAGATATTGTCAGAGTACATGATGTCAAAGAAAATCTTAGAGCTGCTAAAGTAGCTGATGCCATAGTTAGGAGTAATTACAATGGATAAAATTATCATGAAAAACATGGCTTTCTATGGATACCATGGCGTATTTCCTGAGGAAAAAAAATTGGGTCAAAAATTCTTTATTACTGCTATATTATATTTGGATCTCAAGGAAGCAGGTATAAACGATGATTTAAATTCTTCTGTTAATTATGGAGAAATCTATGAAATTATAAAATTCATAGTTGAAAAAGAAAACTTTAAATTATTAGAAGCTTTGTCAGAAAAAATTTGTATCACCATTTTTAACAATTTTAATAAAATCCATAGAATTCAACTGGAAGTCTGTAAACCAGAAGCACCTGTTTCAGGTATTTTTGATTACTTTGCTGTATCAGTAGATAGAAAGAGGTCTGATTATGAAGAGTAAAGTGTTTCTGGGTTTAGGAAGTAATATTGGAGATACAATGCAAAATATGAATAATGCTTTAGTTTTTCTTCAAGAAAAAATCCATATGACCAATAAATCATCCTATTATAAAACAGAACCTGTAGGATATAAAGAACAAGACTGGTTTTTAAATATGGTAATTGAAGGAGAAACACATCTTTCACCACAAGAACTATTAGATTTTACGCAAAGTATAGAGATGAAAATGAAACGAGTTAAAACCATAATAAATGGACCTCGTATTATTGATATAGATATTCTTTTATATTCTAATATTGAAATAATATCTAAAGAATTGACTATTCCGCATCCTAGAATGTTTGAAAGGGCTTTTGTTATAGTTCCTCTTAGTGAAATTGCTCCAGATATGATTATTAATGGAAAACCTATTAAGGATATCCTTTTTGACATAAATGACGAAAAAGTATATAAGGTAGTCAATGATATGGAAAAGATTAATTCTATTCTCTCAGATGAAGAATATATTTCATATTTAGAAAAAAATAAAAATAATGAAGAATGCAGGATTTTTTGTCATCATGATATAACTCATTTCTTAGATGTTTCAAGAATTGCTTGGATACTAAATTTAGAAGAAAATTTAAACTTAGATAAGGAAGTAGTATATGCCGCATCTCTTCTTCATGATATTGGAAGATGGCAAGAATATGAAATGAACATAAACCATGAAATTGCCAGTGCAGATTTAGCAGAAAACATTTTAAATAAATATGAATTTACTGAAAAACAAAAGCACATGATATTAACTGCCATTAGAAATCATCGTTCTAAAGAAAATACTGATAATATAAGTAGGATAATTTATACTGCTGACAAATTATCACGACCTTGTTTTAATTGTGCTGCAATAGATAAATGCAAAAGGTTCAAAGACGGTGAAAAACCTAAATTATTATATTAGAATATTTAAAAGGAGCATATGAAAATGCTCCTTTTTAGCTGTTTTCTTCCTGCATTTGTCTTAACTTATATATCTCCGTTGTAGTGTCTAATTCTACCATATCATAGGTAATAAACTCACCTTTTTTAATATCTTTCTTAACTATAGTATTGTTATCTATAAGTCCTATGGGAACTAAATTCTCTTTTTTTGCTACTTCATAAGTATCTATACTTCCTAGAATTGTATATTCTCCCATACCATCCAGTCTTTCTCCAGCCTTTAGATCTTTCTTAGCCATTGTAATTACTTCTGCTACTAGCTTGTTATATTTCGGTGCTATAGTAGGTTCATTATATAGATATGCCCTTGCAATGGAAATTGGTGTTTCTAAGCTTGTTAAATGGTATGGTCTATAAAGTACATAATTTGGTCCTGTTCCCATTTTTAGAAACTGCATTTCATGATGTACTTGAGGTAAAGACGTGGTTACAACCACAAATACTCCGGGAGCTATACCATGAGCATAATCCACTATTTTATACTTATCTAATAGTCCTCCATTTTCCTTTAAACTATATACTGTAGGCAAATCATCTACAGTTGTTGTTGGTCCATATCCCCCTCTTATATCGGGAATAAATCCTGTAGAATTTGCCATGGCTGCCATCTCCACCATTGTATTTGTTCCATCTACAAATGATGCTAACTTTTTTGGATTAAGCTTAGATTTTAAGGCGTTTTCCCTTACACTATCAGGAGTAGCATTATAATCTATAGGATTATTTTTGCCTTTTCCTATGGCTAATACTTCAAATCCAGTGGCTTCTGCAAAATCAAAAATCTCCTTAACTGATCCTGGTTCATCTCCTGCTGTACCTGTATATACCACTCCTGATTCTTTAGCCAATTTATTAAGTATTGGTCCTACTACTATATCTGCTTCCACATTTAACATTACAATATGTTTTTTATTACTTATTGCATCCATGGCTATTTTTGCACCAGTATTAGGTACTCCTGTAGCATCTACTACTACATCTACTAAATTTCCCTTAGTTCCATATTCTGTTATGTCTGTTGCCACATATTTATTCTTTTCCATGGCTATATTTATTTCATTTAGAGTTTTTGCTACTACAATATCATCTTTAGATACTCCTGCCAAGGTATAGGCTTCAATGGCATCGGATACTTTGTTGCTGACTACTAAAGAAGGAATCATACCCTTTACTAGCATCATTTGACTTACTAAACCTTTCCCCATTAGTCCTGCACCAATGATTGAGACCTTTATATTTCTATTATCTTCTTGAAGCTTATTTAATTTATTATTTAAACCTATCATATTGTCCCCCATTATCTTTAGTTTCTAGCTGCATTTGATCCAGCTATATATCCTGATGACCAAGCCCATTGAAGGTTAAATCCACCACAATCTCCATCTATATCAAGTAGTTCTCCTACTATATATATTCCTTTAACTATTTTGGATTCCATAGTTTTATTATCTACTTCATCAGTATTTACACCACCTGCTGTTATTTGAGCATTACCCCATGACTGACTGCCTACAACTTTAAATTTCCAAGATATAAGTATATTAGTTAATTTTCTTATTTCTTCTTTAGATAGTGATGATATTACTTTTTCTTTATCTATATTGATTTCTTTAAGAATTGGAATAATCAATCTTTTATTTATCAATCCTATTAGTCCAGCTTCTATGGCTTTTTTAGGCATGAAGCTGAATCTATTTAATAGATATTCAAATAACTCTTCTTCAGTTTTAGTATGAATTATCGAGACCTTTAACTCTACATTTTTCCCCTTATTTAAATAGTCTAAGGCTATTCTGCTTAATTGAAGAACCGGTGGTCCTGATATACCATATGACGTAAATAAAATATCTCCCTTGTCTTCTAGAACCAATTTATTATCTATATAAATACCTGCTATTCCAAAAAACTTTACTCCATCTAAAGACCTAAGAAAATTGCTTTCAAGCTTTAATTGAACCAATCCAGGAAATATATCAGTAATTGTATGTCCTAGCTTTTTACATATTGTATAGCCACTGCCATCTGAACCACTGGAAGGTAATGCCATACCTCCTGTGGCTATAATTACCTTATCACCTATAAATGTGGTCTTATCCTTTAATATTACACTAAATCCATTTTTCCTTTTTATCTCTGATACTTGTGCTTCTGTTATTAACTCAATTCCCCTATCCTCTATTTCATATCTCAATACATCTAATACAGATGATGCCTGAAAAGATAGTGGAAATACTTTTCCATTTTCCTCTATGGCTGGAGTTATGCCCAATTTCTCAAAAAATTCTATTGTTTTATCCACATTAAATTCAGATAACCCAACATAAGAAAACTTAGGATTATTTCCATGATAGTTATTTATATTTAAATTTATATTTGTATAATTACATCTTCCATTTCCTGTAGCTAAAAGTTTTTTTCCTACTCTATCATTTCTCTCTAGAATTAAAACTTCACTGCCATGTTCTTTTGCAGCTAGTGCTGCCATCATTCCTGCAGCTCCACCACCTATAACTATTATTCTATTACTCATAATAAACTCCTTTATAAAATTTACTTAACTATATTTTATCTCTTTTACATAGTTTTGTCTATTTTATACAAAAAGAAACTAAGATTTCTCTTAGTTTCTCTATATAGGAAGTATATTAATCATTATATTTTCATCAATAAATTTTTCTACATCTTCTGCTGTAGGTAAAGATAATATTTCATCTAGTATACTTTCCATTTCTTCCTTTGAAATATTTCTAATTAAATGTCTTGCTTTTAAAATTGATGAAGAGTTCATACTAAATTCATCTAATCCCATGGCTAAAAGCAATGGAATTAACTTCTCATCTCCTGCTACTTCTCCACACATTCCTACCCAAATACCTTCCTTATGTCCATTATCTATGGTCATTTTGATTAAAGATAATACTGCCGGATGAAATTGATTGTATAAGTGAGATATATGTTGGTTACCCCTATCTACTGCTAAGGAATATTGTATCAAGTCATTTGTACCTATACTAAAAAAGTCTACTTCCTTTGCAAATACTCTAGAATGTACTGCTACAGCAGGTATTTCAACCATTATTCCTATTTCTATATTTTCATTAAATAATATATTTTCCTTTCTTAACTCCTCCATAACTCCTTTAATTATTTTCTTTCCTTCCCTTACTTCCTTTATATCAGAAATCATCGGAAACATTATTTTTATATTTCCATAGGCACTGGCTCGCAATATGGCTCTTAATTGAGTCCTAAATATTTCTGCATTCTCTAAGCAATATCTAATGGCTCTATATCCTAAAAATGGGTTCATTTCCTTTGGAATATTTAAATAAGGAATTTCCTTATCCCCACCTACATCTAAAGTTCTTATAACTAAAGGTTTTTGTCCTAGTTTTTCAGCAACTACCTTATACGCTTCAAATTGTTCCTCCTCAGTGGGAAGTCTATCTCTATACATATAAAGGAATTCAGTTCTATATAGCCCAACACCTTCTCCATCATTTTCAATTACTTTGTCTATATCCTCTAATGTGCCTATGTTTCCTGCAATTTCAACTTTATAGCCATCTTTAGATATGCTTTCTTTTCCCTTCATTTCTTCTAATCTTTTTCTTAATTCTATAAATTCCTTCTGCTTACTTTCATAAATAATTATATCTTCATCAATGGGATTTACTAATATATCCCCTGTACTACCATCTACAATCATTACATCATTATCTTCCACCATATTAATAATGTTTTCCACTCCACTTATGGCTGGAATATTCATAGTTCTAGCCATAATAGATGTATGAGATGTTCTACCTCCTATTTCTGTTACTATACCAACTACCATTTCCTTATTTATTTGAGCTGTATCAGAAGGAGTTAAATCATGGGCTACAATTATGGTTTTTTCAGTGATTGATGTTAAATCTTTAGCTTCTATATTCAATAAAATTTTAAGAATTCTATTGGACACATCCTTTATATCTTGAACTCTTTCTTTTATATATTCATCTTCTATATTATTAAAAATCTCTATATAAAAATTAGTCACTTCTTTAATTGCCCATTCACTATTTATATTTTCAGTTCTTATCTTTTCTTTTATACTACCTATATATTCTGGGTCTTCAAGAATCATTTTATGGGCCGTAAATATTTCCGCTTCTTTTTCTCCTACTGTAGTTAATGTGGTATTATATATATGCTCTATTTCTTTTATAGCCTTTTTAAGGGCATTTTCTAGCCTACTCATTTCCAATTCCAAGTCTAAAATATTCTCTTTAACTATATCCATCTTAGGTTCTTTATATATTAAAACCTTCCCTATACCAATACCAACTGAAGTTCCTAATCCTTCCATAAGGTTCCTCCTAATCTTTTATCTTATTCTGAATGAAATTGGCTAATTCATTAACTACATTTTCTTCATTTTCTCCTTCAGCCTGTATTATGATACTATCTCCTTTTCCTGCCCCCATACTTAATATACTCATTATACTTTTAGGATTATATTCCTTTCCATCCTTTATAACCTTTATATCACATTTATACTTAGAAGCCTCTTTTACAAACATGGAAGCTGGTCTAGCATGTAATCCAGACTCATTTAACAGTACTATCTCCTTTGTAATCATACTATTACCTCCTCTATATTTTATTCCTTTAACTTTAACTTTAACTTAAATTTTTGCCATGGTTTTATATAGTCAAGCAAAAATATTTCCTCATCTACAATTCTTCCTACAACTGAAGATTTTCCACTATTTTTCATACTCTTTAAAGCTAATTGCATTTCCCCGGCATAATGAGCATATAGGCTGGACTCTATAATAATATCTCCCTTTGTTATATCTTTGGGGTCTATTAATTTAAATTCCTGTCCCTTATATTTGACTCTAGATTGTGTTGACCTAATCATATACTCTGAAACATCACCTCTATTGAAGTGAATTTCTTTTAATAATATATCTTTTTCCATATTGGAAATATCCTTATTTATTTCTATATTTAATTCTAATATATCCTTATTCATCCTGCCTAAAGCTTTAAGCTCTTCTTCTGATGGAAAACAATTGGATATTATAATATCATCTATTAAACCTGTATTTAGTAAATCTTTAGCTTGAACTTCTATAAGTAAATCTCTATGTTCTTCTAAAGTTGGTAAACCTTCGTTTACATCCCAAGGTCCAAAACTTGCATTATTTGATGAAATAAAAGCAGCAGTTCTAAGTCCATATTCTTTAAATTCTTCTGTTGTTCTTATAAAATGTTCCCTAGATAAACCTGTATATCTATGGGGATAAAAATTGTGACAACCAATTATATTATCTTTATTTGGTAGATAACTCATAATATTATCTAAAGATTTAGTTCCACTACTGATATTTAATTCTATTTTTAAGTCATAGGGGTTAAATGACATTATACTTTCTTCATTACCACTAAACCCCATATCTAATCTAATTCCTGCAAGTCCTATATCATGAAATACTTTTAAATCATTATAATTTATACCTAAATCCTTAAATACTACAGGTGCAACATCTGCTATAACCTCCATATTTAATTTATTGGCATAGCTAACGATAGATTTAAAATTATCTAAATCCTCTTTATTTTCCACAGTTAAAAAGTTTAGAAACACTCTACTAAACCCATATTTCGATGCTGATTTTAAATAATTTTTATTATCTTCTAAATTAGATTTTTGTGGATAGATAGAAACCCCTAATTTAGTCATATCTTTTCTCCCCTTTTAATTCCATAAGAACCTCATATAAATTTATAAATTCATTTGCCATATCTCTTACGGTAATAGCGTTCATTAAATGATCTTGAGCATGAACTAACAATAGAGATACTGATTTTCCTTCTCCTCTAGCTTCTTCTTGTATTAACTCTGTTTGAATTTTATGGACTTCAGATAGTCTTTCATTTGCTTCCTTTATAGAATCTTTTGCTCTTTGAAACTCTCCATCCTTAGCATATTCAATGGCTTCCATACAAAGGCTTCTAGCTTCTCCACTATAATTAATTATATTCATTATTATTAATTCTAAATCCATGTTATCACTCCTTATTTTATGCAAGTATTTTATTATAAAATAAATCTTATATGTAGAAATATGGAAGGGATAACCCTTCCATATTTTAACCTTTTACCTTTTCTCTTTCAATTGCTTGTTTTTCAGCAATCCTAACAAATGGAAGATAGATTAAGACTGCTATTATGAAGTTGATTACAGCTAAAAGTGCAGCCATTACACTTCCAATTCCTTTAGCTCCAGTTGCCATAAATGCTCCTATACCTACAGGGGTAATCCATGGTGCTGCAACATAAGTAACTGGAACAATTCCAACTACTGTAGCCACATAGGATATAACAGACAGTATTCCCGGTATCAATATAAATGGAATAACCAATATTGGATTTAATACTAAAGGAAGACCATACATAACTGATTCATTTATATTGAAAATTCCCGGTGCTAAAGATAGCTTTGCTACTTCTCTATATTCTTTTTTCTTTTTGTTTACAATTAGAACAGCAACTATAAGTGCTAAAGTTGCTCCTGCACCACCTAAGTGTACAAAGGAGTCGTAAAATGATTTTGTAATAAGATGTGGCGCTGGTAATCCATTCATTATAGCATCATAATTCTCAGTTAAAGCTGGTAAATAAATACTCTGCATAATTGGCTCAAATATGTTTCCACCATGGATACCAAAGAACCAACATAGATTTATTAACACAGGAATTAAGATTACTGAAATCATACCTTGACCAAGTCCCATAAGAGGTTTTTGAATTACATTAAATATTATATCGTATAAACTTCCCCATCCCAAAATACTGATTACATAAGTTATTGCACCAAATACAAATAGTGTTATAAATCCTGGAACTACTGAGGCAAAGGCTTTACCTACTGCTGGTGGTACATTATCAGGCATTTTTATAGTTAATCCTTTTTTAGTAAGTTTTACAAATATTTCTGTTGCAATTAATGCTACTATAATTCCCGTAAAAAGTCCCCTAGCATCTAAATATCCCCAGTGTAAGTATCCCCATCCTGCATCTCCATGAGCTTGTGGTAAAGTAATTAAAAATGATGCCATAGAAACTAATGCTGCTGCTAATCCATCTTCTCCATAACTTTTCCCTAGATTATATGCAATGGAAAACGTAGCCAATAAAGCAAGCATTCCAAAAGTTCCCCACCACACATTACCATTTATAGGAGTCAATATTTTTCCTATGGGCTCTACCCAAGCACCTAGGGTATTATTCAGTAAAACTGAAAAAGATCCTGCTAAAACAATAGGCATAATACCAAAAAATCCATCTCTAATCGCTGCTAAATGTCTTTGTGAACCAATCTTTCCTGCTACTGGAACAAACTTTTCTTCCATCCATTTCATAAAGCCACTCATACTTATCCCCCTCACTTAATTAATTTAGAAAACTAATTATTTACTTTCGATCATAGATATGGCCTGTTTTAATACATTTTCTCCCTTCATCATTCCATAATCCACACTGGAAATAACATCTACAGGTATTCCCTTAGGTTCCGTTGCTGCTTTTATCTTCGTAAGCATATACCTTACTTGAGGCCCCAGTAATACAGCCTGAACTCCATCTAAGTTATTTTGTAAGTCAGTTTCTGCTATAGCCTTTACCTTTACTTCTATTCCCTGTTCTTCTGCTGCCTTTTCCATTTTTGTTACTAATAGACTAGTAGACATACCTCCAGAACATACTAGTAAAATACTATACAATTTAATCCCCCCTTTCTTATCTTAGTACCAGTGTACTATTATATGAAGCAATATTCATGCCAAGTACTTTAAATTTTTCATTTTATTTAAGTAAGTATTTTACACCTTCATAAAGGAATAAGTGTAATTTTAATGTGTAAAATAACTATATAAAGCAAAAATACTGTGTAATATTATTGCACAGTATTACACAGTATTTGATTCCCCTTAAGAGATTTCACTATAAAAGCAATATCGTCATCTCTAAGTTTTACTTTGTATTCTTCTTCTATATCTTTAAATAGCTTTCTAACTATATTTATATCCTCCATATTATTATTCATGAAATCTACTAATTCAGGAAATTTTTTTGAATTTCCTCTAGATACAAGATTGTCTATTAGAGAACAAATGTGTAAAGTCAGCCCAATCTTTACTTCACAAGGTATTTCTAATTTTAATTCCTTTTCTGCCCTTATTATAATATTTCTAGTATGGTCTAATACTTTTTTTCCATTAATATTAATTAAGTTTTCTTCCATAGAGTCACTTATTTTATCACATATCTCTCCATATTGAATTATTTTGTCCAATATGTTTTCTCCATCTTTATTAAATAATTCAAGGGCAGATATAAATGGAATACTCTCTATATTACAATCTATCATACTTACTATTGCCCAAATATTATAATCCTCTTTTATTTCACTAATTCTATCTTTCAAGTTTCTCTCGTCAACTATATTTATATATTTAACTTCTATATTTTTGTTTTGAATCCGTTTATTGATTATATTTCCAATTATCTTTGCAGAACCATCACCTGTGTAGCAGGCAGTAAGGATAATATTTTTTTTACCTTTCTTATCTACCTTCATATTATGAATAGATGGTCCACTATATATAGAATGAATTATTTCATTTATTTCATAGTTCATCATTGCTTTTCTTGCTACTTCTAAAACTGAAAGTGTACTTACCATATCTATTGTTCCTATATTAATTCCCGTTTCTTCTGAAATCATAGCTCCAAAATTTGTAAGAGAACCCATATCCACCATTAATATAACTCCGTATCCCTTATCTATATCTTTAACTTTTTCTTTTACTATATTGTAAATACTTTCTGGTTTCATAGATAATGGCATGTCTATTGGTACTATATATTCTATTCCGATTAAATCATTTACCACTTCAGCCATGGAACTAGCAGTGCTTCTTCCGTGCATAGCCACTATTATTCCTATTTGAGGAATTTTTTCTTTTTGAACTTGAGATGATTCTTTAGTAAAAAACATAGATAGATAGCCTATTTCATCAACTGGAATTTCAATACTAAATCTATTATCTATTAATTTTGCTATTTTCATTGCAAAGAGAAATTCATCCTCATAATTAATTCTAATAAAATTTAGTTTTGGATTATATATCTTATCTCCTTTTTTAATTCTCTCTATACTTCTTTCTAAATGCAGTGCTAAACCAAAATATATCTTTTCATCAAAATCTCTATTTAAGTTTGTCTTTCCTAGCATTAGTATCTCTTCTGTAATATCTAAAATTTGATTATCTACTATATTTTGTATCTCATCTTTCCTAAATCTTTTACTAATTTCTCCTATGTATTTTTCAAAATGAGACTCTATATCTAAATTTAATATTTCATTTATATCATTATCCTCCATGCCCAATACTTTAAGAGAATCTATTTTTTCCTCTATAATGCTATAAAAATCTTCTCCTATTATTTCTTCTTCATGGACCAATTGTAAAAAAGGCTCATCATCTTTACTATATTTAAGAATATCTTCTGCTGAGTTTAATAACTCATCTATTTCTTTTCTATATTCCTTAATATGTAGCATTCCTTTTCTAACATGGTTAGGTAAATCTCTTTGATTTATAACCAAATACTTTTGATCATTGGCTTTATAGTTTAAAAAAGCTTTAGCACAAGCCAATTGAATATCGGATTTTAACTGACCTATATTATTGGAACAGTTGTAGAGTAAAAAAGAAATAATAGAGTTTTTATTTATATATATACTTTTTCCTATTCTATGAGATTCTTCTTTTACAAAAGTTTCTACTAGAGAATATCTTTCTGATAAAGTCCTTTCTGATAAATCTGGTAATGATATTACCATAGGAATACGTCTAGAAAATGTCTGCAACAAGTAAGATGATGGATTTTCCGTTGTAGCAGCAATTATTCTTACATCAACATAAGTTAGATTCTCGGTCTCACCTAAAGGTCTATAGAACCCCTTATCTATATATGTAAATAACATCTCTTGACCTTGGGGCGACAGTCTATGAACTTCATCTAAAAATAATATCCCCTTATTAGCTTGTTTTAACAACCCTTCTTTATCTCTGTCTGCACCAGTATATGCTCCCTTTTTTACTCCAAATATTTGAGAAGTCAATAGATTTGGGTTATCTGCATAGTCAGCACAATTAAATCTGATAAATGGTGAATCTGGACTTAGTATATTTATTTCTTTTGCATATTCATACATCTGCTCGGCAAATAAAGACTTCCCTACACCTGTACTACCTAAAATTAAGGAGTGAAGTCCCTTTGGAGGATATATTATGGCAGCCTTTGCTTTTTCAATAGGCACACTTAAACTTTGCTTTGCACCTGCTAACTTATCTAAGCTATTCAAATTATATTCTTTTATATCTTCGTTTAAGCTTTGGAAAGATATGGGTTTATATAGAACAGGTCTACCATCTATTTTCATAAGCTTGTTATCTTTATATAGAGTATTTAAATATCTGCTAACATTAGACCTATCCAATTTTATCATTTTAGCCACTTCCATAGCTGATACACCTAATGGATTTACTTCCTGTAGTTTTAGAGCTGCCCTATAAACTTCATCTATTTTTCTCATCTCTTCCACCCCTTTAGATAACTATATTATACCAAATAAAAAAGATACATAAAAGCCTACCAGATTATATCTGATAGGCTTTGTTTATTTATATATTATTTATATATTATTAATTTGTTTTTCTATTTAGTACCGCATTTACTATTATACCTACTAAAGCTGCAAAGCTCAGTCCTGATATTTTAACTGATTCGTTTATGGAAATTCCTACTGTAAATCCTAGTATCTTTGACAGATATTCTCCACCTAAACCTAAAACTAAGATTGTACCCATTATGATAATATTTTTCCAGTTAAATTTAACTTCTTGATTTTTTATGGTTTTTACACCGATTAAAGAAATCATACTAAATAACATCAATGATATTCCACCCATTACAGCATGTGGTATAGTAGACAGTGAAGCTCCTATTTTTGCCACAAATCCTAAACACACTGCAAAAATTGCTGCTAGTCTAAGGATTGATGGGTCATAGTTTTTAGTTATAGCCAATACCCCAGTATTCTCTCCATAAGTGGTATTTGCAGGTCCTCCTATTAGTGCTGCTACTGTAGATGCTAAGCCGTCGCCTAATAAGGTTCTATTTAAACCTGGATCTTCTATAAAGTTTTTACCTACCACTTGACCGTTAGTAGTTATATCTCCTAAATGCTCCATAAATACTGCTAATACTACTGGTGAAATAATTGCTATAGCTCCTAAATCAAATTTAGGTAATCTAAAGTTTGGTATTGCTATTATTGAAGCTTCCTTTATTGCTTGTGTGTTTACTAATCCAAATTTATAAGAAATCACATATCCTACAATAACTGCTATTAAGATTGATAATTGTTTTATAAATCCTTTTCCTTTGAAGTTTATAAGTAGTGCTGTACCTAAGGTTATTGCTGCAATTAAAAGATTTTCCTTAGCCATTCCAAAAGCTGTTGGTATCATATTCATTCCTATTACTATAATCATAGGCCCCACTACTTGAGGTGCAAGATACTTTTCTATTCTCTCCATTCCAATTTTCTTAATCATAAAGGATATAATTACATAAATTAATCCTGCTACTACTATACCGCCTTGGGCATAGGCTAAATCACCATATAGTTCTTTTACTGATATAATTACTGGGATAAATGCGAAAGATGAGCCTAAGAATGCAGGAACTTTTCCTTTAGTGCAAGCATGGAATATAAGAGTACCTATACCTGCTGAAAATAAAGCTATAGATGGGTCTAATCCAGTTAATATGGGAACTAAAACAGTTGCACCAAACATGGTGATAAGATGTTGAAGAGCTAATATTACCTTTTTTGAGCTACCTAATAAAGATATTTCTTCTGATTTTGACATGACTGACTTTTTGATTACATTATTAATCATTATTTTCTCCCCTTTCCAGCCTCACAGGACTGATTTAAAAGTTTTTATGACCTAACACAACGAACGCTAGTGAGTTGATGTAGGTCAAACGCAATGAGCACCAAATCTATACGAGCAAAGCGAGTAAATAGATTTGTGTTGCGAAACTGCGACGGCTCATCCGTCATCCAAAATATTATATCACCATTTAATAATTTGTACAATGTTTTTTTGCAGAATATTTCTTACAAAAAAAGGAAGGCCTTCTAAAGCCTTCTAAATAAATCTTTTTCTTCTAAATTAGATAATTCAAGACCTTCTTCTATTTGAGATAAAATTAAATCTTTGTCTTGAGGCAAAGTTCCCTTTAAAGAAATATAATTTGAAGCATGATTGGATCTAAAAATACAACTATCTACATCTATATTTTCCACCATTTTCTTTGTTTCCAAAAGAATTTCTCGTGGACTTAAAAGATTGAACTTATTTAAGTGTACATCATCATATAGGGGAGTTCCGTCTTCAACAATTAAAGTTAGAAGTCCTACATAACTGGGATTTATTTCGTTTATTATTCTAGCTGATTCTAGAGAATGTTCTAAAGAATTCTCTTTTCCTCCTATACCAGAAATAAGGGTTATAGAAAGTTTTATACCTGACTCTACTACTTTTTTTCCTGCCTGAATCATTTCTTCTCTAGTTACACCTTTATTTATATTTCTAAGGATTATTTCTGATCCTGATTCCACTCCAAGATATATAATTCCTAATCCCAATGACTTTAATCTTTTTAAATCCTCTTGATTTTTAGATAATATAGACTTTGGCGAGCCATAAATACCTATACGTTCACATTCTGGAAAATTTTCTTTTATAAAAGAAAATATTTCTATTAATTCCTCATTTCTAATTGCCAAAGCATCTCCATCTGCAATAAATATTCTTTTTACACTTTTATATTTTCTTCTAGCAACTTTAAAATCTTCTATTATTTCATCTAATTTTCTTACTCTAAATTGCTTATCTTTATACATGGAACAAAAAGTACATTTATTGTGAGTACATCCTATGGTTGCCTGAACAATTAAACTATAGGCTTCACTAGGTGGCCTATATAGTGAACCTTCATATCTCATTTTATCACCTCATATTTTCCAAAACTGTCTATTTTCAATTATATATTATATAGATTAGTAATACAATATGACTTTTATTAGTTTATAATAGAATAAGTCTTAGCCTTTTTGTCCAATGAGCATAGCGAATTGTAGACAAAACGGACAGCGTAGGTGCGTTTGACCTACTAGAACTCTCTTCGTTCGTTAGATTGAGCTGTTTGACACAGTGACCACGCAGTTTCACATCACAAATCTATTCACTCGCTACGCTCATGTAGATTTGGAGCTCATTGCGTTTGACCTACCATCAATTTGTGAACAACGTGAACAAATTGGGTTAGGTCATAAAAAAAAGAAAGCCCTACTACGACCAACGTAATAGAGCCTTCTATATATATATGTAGCCCGGCAACTTCCTACTCTCCCAGGTCGTTTCCAACCAAGTACCATCGGCGTTAAGATGCTTAACTTCTGTGTTCGGTATGGGTACAGGTGTGTCCATCTTGCTATCGTCACCAGACGAAAACTATTAAATGCAATATACACAGTTTCGTAACTCAAATCTATTAGATTTGGTACTCATTGCGTTTGACCTACATCAACTCAACAAAGTTTCATTGTGTTAGGTCATAAAGGTCAAGTCCTCGACTTATTAGTATCTCTTAGCTTAAAGTATTACTACTCTTACACCTGAGACCTATCTACCAAGTGGTCTTCTTGGAGTCTTATCTTTAAAAGTGGGAAATCTTATCTTGAGGGGGGCTTCGTGCTTAGATGCCTTCAGCACTTATCCCTTCCAGACTTAGCTACTCAGCCGTGCCATTGGCATGACAACTGATACACCAGCGGTCTGTCCATCCCGGTCCTCTCGTACTAAGGACAGCTCCTCTCAAATTTCCTACGCCCACGACGGATAGGGACCGAACTGTCTCACGACGTTCTGAACCCAGCTCGCGTGCCTCTTTAATGGGCGAACAGCCCAACCCTTGGGACCTACTCCAGCCCCAGGATGAGACGAGCCGACATCGAGGTGCCAAACCTCCCCGTCGATGTGGACTCTTGGGGGAGATAAGCCTGTTATCCCCGGGGTAGCTTTTATCCGTTGAGCGATGGCCCTTCCACTCGGAACCACCGGATCACTAAGTCCAACTTTCGTTTCTGCTCCACTTGT
>NZ_VUNQ01000080.1 GCF_009695605.1 Tissierella pigra
GGTTATATATGTTAACTAATTGCTTCTTGAAATTTTCCTCATAATATTTTCTTGACATGATTTTCTCCTCCTAGTTTTATTATATCATGTTCGGAGAAAAACTGTCCTATCTAGTGTAACCTATCCATAGTTTTATAGTATATATAGAAAACTATAAAGATAAAGATTATCTAATAGAAATCTGCAATAGAATTTTACATTCATTTGAATTTTCTATGGTAACAACATATGGAGGAAAAACTATTACTGTAAAAATAGGAATAGTTGAGATAGATGAAAGTTATAGTAGAATCGATGACATAATTAAGGATGCTGAAATCGCTTTAAATAATATAAGTGAAAAAGAGAATAAAAAATATTGTTTTTTTGATGAAACCATGAGAGAAGATTTAATACTAAATGAAACCATAGAGAAAGAACTTAGAAAGGTTATTTATGATAATAATAGTGAGGAATTTTACCTAGAATATCAGCCTCAAATTAATTTAAAGACAGATTATATAGTGGGATTTGAAGCCTTAGCTCGTTGGAAAAATAAAGAATTGGGAATTATTTCACCAATTAAGTTTATTGATGTGGCAGAAAAACAACAATTAATAGTACCCCTTGGAAGATTGATATTGATAAAAGCTTGTAATTTTATTAAGACTTTAGAGAATGAAGGTCATAAAGGTATAAAAGTAGCTGTGAATATATCTTTAATTCAATTATTGCAGTATGATTTTATTACAGATGTAATAGAAATCATTGAAAAAGCAAGAATTCGACCAGAAAATTTAGAATTAGAAATAACAGAGACAGTTTTAGCAGATAATTATGAAATAATTAATGAAAAGCTTAGTAAATTAAGAAAAGAAGGTATCAGTATATCATTAGACGATTTTGGGACAGGTCATTCTTCTTTAGCTCGTTTAAAAAAAATAAATATAGATACTATTAAAATAGATAAACTGTTTATTGATAATTTACTCAATAAAGACCAAGAAAAAGTTCTTACAAGCTCAATAATATCTTTAGTTCATAAAATTGGTTTAATGGTAATTGCAGAAGGTGTAGAAACTGAGGCGCAAAAACAATATCTAATAAAAAACAACTGTGATATAATGCAGGGGTATCTATTTAGCAAGCCAGTATCAATGGAAAATGCAATAAAATTATTAAGTAAAACTAACGGAATAGAATTGATAAGTGAAATCACAATATAATAGAAATTTTAGGAGATAAATATGAAAGATATAACAGGATTATTAATAAAAGAGAATAGAGAAAAACTAGGCTTAAAGCAAGAATACTTGTGTAAGGGAATATGTTCAATTTCCTATTTATCTAAGATTGAAAGAGGAAATATTGTAGCAAGTGAAGAAATAGTAAAGATGCTTTTTAAAAAGTTAGGTATAGATTTTAATAGTGATGAGAAATTTGTGCAAGAGGGAAAAAAGATATTTGAGGAGATTAATAAATCACGATACTTTGGGACACCAATAGATGAGCATAGATTAGAAGAAATTAGGAGCAATAAATCTAGATACTTAAATTCTTCTCTAAATATTGATTATCAGCTATTTGAGTTATTTGATAAATTATTTCAAACAGAGGACACTGACATATTAAGATATAAAGAATATATGGATAATGATCAGTTATATATGTCTTATCTTATTACAGGATTTTTAAATAATGATATAAAACTATTAGAGGAAGCTAAAAAAGTAAAATATACTGCAGAAATTATACATCAAATTGCATATATTAAGTGGATTGAAGGAAAATATTATGAATCCATTGAACTAAATTTAGAAGCCTTGAATCTAGCCTATAATGAGGGATGTATTAAACTCCAAATAGAAGTATGTGTAATGTTAGGCAATTTATATATATATTTTCATTTGCCTACCATGGAAAAGTATTATAATAAGGCTTTAAATTTTTTAAATCTTATTGAAGATAGAGGGAGTAAGTTTTTTATTTATTATCATATGGGAATAGCTTATATATCTATTGATTTTATTAAAGCAGAAGAATATTTATTAAAGGCAATGGAAATATCTCCAGAAGATAATAAAGATTCAATGGAGAAACTATATCAAAAACTTTGCTTTTTATATTTGAGATATAATAAAAAAGAAATTGCTAAAATTTATTATATAGAAGCAAAGAAAATAAATATACTAAAATCTGTAAATGAACTTATAGAGATTATGATTGAAAATGAGGACTATATTCATTCGGAAAAATATCTTAATAAGCTTATGGACATTTATAATGAATCTAAGAAAAATAGACAACATTCTAATACTACATTTTATAGTGATTTTCTTATTGAAGCTTATAAGGCCAATAGAAGATATAAGGATGCACTATTAGTTACTGAATATATCTATAGAAATCAACGATAATTATATATTTTCATAGAATACTATACTTAATAGAGCTTTAGCTCTATTTTTTTGTGCTATTTTCTCAATATCATTTGATTTCAATACCTTAAATTAAATTATATAATATATAATAAAAGGAGGAGAGGAAAATGGAAAACAAAAAATTTAAAAGCATGGATAATTTAATATTTGTAATTAAACATATTTCTCTGTGGCAAAAATCTATATTTATATCAATAGGATTATATTCTATTCTCTACGCAGTTTCGCCTTTTATATGGGTTTACATACCGAAATTTTTGATTGATGAACTTTTAGGTGGAAAAAGACCAGATATAATTGTGAGAATATTAGGATTGGGTCTTATAATTGCTTCAGTTATTGGATTTTTAGTAGAATATTTACAAGGGAAATTCAGAATGAAAATGAATGTTATAAGATATAATTTCATTCATATGTTAAGTGAAAAGTCCATGACAATGGATTTTCTCTATACTGAGGATCCAGATACGTTAAATGATATAAATATAGCATTAGATACAGTACAAAACCCTATGTCTGGTGTTGGAATTGTAATACTAAAGCTATTTAGTATACTAGGTTCTATTATAGGTTTTTTTGGATTTGTAACTATAATATTTAGATTAAGTCCAGTTATACTTATGATATTGATATTAACTGTATTATTATCATATCTTATTATGGTTAAAGCAAAACAGTATGAGAGAAGCAGAAAAGATGATTTATATAAAGAAAAAAGAGAATCTATTTATTCATCTTCAACTTTATCAGATTTTCAATTTGGCAAGGATATTCGAGTTTATGGATTAAAAAATATTCTTTTTTCTAAAAAAGTAGGCTCAGATAAAAGATTACTTGAAATTACTAAAGAAATACAAAACCAAATATTCAAATCTTCTACTTTAGATGGGATATTATTTTTCATAAGGGAAAGTGTTATATACTCATATCTTATATATAAAGTTATATATGGCAATTTAAGTATAAGTGATTTTGTAATGTATTCCGTTGCCATGAATAGCTTTGCTATATGGATGGATACTACAATGAAAGATATATCAATTATTAGAATTCAATCCCTATATATAGGTGATTTTAGAGAATTTTTAAATAAAAAAGAGCCTAAAAAAATATTAAATCCCATAAATATACCAAAGACTGAAAAATATAAAATAGAATTTGATAATATTTCATTTAAATATCCTAATAGTGAAAGATATATTTTTAAAGATTTTTCTCTTGTAATAAATCCAGGGGAAAGGTTAGCAATAGTTGGAATAAATGGAGCAGGAAAAACTACTTTGGTAAAACTTCTCACAGGACTATATAGTCCTAATGCTGGTGAAATACGAGTAAATGGAATAAATATAAATAAATTCAATAAGGAAGAATATTTAGACCTATTGTCTGTAGTGTTTCAAGATATTAAAATATTTCCATTTAATATTAGAGAAAATATAAGTTTTAGTAATACCTTTGATGAAATTAAACTTAATGAATCAATAGAACAATCAGGGCTAAAAGATAAAATCCAATCCTTGGAAAAAGGAGTAGAAACCAATATGTTAAAAATACTAGATGAAGAAGGGATTGAATTATCAGGGGGAGAAAATCAAAAGTTAGCCATAGCTAGAGCCTTATATAAAAATGGAAAAATATTAATAATGGATGAACCGACAGCTAGTTTAGATGCACTGGCAGAAAATAGATTATATGAAAGTTTTGATAAACTTATTTCAGGAAAAACAGCCATATATATTTCTCATAGATTATCTAGTACTAGATTTTGCGATAAAATAGCTTTTATAGAAAATGGACAATTGCAGGAATATGGAACACATGATGAGTTAATGAAGTTAGATAGTCTATATGCAAATATGTTTAATATCCAGTCTAGATATTATAAGGAGGATAAAGCCTATGCCTAAAAGTAAATTTCAGATACTTAAATATTTTTTCAAGTTAACAAATAACTTGTCTAGAACATATATACCTAAAACTGTTTTGGCATCTTTACTTAAGGCCTTTACTCCATTTTTAAATATAATAATTCCGAAATTAATAATTGATGAACTTATGGGAAATCAAAGTATCAATATATTAATTATTTATGTTGGAGTATTAAGTATAGGAAATTTAATTTTTAAAATCTTAAACAGCTATTTTGAAAAGATAATGGAATTAGAAAGAACTGATTTGTTTAATAAAATAGATTCATATTTAGGAGAAAAATGTGTAGAAATGGATTTTGAAAATATTGAAGACCCGGAAATACTGGATTTAAAAGAAAGAGCATATTTTGCTATTTATAATATGAATGCAATAGGCTGGGCATTAGAAAAAACTTCTCAAATAATATATGAAGGCATTACCCTAATAGGTCTTTCATATATTTTAATAACTCTAAACCCATTGATTATACTAGTGATACTGATAATAGTATTTTTAAACTCCTATATATTTAAAAAGATAGAAAAAATTAGATTTGAAGACAATCAAAAATCCATATTTGACAATAGAGCCTTTTCATATTTTATCAGACTTACATCTGATTTTTCAGTGGGAAAGGACATTAGGTTATATAATGGAAAATCACTTATATTGAATAAAGCAAGGTATTTTACTGATAATTTGTTGAAAATATACTCTAAGCAATTTACGGATATAGGGAAGTATTCAGGAATAACAAATATAAATATACAGGTACAAATGATTATTATCTATGGTTATCTTGCCATATCCGTAATTGGAGAAACCATTACCATAGGAAGCTTTACAATGTATGCAAATACTGTTAGAAGCTTTAGTACATCTATAATGTCCTTTGTAAATTCTTTCATAGATATAAATCAAATATGTTTATATTTAGAATTGTTTATCCAGTTTGACAGTATAGAATCTAAAAATTCAAAGGGGATAATTGATATAGATAATATAGAAAATTTTACTATAGAATTTAAAAATGTAAGCTTTAAATATCCAAATAAAAATGAATATACATTAAAAGATATATCAATAGTAATTAAACCTAAAGAAAAATTATCTATTGTTGGACTAAATGGGGCAGGTAAGACTACATTTATTAAACTTTTATCAAGATTATATGAGCCAACGGAAGGCGAAATACTACTTGGAGGAGTAGATATAAGAGAGTATAAATATACTGAATATATGAAATTAATGTCTATTGTATTTCAGGACTTTAAATTATTATCTTTCTCCATAAAAGAAAACTTCTTATTTGATTCAGAGGTGGATGATACTAGAATTATACAATGCCTTGAAGAGGCAGGATTTGGTGAGGATTTGGATAAACTTAAAAATGGTATAGACACAAATATATATAAAAGCTTTGATAAAAACGGTATAGAATTTTCAGGAGGGCAATCTCAAAAAATAGCCATAGCCAGAGCTTTATACAAAGATTCACCTATAGTTATATTAGATGAGCCTACTTCTGCTCTAGATCCTATATCAGAATATGAAATATATAATAGCTTTAACAAATTAGTAGAAGGAAAAACAGCCATATATATTTCCCATAGATTATCAAGTACAAGATTTTCAGATAAAATTGCTGTTTTCAAGAATGGAAGTATTATAGAATATGGTAATCATAATGAACTTATGAAAAAAGAGGATTCACTATATGGAAATATGTATAATACACAAGCAAAATATTATATAGCTTAGGAAAAAGACATATGGTAATTAAGTTTACCATATGTTTTTTAGAAAACTTAAAAAAAGAAGGATTATGTAAAAATATGTAGAATAATAATATAGGAGGTGAGGGAGATAATTAGAAAGTTTGTTTTTCGAGATTTACTTTATTTTAAAGAGTATGAGAATTATTTTTATCATATGTCTAAGAAAGGCTTACACCTAAAGAAAATAGGTAAAATATTTGCGTATTTTGAAGAGGGAGATAATAAAGAAATAAACTATAGAATCGATTTAGTAAATAAAGATGATAAGGAAAATATAATTGAAAAGAGAAATAAGGAAGGGTGGGATTTCATAGGTGGAAAAGACTCAGCTTTAATATTTTCCTCTAAAGGAGATTCAGAACTAAGGGAGTTATATGGAACACCTGCATTACATAAAATAGCATTAGGTAACTATAGAGAAAAACGATATAAGGGGAATGTTTTCAGTATAATTAGTGTGACTATTCTTCTGATAATTTATATAGTAATTCTATCAGATAAGGGATTTTATATATCTTTGACAAAGGAAAGTTCATTTGGTTTGTCCATGATAATTGCTTTAATATCTTTATTTCATGAGAATAGTAAAAGAAGATATTTAAAAAGAATGGAAAATTTGTTAGGGGAGGGAAAGTTTTTAGACAATGAAGATGATGAATTTGTATTTGTAAGAAGAACTTTCAGAAAAACCATAATTAATTTTACTCTGGCTCTAACTATAATTGGTATAGTATTTTGTAAATTATTCTATGGAAGAAAGATTAGTCTTGGGGATGTACATAGACTAGGGGATCTACCAATTGTTACAATAGCTGATATTGAAAAGGTAGAGACTTATAATAATTTTAGTGATAATGACACTGAAAACCATGTATATACAAGTTGGAATATATTTGTTCCAAAGGAGTATGATTTAATAGAAAGTGTAAAATTATATGATGAAAATAATATAGATACAGGACTTGAACCATTATTAGTATTTAGATACTATGACGCAAGATGTGAATTTATTGCAAAAGGATTAGAAAAAGATATATTAGCAGGACGAGGATTAATGACTTACTCAGGGCTTCGTGAAATAAAAACTACAGATAATATTAGTGTATATGGATTAGAAGATAAACATAGAATTATACTATTATTCAGGAAAGAAAATCAACTTATATATATTATGTATCATGATGGCAGGGTTTCTCTAGAGGAGTTAATTGAAGTTATATCGGAGAAATTTAAGACTTTTTAATAAAATAATTGATATGAGACAATACATTTGTGACAAGTAAATATGAAAAAAGGAAAGACCTCTGATATAATGTTGTTTACCATAACAAACAAAAATCGGAGGGATCTTTCCTTATGAAAACAATTATAACAGA
>NZ_VUNQ01000081.1 GCF_009695605.1 Tissierella pigra
ATTTAATCAAGGATCGCTATCGCTTTCCTCCTTGACAAAATAATTACTAGCAATTTAAGAAAACCACAGCATTATTCAGAGAAAATTTTTCAGAGGTCGTGTCACATATGTTTGACTTCTCTAGAAAATAGCAAACATACCAAAAGACGTGCATTTGACATTTGTGAAGATAATACTGATGAACCCTATGGAGATTTGGAGTTTTTTAGAAAATGTGCAGAAATTGGGAAAGAAGTAGGACTTACTCCAGGCTATTATTTCAAAAATTATCAAGATATGCCTCATTATGAATTAAATAGATGGTGGTTACAGTGATTCTCAAGTGTATCCCATTTTATTATTAGCTTTTAATTACCCCTTAAAGAAATGGATAACTATCTATTTCTTTAAGGGGTTTATATTATTTCTTCTTAGAGTCTAATTTTTCCACATCACATAGTAAAGCTTTGTAAATAGGGAATCCAGAAATATAGTCACAATTTTCATCATCAGTTAAACGATTAGTATTGGACTTTGCCCAAGCTTCAGCTTGATAATCAGAGCCACCACCCATATTCAATTCTATTTCACCTGATGGAATTTCATCAGTAACTTTAGCCATAAATTCCACCTGATCCCTTTTAGTTTTAACCCATACCTTATCTCCATCTGCTATATTACGATTTTCTGCATCAGCTGTATTGATCCATACCAAAGGTTCTGGTTGAATTTTTAGTAAGCCAGATATATTTAAAAATTGTGAACGGAAGGTAGTAGAGATACGTGCTCCTGTATTTAGAACTAAGGGATAAGTTTTTGCCAATTCAGGTTGACTTACAGGACTCTCTGTTGGTTCCATATATTCTGGCAATCCTGGATATCCAAACTCTTCAAGTAATGATGATTTAATTTCAAATTTCCCAGAAGGTGTAGGAAATCCTAACTTGCCATCTTTACGAAATTTACCACTTTCATATTTTTTAAAAGTCCTTTCAGGTACAGGATATTTAACGAAACCATCTCTATTTAATTGCTCCGCCAACTCTTTGCTTCCCAAGGCTCTTTCAAGAAGCTCAAATTCATCTTTAGGATAATTTTCACCATATCCAAGCCTCTTTGCTATATCATGTATAATGAAAATATCTGTGCGTGCTTCACCAATTGGTTCTACTACACGACTTCTTTTTCTAATAGTTGATCCATGTACAACATAGGATTCATCTTCAAAATATGTAGTTGCAGGTAATACAACATCTGCATACTTACAATCCTCTGTAAAGTATCTATCTATTACAACAAAAAATTCTAATTTAGATAGAGCTTTAGCAAATTTATTTGGATTTGGATAGCTGGTTAAAATAGATGAACCTAAGTTTAATAAACCCTTTACTGGATAAGGATTATTTTCTAAAACTGCTTGAGGAAATTTCATAAAATGGGCATTTTGCATTAATTCGCAGAATAAAGGATATTCATTGGCACCAATAGGTTTTTTATCTGGTTTTTCACAGTAAATTTCTTTTACTCTATTTAGCTTTGCTGGTGAATTTAATAGTATGCCTCCTGGAATATCTATTTTTCCTAATAATGCCCAAATAGTATAAACTGCTCTTATGGTTTGTACTCCTGAATTGGAATATTCTAATCCAGTATACATTACTAAGGTAGTCTTTTCTTCTTCTGCTATTTGATAAGTTAGATGACGTATTGCCTCTGGATCTAATCCAGGAATATCCGCCCATTCTTCAAGTGTTTTAGAGGCAACATAGGATTTAAGTTCCTCAAATCCTTCAGTCCATTTTTCCACAAATTCTTTATTATAAAGATCTTCTTCTATAATAATTTTTAAGATTGCAAGTGCCAATGCCCCATCTGTACCTGAACGAACCAGATAATATTCTTCAGCTCGTTTACATATATCAGTTTTAAAATGGTCAATTGCAGTTATCTTAGCACCTCTGCTTACAGCGGCTTGAATAGCATGAAATTGGAATTGAGGGGATTTGGTAATTGGATTAGCCCCCCAAACTACAATTCGATTTGCATTGGCTATATCTGGTAAAATGCTATTACCATAAGCACCAAAGGTTGTAATTGGAGCAAATGCTCCAAAGGAATTATAACATACTGAACCAACACTTGATACATTAGGTGATCCTAATGGCAGAAAAAAACCTGGAACGGCACGGTTTTCCGGGTTTACAATCCCTAGAAAGTCTGAAGTGCTTGCTTCGAATCCACCACGACCTGAATGGTTAATCAGAGCCTCTGGTCCATATTTTTCCTTTATCTTCAAGAATCCATGGGCAACATAATCTAATGCCTCTTCCCAGCTAGTTTCTCTAAAAATTCCTTCTCCTTTTTCATCTACACGAATAAGAGGTTTTTTCAGCCTATCTGGAGAATAAAGAATTTCTTTTGCAAATTTTCCTCTTAAACAAAGAGCGCCAAAAGGTTCATCTTTTGCAGGAAAAATATCAATTAAATTTCCATCTTCTAAATTAACATCAACTACACAAGAACCAGGACATACTCCACATATTACAGATTGTTTAACTTCCATATTAATAGTACCGCCTTTCTACATTTTATCTAATTTTAAAACTGTAAGTAAGTAGGATTAGATTTTTATATATAATAATTGATTTAATAAGATTTTTCTAATATTGGTTTTAGGCAATATTAACTCTTATATTCATGCTATTACTTAGACATTACAATTTTATTATATTTACTTTTTTATCTCCAATAAATAATTTCTATACCATAACCATTGGTATAGAAATTATTAAACTTAAAGTATATAAAGGATGAGATTATATCAGTAGCTTTATCTTATCTATATGATATATCTAAATATAAAACATATCTATGATTTGTTAATTAATTACCAAATAAGGGTATGATAACTAACAAATAAAAATTATAAAGGAGTGTTGTTAGTGACAAAAATCATAATTTCACCAGGGAAATATATACAGGGTACTGGAGAGTTAAAGAGAATTAAAGATCATATAGGTAATTTAGGAAAATCGTTTTTTGTTATAATTAGTGAATCAGGTTATAAAAGATTTGGAGAAACTGTGAAAGAAAGTTTTGGGCATTCTACTAATATTCATTTTGCAAAATTCAATGGTGAATGCTCAAAAGGGGAGATAAAGAGACTTGAGGAAGAAGTTAAGACAATAGGTGCAGATACTATTATAGGCATAGGTGGAGGGAAAATTCATGATACTGCAAAGGCAGTTGCTTACTATCAAAATATGCCAGTAGTCATAGTTCCCACTATTGCAAGTACTGATGCGCCATGTAGTGCATTGTCTGTACTATATACAGATGAAGGAGAATTCGATGAATACCTGCTTTTACCTAAAAATCCAGATGTTGTACTAATTGACTTAGAGGCAGTTGTGTCTGCACCTGCAAGATTAATTGTTGCAGGAATGGGAGATGCTCTTGCTACAAAATTTGAAGCTAGAGCTAGTTTTCAATCAGGTTCCACTACTATGGCCGGTGGACTTGCTACAGATGCTGCTATTTCTTTAGCTAATTTGTGCTATAATACTTTAATAAATGAAGGATTAAAGGCAAAATTAGCTGTAGAAAAAAATGTTGTAACTAAGGCTGTGGAAAAAATAGTAGAAGCAAATACTCTTTTAAGTGGTCTTGGATTTGAGAGTGGTGGACTTGGTGCTGCTCATGCTATTCACAACGGATTAACAGTTATAGAAGAAGCTCATGTTTTATATCATGGGGAAAAAGTTGCCTTTGGGGTATTGGTTCAATTAGTATTAGAAAATGTTTCTATGGAGGAATTAAATGAAGTATTGTATTTTTGTAATGAAGTAGGTCTTCCAACTACCTTAGCAGACTTGAATATGTCTGATGTTCCAAAGGAAAAATTAATGGAAGCAGCAAAATTAAGTTGTGTAGAAAGTGAAACAATTCATTATATGCCATTTAAAGTAACAGCAGAAGATGTATACGCAGCAATATTAGTTGCTGATGTCATAGGAGAAAATTTTAAGAAACAATATACTTAAAAATATAATTACTGCATATGTATATAATTATTTAAGTGATTAAATTAATAGAGCCTGTCTATAGAAATATATGGACAGGTTCTATATATATAAATACCCTCACTTTATATTTTTCATACTTAATGTCAAACCATAGTTATAAAGAACAAAATAGATAGATAAGTACTTGTAGGAATAAAGTATTTATATTATAATAGTCATAAATTATAACTAGGAGATGTATTAGATTAGGGGAGATTTTGATGAAGCTTAAAGTAAACATGGAATTCAAATTTATAATATCGCTATTATTTTCTGTTTTAGTGGCAATATTTGCTATTCAAAATGCAAGGAGTGTTGAAATCAATTTCTTATTCACTAAGTTTACGATTTCTCAAGCTGTTGTAATCTTAGGTTCTGCTGTTATAGGAGCTTTAATTGTACTTTTATTAGGTATTATTAAACAAATAAAACAAGGTGTGAAAATAAAGCAGTTAAAGAAAGAGATAGAGATAATTACAGAAGAGAGGAATAAACTTCAAGCAAATATAGATGAATATTCCATATCAAGTATAGAAGAAGAGAAAAAAATAGAATGTAATAATGAAAAAGCTATATTAGAAAATGAGGACATCATTGAAGTTCAATAAATAATAAGATTAAAATTAGAAATAACTGAGTATAAGTAAATAAAAAGAAAAAGCTCTATATTTTGATGAAATGCTTAAAGCAAATCAAAATATAGAGCTTTTTCAGATAGAATTATAAATTTTTATGAATCAAGTTTGGAATTTCTTAATGTTGTAATTAAAATTAAGAAAATAGGTCTGATAGTTCATTAAAGGCTATCAGGTATGTGTTACTTATTTTCCATTAGGATGATAACAACTGTACTTTGGTTGATAAAGCTGGTTTTTTGAAATAGGAAATATTAAGAAAACTTCAAGGTTATTTTGAAAATCTTAATAGTTTTTTGATAAATAGATAAAAAAAATGGGATATAATAAACTCATATTTATAGTAAAGGATTTTGCATCGAGGAAATGGATAGTGAAGAAATAATGATTTTTTCAAAAAAAGAGGAAGAGATATGTCAGCAACACTTACAAAAAAATGAACACCTTAAAATATTAGAATCATTATAAAAAGAAATGAGGGATTAAAATGGAATTAACTTTGGAAAATGTTACTATGCAATTTAAGAAAAAATCAGTAGTTGACGGATTTACAATAACACTTCACCCTGGAATTTATGGATTTCTGGGGGCAAATGGAGCTGGAAAGACTACACTTATGAGAATCATTGCTACACTTTTAAAGCCAACAGCAGGAACTATTTTGTGGGATGGGAAAGAAATACACAAGATTAGAGAAGAATATCTCGGAGTTTTGGGATATCAGCCACAACTTTTTGGACATTATCCGAATTTTACGGGCTGGGAATTTATCGATTATCTTGGAGCAGTAAAAGGTCTTTCGAAAAAAGAAACGGAAGAAAGGGGAAAAAAACTTTTTGAAGTCATGGATTTGACGGAAGCTTGGAATAAAAAGATTCGCACCTATTCTGGAGGAATGAAACAACGTCTAAATATAATTCAAGCTTTGCTGAATGACCCGAAGATTTTGCTTCTTGATGAACCGACAGCAGGGCTAGATCCGAAACAGCGTTTAAAACTGAAGAACTATCTTGCTTCCATTTCTTCCAATCGGATTATTTTGCTCTCTACTCATATTACTTCAGATGTGGAAAGTATTGCAGATCAAATTATTTTTATCAAAGATGGAAAACTTATTTGTTCGGGAAAAGAAGAAAAATTACTCATGGAAATTCAAGGAAAAGTTTGGGAGTATCCCATAACTGAAAAAGAATTGTTAAATTTGCCATCTAATGTTCAATTAATTGGCTATCATCGAGATGGGGTAGAAATACGAGCAAAAGTGGTTTCTGAACAATCACCGTCTAAAGATGCACTTCCGAAAGCTCCAGTTTTGGAGGCACTTTATCTTTTCTATAATCCAGAAGAAATTGATCATGGAAGAAAGTAATAGGAGTGGATTTGAATGTTGCGAATGGTTCAGACGGAATTACGACGAATAACATATTCTATGGTTACACGAATCGGCATTCTCCTTGTTATTTTTTTCGTACTCTTGCTTTTGTTTTTAGATATTCAAAGTGTAGAACGTTCAGTAAATGATAAGCAAATCCTAATGGGAATCGAGGCAAAGCTTCAAGAGAGAAAATGGGCAGAGGAAGTTGATTATGGTGTGATTACTAACGAGAAAGTGAAAGAGGATTTGGATTTTTTAAGAAAGCACTATGAACAGGAGAAAAAGATTTCTCGTAATGATATGAAGACTTCTCTACCCTCGAAGGTTTATTATTCTCATTATCTTCCTCGGGAATCCTACTATTTGTGGGTGCAAGAAAATTATCTCGGCTGGGGGAGCTATGGCAATGAATTCAGCAAAATCTTGGAAAACCAATCCTTACCGTCTTTTGAAGAAGGACGGGTGGAGAGAGTAAAAAAGATATTGGATAAAAACAAATTTCAAGGAAAAACTCGCGAATTTTTATTAAAAATGGAAGAAAACTCTCGAAGTCCTTATGAGTACGGATATTTTGAAGGATGGGATTGGGCATTTAAATTTCTTTATTTTGTTCTGTCAACGACAATCTAATTCTACATAAAAAAGTCATTTAAAAAGTGCAGAGAATTTATTTATTTAAAAGAGTATTTGTGATTTCTTTTCTAGAAGACATATACTCTTTTCTATCTTTTAATCTGTA
>NZ_VUNQ01000082.1 GCF_009695605.1 Tissierella pigra
TATATGTGTAATTTTGAAAACTAAGCTGCTTGTTTGTTATTTAGACGAATCATCTTTTGATGGTCATCTGGTGTTCTTAATTCAAATGGTTTTTGATCTCTAAGAACCGCAAAAATAATTTGTACCATCTTTCTCATTACAGCACACATAACAACTTTATAGGGTTTATCTACAATTTTCTTTTCAAAATAATCTCGCATAACAGGGTTTGGATATTCTCTGTTACGATTTGAATATACATTGGCCTTAGCTAACATATGAAGAATTGTACGAACATAAGGGGAGCCTCTTTTTGAGATCTTATTGTTTTTTCTGTTATAGCTTCCACTTTGCGATACACCTGGATCCAATCCAAAAAAAGCCACCAACTGTTTAGGTTTAGAGAAGTTTTCAATGTTCCCTATTTCTGATAATAAAACACAGGCTGTATATTCTCCTATGCCAGGAATTGTTTGCAGGAGCTTTACATTGATTTGGAATTGCTCGTCTACAATTGATAGTCTGCTTATCTCATCGTCAATAGCCCTTAAAGCTTCTTGTAAGCTAAAAATAACAGCTATTGTAGTTTGTATAAGAATAGATGTACTAAGGTTAGAAATGCAAATTTCACTTGAGTTTCTAGCAGCTTGATAAAGCTTGTCATATTTCTTAATAGCATAAGATTCGCTTTTATGGGAGATAGTTTTGATTTGATTGATTATCTTTGCCTTATCTAACTCAGGATCTAAAATAGCTGTTACTGTTGGATATTCTGCAAGGATAGTTAAGGCTGTCTTTCCTTGTAAATCAGTGAAAACCTTTCTGAAATCAGGGAAGGATGTATCTAGAAAACCTGTTAAACGGTTGATATGCTCAACTATTTCATCAGTCAATTCTTTATGTTGGCGACAAAGTTTTTTGATACTAATAATTATATCTGCATGGGTTTCGGTTTCACTATAATTTTTAAGCCTATAGAGTAGTGCAATATTGTATGCATCGGTTTTATCCGACTTTACTTTTCTGATGTTAATATTTTTTATAGCATTACTTTGGATTGGATTAATAACAATAATCTCATAATCAAGCTTGCGAAAAAAATTAGCCAATAATTGATGATAATGAGCTGTAGCCTCCATAATAACTACTAGCTGAGTATTATAATCTGTTTCCAACTTTTTAAAAGTTAAATCAATAGATTTCATACCCTCATAATCATTATTGATTTTAGTATGGACAATAATTTCATTTTCTGGTGATAAAATACATATATCACTAAAAGCTTTGCTGATATCTATTCCAGCAACTAATTTGTTTGGCATAGTTATTACCTCCTTCTATTTGGGATGCCCTATTATTCTAAAACCACACCAGGCTCACGATTTATCCAGGTAATCAGTAAATGAACCTAACCAACCGAAAAGATGATAGGTGATAGAATGAGGGTGGAGTCTACTAAAAGAGTTATCCTTATAGGAACCCAGCAAGCACATGAAACAATCCCATTACATCCCTAGTACTTTCATTATACCATCGATGATTAGGTTCATTTTTAGAAACATGCTTAAAGCTGTTCCTATACTATTAGTATATGAGCAAGCACAGTAAGTGTACGGACACTTACGAAAAATTGAGAAAGCGGACCTTATGGTTCGCTTTCTTCAAATCAAATTTTTTACTTGTTCTTATCAGAATGATTTAGGGGTTCCCCCTAAGACCCTAGTTAAAAATATAAAAGGAAGGAAAGATATTATGGCCAATAGATACAGGAATGAAAGGATTGAAATCAAGTTGACTAAAGAAGAAAAAGAAATTTTTAAGAAAAAACTCGAACTTAGTAAATTAAAATCAATGGGACATTTTATAAGAAAATGTGTCTTGGAAGCTCCTATATTTGTAATAGATATGAATGAATTTAGGAAGATACAGACCTTTATTGGGAGGAATGCAAACAACCTTAATCAGATTGCAAAAAGAGTAAACACTACAGGAGTAATCTATAGGGAAGATATAGAAGATCTTAAAAAAGAAAATGATGATATATCAAGAGAAATGATAAAAATTCAGAATATCCTAGCGAGAAAATATATTTAAAACATCTTACAGATGTAAAAAGAATGCAAGTCTGATATAATAACATTAATGATTCAATTAATTAAAGGAGATAAAAATATGCAAGATTTTGGAAGAGTTGTTTTTAAAATTAATGAAGTCTTGGAAGAGAAGAATATAAGTAAAAACAAGCTAGAAAAAGAAGCAAATCTTCAAAGAACTCAGCTTAATTCATATTGTAATAATAAAGTTAAGAGGATAGATTTAATTACCTTAGCAAAGATTTGTTATGTTTTAGATTGTGAGATAGAAGATATTATGGAATATAAGAAGATATAAATGACAAAAGTAAGACAAGACAGGGAACTAAATAACGCAATAAATAAAAGGATGATAAGTAATGACAACAACAAGAGTAAAATTAAAACCTTTCACTAAATGGACAGGCGGGAAAAGACAGTTACTACCAGAACTAATAGATTTAATGCCAAAGCAATTTAATAGATACTATGAACCTTTTGTAGGTGGTGGCGCATTATTATTTGAATTAACCCCATGTAAAGCAACTATTAATGATTATAATACAGATTTAATTTTAGCATATAGAGAGATTCGGGATAATGTAAAGGAATTAATTGAGATACTTAAGATTCATCAAGAAAATAATACAAAAGATTATTATCTTGATTTAAGGGCTACAGATAGGGATGGAAGAATAGAAAAGATGACAGATACAGAAAAAGCAGCTCGTTTACTTTATATGTTAAGGGTAAACTTCAATGGCTTATATAGGGTAAATTTAAAAAATCAATTTAATGTTCCTTATGGGAGATATAAAAATCCTAAAATAGTGGATGAGGTTTTATTGTACGATATCAGTAGATATTTAAATAGTAATGATATAGATATACTTGAGGGGGATTTTGAGAAGGCAATATCAACAGTTAGTTCTGGAGATTTTGTATATTTTGATCCTCCATATGCACCAATATCATCTACAAGTAGCTTTACTTCCTATACAAATGAAGGCTTTGATGAATCTGATCAGATACGTTTGCGAGATATCTTTATAGAACTAAGTAAGAGAGGTGCTAATGTTATGCTTTCTAATTCAGATGTTGAGCTTATTCATGAGCTATATTCTAATATACCTAATATAGACATAAGGGTTGTAAAAGCAAATAGGATGATAAATTCAAAAGCAAGCAAACGTGGGCAAATTAATGAACTTATTATAAGAAGTTCAAATTGGTAAATTAAAAGTTTAATTATAAGGGGGTAGGAATATGGAGAAAAGACACTTGATTTTTGAGGAAAAGGTTTTTTATCATGATAAACAAAGTACTTCATTTTTAATAAAAGATGATACATTTAAATTCTTAGAGCAAATGAAAGAAGAAAGTATAGATATGATTTTTGCTGATCCCCCTTATTTTTTAAGCAATGATGGAATTTCTTGTAGTGGAGGAAAGGTAGTTTCTGTAAATAAAGGTGATTGGGATAAGATTGATTCTTTTGAGGGAAAGCATGAATTTAATCGGGGATGGATAAAATTAGCAAGAAGGGTTTTAAAGCCCAATGGAACAATATGGATCTCAGGTTCACTACATAACATATATTCAGTTGGCATGGCTTTGGAACAGGAAGGTTTTAAAATTTTGAATAACATAACCTGGGAAAAAACTAATCCACCACCAAACTTATCATGTAGATACTTTACGCATTCAACAGAAACTATACTATGGGCTAGAAAGAATGAAAAATCAGCTAGGCATTACTTTAATTATGATTTGATGAAAGAAAGAAATGGTGATAAGCAGAAAAAGGATGTCTGGAAAGGAGCCTTAACAAAGCCAAGTGAAAAGAAACATGGTAAGCATCCAACACAAAAACCAGAATACTTATTGAAAGAAATTATTTTAGCATCAACTAAAAAGAATGATCTAATACTAGATCCATTTGTGGGGAGTGGAACTACTTGTGTTGTAGCAAAGCGTCTTGGTAGACGTTATATTGGGATAGACAATGTTGAAGAATATTTAGAAATAGCCGTAAAAAGATTGGAGAGTGTGTAATGAGAGAAATTACTTATATTGATTATATCAATAAAAATGCAGTTGAACGTTTAGCCTATTTTATGGAAACCTTATCTATAACAAATAGGACACCAGATTATTATGTAAATTGGGAAAAGGTAACTCGTGAGACTAGAAAATATGAACTAGAATTAAATACCTTAAATTATTTAATAGGAAAAGATGATGTATATAGGGAAACTTTAGAGTTATTTAAGAAACAGCCAGATTTAATAAGGGCCTTACCTAGTTTAATAGCTAGTAGGGATAAGATGCTAGATGTTTTGAATATTGACAAAGAAGATAATATGGATTTTTATAAGTTGGATTTTGTAAATATAGATACAGATAATCTAGAATCATATGTGGATTTTGCTGAAGAATCAGGACTTTTAAATTTTTTAGAACATGATGCTAATAAATCATTAGTTGATTATGTTTATGGGATTGAGGCTGGTCTAGATAGTAATGCTAGGAAAAATCGTAGTGGAACAACAATGGAAAAAATTTTAAATAGAAATATTGTAAAAGTTTCTAAAAAACTTGAAATAGAACACCAATCCCAAGCAACAGCAGACTTTATAAAAAATAATTGGGGCATTGATATTCAAGTTGATAAATCAGCTAGAAGGTTTGATGAGGCGGTTTATTGTAGAAAAACAAATAGACTGTGGTTAATAGAAACAAACTATTATGGTGGCGGTGGAAGTAAATTAAAAGCAACTGCTGGAGAATTTATTATGTTAAATAATTTAATATCTGAACCAGGTAAAAACATCAATTTTGTATGGGTTACTGATGGACAAGGTTGGAATACTGCTAAGGCGCCATTACTAGAAGCATTTGGACATGTAAAGTATGTGTTTAATTTGAAGATGCTGAAAGATGGTTATTTAGAGGAGTTATTTAAATAGTAGAAGTGAGAAACAACATTGTTTTACTTCATAAAAATACTAATATTCATATTATATTTAGACATAAGTAAAGGTGGTGAAGTATTTGGCAGGATTGTATAATCGAGACTATTTTAAATTAACAAAGGATGAAGAAGTTGAAAAAGAAGTAGTGACGAAAAGGAACTCAAAAAAACTAGGAAAGCTTGAGGTATATAATTCTTCTATGAATTTCGAATATCCAAAGGCTGTTAGACATTACAAGAGCTTATTTCCAAATAATTACATGGATTTTCTTGATTTGTATGAATATGAAGAAATGAATACTTTGAATAAATTATATCTTGAAGAGATAAACAAAAATACTGCAACAGAATTATCAATTAAAAGTTTAATTGTTGAAAATAAACTTTATCATGTAATTGGCTCAATTTTGAAAGGTGGTCAGTTTTATTTTGGACATCATAATTTATATATATTTCCGGAGTTCCAATTAGGGAGTTTATACAGGGCTGATTACTTATTAGTTGGATTAGCTTCTGGTGGTTATCAATTTGTTTTTGTGGAGATGGAGCATCCGAATAAAAACATTACATTAGCTGATGGGAACTATGGTGAAGCATTTAGAAAAGGAATTAATCAAATTAATGATTGGAAAGTGTGGTTAGATTCAAATTTTAGTTCATTAACTGATGTGTTTAAAAAATCAACGAATAAATCATTACCTGAAGAATTTTACAAATATGATTCATCTAGGTTTCATTTTGCAGTGGTTGCTGGCAGAAGAAAAAACTTCTCTGAGAGAACATATTGGCTAAAAAGAAATGAGGAGAAAAAAACAGGAATTAGAATATTTCATTATGATAATTTGTATGACTATTCAATGGATTTAATTACACAAAAAGAACATGGTTATTTGAGCTATTAGACCTACTTTAATATAATTATGAGGAGAACTACTAATGTATGCATCGTAGACAGAGTTGATTTATGTATTTAAAACTGGTTAATAGTATTTAGAAGCTAATCAATTAACCTGTTAAATGTTAAATAGATGGAACTGGGACTGGAACGGGTAAAATAAGTTATAAATGTACCCAAACCATACGAACAGGACGAGATTGAACGGTCTAAAAATGTCTAAATTAAAAGCTTTGGCATATATCTGATAATATAAAATGAAGAGTGGGAGTAATCGGATGAGAGCTTTAAACACTTTAATACCAAGGGTTTTGAGCTTTTTTTATTTTTGGATTGCACTTTCATTGCACTAAGTTAATTTTTTGCACCTCAAAACTAAAAGTTAGCAGCGAATATTGTTTTTTGGTGGAGAATGTAAATAACTTTGTGCTTTAGAGAGAATCGTTCATCTCTAATCTGACAAGAAATATTAAACTGGATAAAACTTACAACTAAATATCTTGATTTTATCTTTGCCAAGACTGTTTTATTTTATGCATTAAAATGAATAGTTTTGGCAATAATTTTATATAAGTGATGCTATGACTTTTTACAAATGGATTTTAGCTTTACTTTTATAAAAAACTCTTTTGTTTTTTAAGGAGTTATAGG
>NZ_VUNQ01000083.1 GCF_009695605.1 Tissierella pigra
TTTAATCAAGGATCGCTATCGCTTTCCTCCTTGACAAAATAATTACTAGCAATTTAAGAAAACCACAGCATTATTCAGAGAAAATTTTTCAGAGGTCTGTGTCACATATGTTTGACTTCTCTAGATTCTGTTAATCTCTTTCATATTATCCTCCTTGTAAAAGTATTTATATTATGTTATATTGTTGATAGTCATTATCAATAATATAATTTTTCAATTTCTAAAACAATAGTTTAAGAGTTAGTACGACTTAAATAGATAATTAAAAGTTCAAAATGTATAGGTGATATTATGGATTGTAGTGAAATTAGAAAAGAACAATTAAAAGGTTTTGGATTTATAAAAAAAGAAAATCCATGTTATAGAAATGGGGAATATTTTAATTTAAATAAAAAGATAGGGCAGGGTGGTTATTGGCTATATGATTATAAGGGCCTTTTTGCCATAAGTATTCATGATTTTTATTTCTTTAATGACTTTTATTTTTCAACAGATATGTATGTAGACGAAGATCCTAAATATTTGAGTATCTCATATAATATAGATATTACAGGTGATTTTTTAGATTCTAAGTTAAATATAAGAAACAATTCCATAAATGGATTTTTATATGGAGAAAATAGAATATGTGCACTTATAAAAAATAATACTCCTGTATATTCTATTTCTATAGAAATCTATCCCAAATATTATGAAGAACTTACTAAGAGATTTGGTTTGGAAAAAAACTATTTAAAAAATGCCCTTTTAACTTTTAAGAGTGATACAGATTTCTATGAAATGATGATACTTCTTCAAGAAATAACAAGTTTTAAGGGAATTGGACTTTCTGCAGAACTTTTCTACGAAAGTAAAGTTACTGAAGCCGTAGCACTTCTTTTAGCTAAAGTAGAAGAAGAAAACATATATGTATCTAATAAAGAATATCAAGAAATTAAAGACATAAATAAATATATATTAAACAATTTAGATAGAAATATATCCCAAAAGGAACTCTGTGAAAAGTTCTTTATGGGAAAAACTAAGCTACAAACACAGTTTAAAAAAGTAAATAATCTAACTATTTCCGAATTTATTAAATTAAATAAAATAGAAAAATCTAAAACATTATTAAAAGATAATACTATGAGTATCAAGGATATATCAAAACAACTAGGATATCCTAGTCAAAGTAGATTTACAGAAGTCTTTAAGGAAAGTACAAATATATTACCTAGTGAATATAGAAATATACATTGCTTATAATAAAGATATGACTTAATCCACATTCAAAAGATTAAATCATACTGATAATAGAAACCCTACTGCTTTAATTAGCAATAGGGTTTCTATTATTTACTTATATATTACTTACAATAAAATTACCTTCAATAATCATCTCTCTTAATACTTCTTTTGATAATGTACCCATAAAAACTCTCTTTCTAGCTTAAATCTTATTTTGATTTGTGCGAGAAAGAGAATTTTTTCGCTAAATCACATATTAATTTATATTATCTATTTAACTTTTGATTTAATTACTTCGTAACCAACTCTATTAATAGAATCTTCGATTTCATCTATTGAGATTTTTTCTTCGTCAAAATCTAATTTTGCTTTGCTTGAATTAAATGATACCTTTACTGTATCTTGATCTATACCATCTAAACCTTTAAGTGCACCTTCAATCTTTTGCATACATGATGGACATGTTAAGGTTTCTAATTGTATTGTTGCTGATTTCATAATATTATCTCCCTTCATTATTTTATTATTGGTTTCCTTTAACTTCTATCCTATAATTTAATATTACCATATTTTATTAATTAAATCTTTGACCTAAGTCAATTTTTTTCTTTTATTTTAATATCTTAGTTTATATTTTAATAATCTCATACCATTCAGAATAACTACTAAGATACTGCCTTCATGTACTAACATTCCTATGGACATATTCATCCATTCACTGAATAATACACTGGCTAATAATATTAATACAACTCCTACAGCAATGACAATGTTTTGTTTCATATTTCTAGCTGTTGCTTTTACTAATCCTAAGGCATGTGGTAAACGACTAAAATCTGAATTCATTAAAACAACATCTGATGTTTCGATAGCTACATCTGTACCATTTCCCATAGCTATACCGATATTTGCTAGGGCCAGTGAAGGACTATCATTAACACCATCTCCAACAAAAGCAACTATTTGCCCCTCTTCTTCAATTAATTTCTTAACATATGCTGATTTCTCTTCTGGCAACATATTTCCATGGGCTTCAGTTAACCCTAGCTCATGGCTAACCACATCAACAGTTCCCTGGTTATCACCTGATAGCATAATAAGGTTTTTTACACCTAACTTCTTTAGCTTTAATAATTCTCCCTTAACTCCTGGACGTATCTGGTCACGAACCCCCATCAATACTTTCAGTTTCCCATCAACAGAAGTTAATACAAGTGAATTTCCCTTTTTTTCGAAACCAGCTACATCAGCTTTGGCTTTTTCATTTAGTTCAACATTTTCTCTTTCCATTAAAGCAACATTGCCAACAGCAATTCTATGGCCATTAACACTGGCTACAATGCCACCACCTTTTACAACTTCTGTATTTTCAACTACCCCTAATGGGGTTTCACCAATTTCCTCTAATACTGCTTTTGCCAATGGATGATCAGATTCACGTTCAACACTTGCAAGATATCCTAAAGCCTCATCAATATTATCCCCATAGTATTCTTTTTCTGCTACAGATGGGTTTCCTACAGTTAGTGTGCCTGTTTTATCGAATACAATTGTATCCAATCTACTGAAATCTCTAATTACTTCACTACCTTTTAGCAATACTCCATGGCGTGCTCCATTTCCTATACCTGCAACATTAGATACTGGTACACCAATAACTAAAGCTCCTGGACAACCTAGAACTAGAATAGTAATAGCCAATTCAACATTTCGAGAGAATAGCCATACTATAAATGCTATTACAAGAACTGCTGGTGTATAATATTTGGAGAAACGGTCTATAAAACGTTCTGCTTCTGATTTTGAGTCTTGTGCTTCCTCTACCAATTCAATGATTTTACCAAAGGTTGTGTCTTCTCCTACACGATCGGCAATAATTTGAATAGTTCCATTATCTAAAATTGTACCTGCAAATACATTTGAGCCTTTTTCCTTTCCAACTGGAATAGATTCTCCCGTAATACTTGATTCATTAATACTACCTTCACCAGTTAAAACTGTACCATCAACAGGAACCTTTGCACCAGTTTTTACTAGCAAAACATCACCTACGTCCACATCATCCACTTCAACTTCTTCAAACTCCCCATTTTCCATTTGTTTTAGTGCACTTTCTGGTGCCATTTCTGTTAATTCTTTTATGGCTGAACGAGTTTTATTTAATGTGCGTTGCTCTAAATAAGCACCGAATAAGAATAGAAATGTAACAATTGCTGATTCTTCAAAGTTTTGTATCAAAAATGCCCCTGCTATTGCTATTGTAACTAAAACATCTATGCTTACTACTTTTACCCTCAATGCTTGATATGCTTGAATAACTATTGGCACTGCACCTAAAATGGAAGCTATGACCAATGACCAAATAAATATATCCGTAGTTCCTGTTGTCCATTTACTAGTAAAAGCAATGGCTATTAGAATCCCACTTATTAAAGTGATTAGATTCTTCTTTTTTAAAATGTTTTTTTGCATCTTTATCCCTCCCGATTTAACAATTTTTATTTATTATTTTTTGACTTTACGTTAATAGAACAATTCTATTTTATTTAATTATATAATTTATTGCTAATAATGGAAGATAGAGCTTTTAATAAACCTCTCTTTTTAAGCCTTATATGATTTATCTAATTCTTCTAACATATTGTATACTGATTCATAACTTTCACATACATCATCTGGAACTGTATAGTTTTTTGTAATTTCACGTAATTGTTTCAATTCATTATCTAAATTTGGCTTTTCTGATTTTATATTTTTAATTTTTTCGCTGATTTTATCAAACAATTTTTTTACATCATGGAATTCTGGATGAGTTCCACCATGAACCTTTGCTACTACTGGTACATATTGTTCTAATCTTCCTAGATTTTGGTCTACAACTTCGCTAAATTTTTTCATAATATAATCTCCCCTTAAAATTTTATAGTTTCATTTCTTTTAAATCTTTTTTATAGCTATATATTATCCCATTCCATTCTATTAAACCTTGATTTAGATCAAAACTTTTTATTTTATTTGTATTTTTAAAATAATTTTTTCCCGCATTTTTATCTTAACTTTATGAATACATTCTAACATAATTTCCTTAATAAGTATTTGATCTAGGTCAATAAAAAATTGGTTTTATATTTGATGAGATGTAATAAAGGCCCCAATATGTAAAATTACATTATAACTTTGTAATTTATATTGTTTATTTTTTTAAAAATAGGAGATATTAAGATTATAGCAATATTTACAAATTAATAAAAATTGAAAGGAGAAACATAATGGATACACTAGGCTTAGTTTTAGTAATAATAGGAGCATTAAACTGGGGATTGATTGCATTATTCCAATTTGATTTAGTTGCTACAATTTTCGGAGGACAAGACGCATTTTTAAGCAGAATTGTATATGGATTAGTAGGATTAGCAGGATTGTACTGTATAAAATTCTTAATGGAAAGAGATAAAAATAAACCAGTAATAAAAGAATAGGGATGTAATCAGAACTACTGAAAAAATCTCTAATTAAATTAATTAATATAGAGCCTGAAAACATAGTACTTAACTGTAATTTCAGGCTCTTTTTTATATAATTAATGAAAATTCATCATAGAAACCCATAGCAAGTGCAACCTCACAGAGAGTATATTTTCCACCCATCAGATAAGTGTCTAACATAGATCCTGTAATTCATAAGGTATTCATGCTAATTTATCTCTATTCTATACTTACACATGAATTATTCGATTTCTAATATAGCATTAAGAATTAAATCAATCTGGGCATTCATGGATATAATATCATTAAACCAAAACATATTACTGGGAGCTGAAATTACTCTATCTCCCTTCACTGCCGGAACACTATTCCATACATTATTGTTTCCAAAATCACCCAGAGCACCATTTACAAGAATAAAATCACCTGCATATTCATTTATTACTTCATATGATAACTTGACACCACCTGCATGGGCATTTTTGCTATCCTTCATTGCTTCTTGCAGTTTTTCAGGAATATTAAAACCTAACAAATCGTACATTAGCGGTGCCCCTCGTCCCAGCCAAGATGCCGACAGAACATCCTCTCGCTTTTCAATGCACAATACGCTTTTATCACTCAATCCTTCGTTTGCAAGTTTTTGTTTTGCATCCTTAATCTTGCTTTCGAATGCCTGAATCAGTTCCTCTGCTTTTTCAGAACAATTGAATATTTCTCCTAAAAAACGAAGTCTTTCTTGGTAGTTCATTGCAAAATAGTTACACGCTATTGTAGGCGCAATCTTTGAAAGAGATTGATAGATTGACTCATCTTGTGTATCCCATAAAATCAAATCAGGATCTAATGCCATAATTTCTTCTTCGTTAATAGAAAACGCATCTATCACACTAATCTCTTGTGCTTCATTTTCGAAGGCGGCACCAGTATTAAATGATGTTGCCACAGGTGTTATGCCAAGTGCTAACAAATCACCTTGAACAAAGATTACGACTACCCTCTTCGGACTCACTGGCACCTCCACATCACCCATAGCCGTGCTGATAGTTCTCGTTCCTTCTTCTATAGGCTCTGTATCTTCCATTTCTGATGCTTGTGTTGTCACCTCTGAATTTGGTATATAATTCGTTACGCCACTATCCGTTGGTATAGTGCTACAAGCCGAAAGTAGTAATATCAGCGATAAAGCTGCTGCTACAACCCCTTTGCTTCTCATCTGTTTAAACATATTAGTTACTCCTTTCCCTTTGAGTTCGCCAAGACTAACTTGACATTTCTCATTATAGGGAAAAATAATGAGATTTTCAAGGACACCATCTCTCATATCGTACGACATCTTCTCTCTAAAGGCATTAGGCGTTATGCCGATATTCTTTGAAAACATCCGTTGTAGATTGCGTTCATCTTGAAAACCACAGTAATCGGCAATTTTCCGAATAGATGTCCGGCTGTTTTGGAGTAACTCCATGGCTGCTGTCAATCGGGTATTAATCAGATATTCCTGTGGGCTTTTACCAATCTTTTGCTTGAAACTTCTGTGGAAATGGCTATAACTGACCCCCAGCATTTCACACATTTCCTGAATAACAATAGGCTCTGAATAGCACTTGTCCAGGTATCGAATAGCCATCTTCACAACATCCGATTCAAAAATGCGAATATCTCCTATAAATGTCAAGTTAAAATTCCTCATTTCTGTGCAATTAAGACTCCTCACTTTTATTCATTTTTAATTTATCTTTAATTCTATAGGATGGTCCTGTAATATTAAATAAATATGAGTAATGCAATATTCTATCTAGGATAGCTTTA
>NZ_VUNQ01000084.1 GCF_009695605.1 Tissierella pigra
TTTTTAGGGTAATACTTTTATCAGTATGGGTTATCTTATCAAGCTCTATCTTTATTTCTCCCACAGGATATACTCTAATTACATCACTTACTTTGGTTTCTTTCCCCAGTTTATCAGTTATAACAGCTGTTAATTCATATATTCCTGTGTTATTAAATGTTATTAAACCACCAGTGTTTGTAAGCTCGCCTGTAAGTACAGTACTATGGTCTATTTCAATATTGTCTTTTTTAAGTGACCATACTACAAGATTCTCTCCTAAGTTTTCGGTGGATAGATCAACATCTATTGTTGTATCTGTATGGGCTGTTTCAGGTAGTTTAAACTCAGCAGAAACTACTGGGTAAATATCTATGGTTTGTTCATGCTTAACCTCTTTCCCACGACTATTTACAGCTGTGGCTGTAAAGCTATAACTTCCAACAGATTTAATTTTAATAGTTCCCCCATCTGCCTTTAACTCTCCATCAATAACTGAAAGTAAATCTACAGGGATACCATCTTTACTAATTTCCCATGTGACTGACTTTATATTAGAGGCTTTGGGAATAATTTTTATTTCCTCATCAACATAGGCTGTAAGGGGAAGTTCAAAAGTATATTTTGGTGCTGGAACATAAGTTGAATTGCCACCTGAAGATGAGCTGTTTTCTGTATCTGTATCCCTATCTCTATCTGGTTTGTTGTCCGTAGGATTATCAGTTGATTTTGATGGTATAGTAGGCTTTTCTTGCTCATTTTTATCTTTATCCTTAGCTTTATCTTCCTCTATCTTTTCTTTGGCTTTCTCCTGCTTAATAAGCATTGTAAAGGCTTCAGCACGAGTAGATTCACCATTAGGACGAATGGTTCTGTCTGGGTAACCAGAAATGATGTTATATTGTTTTCCAAGACAAATATATTCAATTTCTTCTTTAGTCAGATTATCCTCATCAATAAATCCTGTATCACAAGAACAATCTAGATTATGATTTTCTTTTCCTATCGCTCTAACTAACATTTTAATTATTTCCATTCGACTAATAGGCTTATTAGGTATATATAACTTACCATAGTCCTCCACTAGAATGATTCCTTCATAAACAAGTGCTTCTATTTCCTTTTGGGCAAAATGACCTATGATATCTTTAAATACTGGACCAACATTCTCTCTGTCTTTGGCTTCAAGTTTCATAGTCCTTGCCAGAAGGGCTGAAAATTCTCCCCTTGTAATAATATTATCCGGATGAGATAGTCCATCGGGATATCCTTGAATGATCCCTCTCTCTGTAAGAAGGTTAATTGTTTCCTCTGCCCAATGTCCTATACTATCTGAAAATATATGCTTTGCAGCATAGACAGAACCTATAAAATTAGTTATTAGTATACAAACTACTAAAAGAATATTAATTATTCTCTTTGATCTATATTTCATTATTACATTTCCTCCTTTTAACCTGCATAGTTAAACATTTCTCTAATTCTCTCATTTAAAGTTGGCATAACCACATCTCCAAATAATAAATATAGCCCTGCTAGAAGTAATGCTCCTAAGACTACAGCAATAAGGATTTTTACTGCTGTATCAATATATCCTTCTCCACGATTATTACTCACTGCTAATTTCATAGGTATAGCCTTTCTTGTAATAAATTCATTTGCCTTTTTAATCATATTTTTCATATTGTTTTCCTCCAGTTCTTATTTTTTAAATGCTCATATTCATTCCTTGATTTTGTTCTTTTTGTTCAAAATCAATTTCTTTAAAGCCAAATCGATCTACATAGTAAAATTCATGGCTTGTACTATCATAAAGCTCTACTACATCAGATATAGATAGTGAGTGTCCCATAAACCCATTGGGATGGTCTAGATTAAATTTCGTATATATTTCTTCTAAATCATTGGTTCCAATTTCTCCATCATAGACAATCCTATAATTATCTTTATCTGGTTCTCCAAAGGCTTCCTTAAGTTCTTCATAGCCTATGAACTTACAGCCAGGACTTACATCAGTTCTTAACTGCCATATACGGCAACTTTTTAAGGATATCAATACCTCATTATTAAAATGCACTGTATCTCCCTTTGACAGTCTTTCAAATACTCCCTGTGTCCATTTAGGTATCAGCTTTCTTTGATAAATCCAATTCTTAAATTCTTCATTTTGAAATATACAATCTACTGTTGCAATATCTTTTTCCACATAGCCTGCAGGATTTCCATAGTAGAAAATACAATCATTCTTAAGCTTAATACTACTCATATTCCACCTCCTGTCTTTCTCTGCTACTTATTACTTATAACCTTGCTCTCTGCCCCTTTCCTTAGTAATTTTTTAGTTCTTATCACCCCTCCTATAAGCTTTTGGTAGCTCTATGGAGATATATTTACTCTCCATAGACAATGTCATCCATCATCAATCTTTCTTCTAATTCCCTAATACAAATTCCTGATATTTCAAAAATATCAATTACAAACTGTGGTACATCAGCTATATCATAGTCATAATCTGCTTCTACAACTACAACTTTTCCGCTATCTTCTTCTGTATATGCACAAAGCTTTGCATCTATTGGGATTCCTGCTTCTTCTAAGAGATAATCAGGTACAACAATCTCATCATATTCTTCAAATCTTTCGCAATAAGAGCAATCATCACATCTGCCGCAAACACTTGCAAGATGGACTATTAGTTCTTCTGATAAGTTCTTAAGTCCTTCAGCTGCCCTTATAAGCTCCATTGCATTCATAGTTCTCTTCATAGCAACAACAACATTCTCTAAAGTTGTTATCTCAATCTCATCGCAATCCATAGCTTCTAAATCCTTCATTTCTTCCACGGATAAATTAATATTTTCCTGAATCTTTTTCATATAAATTTCCTCCTTATTTTAAAGTCCATTTTCTATTTCAAATAAGTTTATTTGTGAAGGATTATTTTCCTTCCTTTCCTGCATATCATAATTTGCCACCAGTATTTCTGGGAATTGAGCCCCGTTATCATAACGCTGTTTAATATTGTTAATACGGGTAAAGCTTTCAATCTGAATATTAGGTGCATCGTATATTTCTCTTATAAAGTCACAATCATTATAGGAAAGTAAGAACTTTCCCTCGATATTCATTAAAGTATCCTTTAGTCTGATATGATCCTTTTCTTGGAATCCACCTTCTCCTACATTTTTATAATATTTTTCTGTTTCATAATATGGGGGGTCTAAATAGAAAAAGCTGACAGGGCGATCATATTGCCTTATCAGCTTTTCAAAATCCTTATTTTCAATAACTACTTTGCTAAGTCTCCTATGTGCTTGCTCGATTAAGGGGAAGTTGCTCCACATATCATGGGGCTGGCTCCCAAAACTGGTAAGTCCTGATGCATAGCTATATCGAATAAGTTGATAAAAGTATGCTGCTTTTATTACATCACTTTCTATGCTATCCCTTGCGAGTGCATCCTTTACTATGTCAAAATCCTCCCTAGAATTTAGTACAAAATGCAGTGCCTCAATTAACTCATCTGGTCTTTCCCTTACACATCGATAGAGATTAGTCAAAAGTCCATTAAAATCGTTATATACTTCAAAATCATTACCAGGTGGTTTATGAAAAAGTACCCATCCTCCACCTCCGAACACTTCTATATATCTTTCATAATAAAGGGGAAATACAGACACTATTAATTCTCTTAGAGCCTTTTTCCCACCTATCCAACTCATAAAACTATTAATATTTCATCACCTCTTTTCTGCTTCATTATCAAGATCCAATCTCAGCTGTCCGTTATCATCTGGGAAATGTTCCAATGCTTTGACAAGCCCTCTTCTTGCTTTCGATATCTCTCTAATTCGGCTTGACATCTGTCTGATGCTTGCAATAAGTTCCTCTCTATCAGCTGCATAATAGTAACCATTGTCACCACTACATATGGGGTTGCCATCATTCCTTAACTGATTTACCAGCATCCTTACAGTTCTTGAACTGATGCAGAATCTATCTTGAAGATATGCACTGGATACAGCCTTTTGTTTTCCGGTATGATACTCTTTTATATAGATTAAAAAATCATGTTCCACCTCCCCGCCTCCTTTTCTAGGTACCACAACATCTGTAGAAATGATTGTTTTTAGGCAACAAAAAAGGCCGACTGCTATGCTGTAATTTACAGCTAACAATCGGCCTCTCTATTTTGGGGTATAAAAAAACACGGATATCTTCCGCGCTACCTTAGTACACCAAGTTCTCTTAACAGCTTAATGCCATCTTTTATTCCTTCCACATAAATGAATTTTTGCATCTCCCTTTCTATAAAGTCGGATATGTCTTTATAATCTTCAATCTGTCTCCTTACTTCCTTTGGAATATCAGTATTTTCATATAGCTTTATACTTAATTCCTTTACTGCTTCAACTCCTTGCTTTACTTCCTCATTTTCCTTAATCAATTTAAAATATGCTATTTCCAGTCTTTCAGTTACTGCATTGTTAAGTATCTCCATCATATCTTCCATGGTGCCACCTCCCTCAAGCACCACAATATATCACAAGTTACTTAATATATCTATTAGGAAATTCGTTATTCCATGGATATTTCCATATTAGCTGGTTCTTTGCTGAATTCATAATAGAACTTCTCTTCATTTCTTTTAATATAACCATGTTTGCAAGGCTCCAGCTCTTCTTTTTCTATAGTTACCTTGGCATATTTTTCATAGTCAAAGTTTTCTCCCAGTATTGAATCTGGTTTTACGACTCCATGTTTCTCTGCCATAATTCTCCCATACTTTTCAAAATTAGCTCCTTTTGGTACAAAGTCATAGCAAGCTAGATTTTGGGAAATATCAAGGGCAAAATCAAGTCTTGTACAACCTTCAATTTCCATGGCTGATTCTAAATGCTCCATAAAAAAATCCCTCCCTTGATCTTGTTCATCACAAGCATATCCTAAATTATTGCCATTATCAACTAATTCTTCTATGGAGTCATACTGATTTTTTAATTCTGTAATATTTGGGAATACACACTTTGCATCTAATAAATAGCCTTCATCCCATTTATCTATACCAAGTACATCTAATGCAATATCCAGCTCATGAGGTTCTAAACTAAAAGATCCATAGTCAGGCAGGTTTATCCATAAGCCTTCTGGGTACCTTTTACTTCCAACTTTAATTTTTATAGTCCAATCATCCCCTATCAGCTTATCTAAGTTTGAATCGTCATAAATTTGTTTGATAGTGTTTCTTTCAATAGTATATCCCTTGTCTGTAAATGCACCTTCAAAGTCTTCGTGATATTCTGTGCCAAGTTTTTCTGTATTTATAAATGAAAGCACCTCATCAGATGCATCTTCCTTATGTTTAGCCACATATTCTCCAAGGGATTTTTCATCAATTGCTTTATAATAAAAATCAGAACTGCTTAATTGCTCTGTAATATTAATCATATCTGCTGCAGTATATATCCCTATAATTTGAATGGCACCTTCTAAAACATATTGTTCTTTAACTGACATTTCATTAAATCGCTTATCCAGATATGCTTTTTCTTCTTCTGTTCCCTCAAGTCTTCTCCACATATAATTTAAATCTCTCATAAACTTATACCTCCCATACCTTGCGACTGTTCTTTGGAATGTTCCTCTGATTCTTTGATTTCTTCTTGGGGATGGGATAACACTTTAAAATTATCTTCTCCGGGAATAAGACCAAGGCCTCTTCCATTATCCCATTTCATGTGTACAGTTCCAATATCATCTACAAAAGTCACTGTTCCTTTAATGCCTTTCTCAACTCCCTGCTGATCATCCATGGTTGAAAATAATTCTATTCTTGTTCCTGCAGGATACATCTTTTTGATTCTCTCCACTTGATTTCTGTTATTCAAATTTTATCCCTCCCATTATTTGATTTTGATTTATTTCCATTTCTTCAGCTGTTTTAATAAACCAGCTCTTACTGCTATTCCAGAAGCTAATATAGACATCTCCCATATCAGTATTTATTTCTCTTTGCTCAAAAGACTCCCCCCAGCCATCTATATGTGACATGTCACATATAGACGGCTATGTGCCCAAAAATAATATGGGACGAAGTTATATAGAAATGGTGTAAATACGTACATTCCATAAAATATAGGTACATATTATTTTTATAAATCTATCCATTTCCTTTAAAATATAATTA
>NZ_VUNQ01000085.1 GCF_009695605.1 Tissierella pigra
TGGAAAAATTGGCAAAGTTAGTTTGATTCTATTTTAAAATATGGGACGAAGTTAATGGAAGATTATGCGGATTTACACCATTTCTATATAACTTCGTCCCATATTATTTTTGGGCACATAGCCATCTATATGTGACATGTCACATATCTGAAGAAATGGGAATAGAACAACCAAGAATGGGAGGGATGCAATTTGAATAATAATAGGGAGCAAGTGAAGAGAATTAAAGATATGTATCCTATAGGTACAAGAATAGAATTACTTTCAACAATGGATGATATTCAAGGAGTAGAAACAGGTATGAAAGGAACAGTTACAAAAGTGGATGATCTCGGAACTATACACATGAGATGGGATAACGGAAGAGGCCTTGGTCTTATCCCGGGGGAAGATAATTTTAAAGTGTTGTCCAGACCACAGGAAGAAATTAAAAAGTCAGAAGAGCATTCAGTGGACCAGTCCCAAGGCATAGGTGGGATGAGCCTATGAAGGAACTAGATTATCTTTTAAAAGACCTTGAAGGAACAGAAAGAGAAAAAGAATATCTTGAAAATAGATTTGACGAGATGTCAGTCAAAGAACAATATACTTTGGAAGGTGCTGTTAAAATTATACCCATAGAAACTGCAACAGATTTAATTAATCTTTCGGAGCAATTAAGTAAATTCTATTTTTATTATAAGGCTATAGATGATAGATCTCTTGGAGAATATATAGCAAGATATAAGGAAGATGCAACTGATGAGATACTTTCCTTTATCAAAACGGAGCAGCTGGGAAGAGAATATCATGAGGACTTTCAAGGTGTATTTACTGACACAGGCTATATGCTTCAAAGAAACAGTCTCAAACAAATCTATGATGGTACAAATTTAGATAAGCTAACAGAAGGTGATTGGACTGTAAAAATAAAAGTGGGGAGTGAAGACCAGCATGAAGGAGTATGGATAAACCTTCCTGACTATGAGTTATCTAGTTTAGAACCTGATGCGATGTATATTGCATTAGATACACTTGGCATAAGTGATTGGAGCGAAGGGACTTTATTAGATGTAAAGTGCATATTTCCTAATATTATAGAGTTAAAAGATCAATATGAGACCATAGAGAGATTAATTGAAGATGCCAATAACTTTGGATATGTATGCGATGAACAAGGACGAGGTAAAGACTTTTTTATAGAACACTTAGAATCAGCAATGGAACTAGAAGTATGTACAAGACTTGATCTTGCCCTTGATATTTCTCAGAATCTAGATTGTTATGACTTTGTACCAAGTGGAGATAACCTTGAAAAGTACGGTAGAATTCTAGCAAAAAAGAATGGAATTATAGAAGTGGATACGATACTTGGAGATAACTTTGATTATATAAAATATGCAAGGGCAGACATTGAAAAAAGAGGTTTAGAACCTTGTCAGAATGGCTTTATTAAACGAAATGAAGAAAAATTCTATTATGAATTCAGTAAAGAAGCAGATAGTATAAAACTATCAATGCAGTAGTAAATATTCTAATAGCTATATCTAATAACTTGTGATATATTGTGGTGCTTGAAGGGGGTGGCACTGGTGGAAGATATCATGGAGATATTAGAAAATGCAATAAGCGAGAGATTGGAACTGGCATATTTTATGTTGATTGAGGAAAATGAAGAGGTGAAAGAGAGTGTAGAATCAGTAAAGGAACTAAGTGCAAGACTACATGAAAATAAAGATATTCCAAAAGAAGCAAGAAGGCAGATAGAAGATTATAAAGATATATCAGGTTTTATAGAAAGTGAGTTGCAAAAGTTTATTTATACAGAAGGAATTAAAGATTGTATCAAGTTATTAAAATTACTTGGTATATTAGCATAGCACGGTAAATATCCGTGTTTTTTTAATATCTAAAAATAATTAAGGCTGATTGATTTGTTGTAAATTACAACGAGCAATCGGCCTTTTTTTATTGCCTAAAAATAATCGTAATCAGAGGAGGGTTGGGAGGTGGAACATGATTTTTTAGTCTATATAAAAGAGTATCATACAGGAAAAGAAAAGGCTGTATCCAGTGCATATCTTCAAAATAGATTCTGCATCAGTTCAAGAACTGTAAGGATGCTGGTAAATCAGTTAAGGAATGATGGCAACCCAATATGCAGTGGTGACAATGGATATTATTATGCAGCTAATAGAAAGGAGCTTTTTGCAAGCATTAGACAGATGACAAGCCGTATTAGAGAGATATCGAAAGTAAGGAGAGGGCTTGTCAAAGCATTGGAACATTTCCCAGATGATAACGGACAGCTGAGATTGGATCTTGATAATGAAGTAGAAAAGAGGTGATGAAATATTAATAGTTTTATGAGTTGGATAGGTGGGAAAAAGGCTCTAAGAGAATTAATCGTGTCTGTATTTCCCCTTTATTATGAACGATATATAGAAGTGTTTGGAGGTGGGGGATGGGTACTATTTCATAAACCACCTGGTAATGATTTTGAAGTATATAACGATTTTAACGGACTTTTGACCAATCTCTATCGATGTGTGAGAGAGAAGCCAGATGAGTTAATTGAGGCACTGCATTTTGTACTAAATTCAAGGGAGGATTTTGACATAGTAAAGAATGCACTAGCAAGGGATAGTATAGAAAGTGATGTAATAAAAGCAGCATACTTTTATCAGCTTATTCGATATAGCTATGCATCAGGACTTACCAGCTTCGGCAGCCAGCCTCATGATATGTGGAGCAACTTTCCTTTAATTGAACAGGCACATAGAAGACTTAGCAAAGTTGTAATTGAAAATAAGGATTTTAAAAAGCTGATAAGGCAATATGATCGCCCTGTCAGCTTTTTCTATTTAGACCCGCCATATTATGAAACCGAAAAATATTATAAAAATGTAGGAGAAGGTGGATTCCAAGAAAAGGATCATATCAGACTAAGGGATACCTTAATGAATATCGAGGGAAAGTTCTTACTTTCCTACAATGATTGTGACTTTATAAGAGAAATATACGATGCACCTAATATTCAGATTGAAAGCTTTACCCGTATTAACAATATTAAACAGCGTTATGATAACGGGGCTCAATTCCCAGAAATACTGGTGGCAAATTATGATATGCAGGAAAGGAAGGAAAATAATCCTTCACAAATAAACTTATTTGAAATAGAAAATGGACTTTAAAATAAGGAGGAAATCTATATGAAAAAGATTCAGGAAAATATTAATTTATCCGTGGAAGAAATGAAGGGTTTAGAAGCTATGGATTGCGATGAGATTGAGATAACAGCTTTAGAGAATGTTGTTGTTGCTATGAAGAGAACTATGAATGCAATGGAGCTTATAAAGGCAGCTGAAGGGCTTAAGAACTTATCAGAAGAACTAATAGTCCATCTTGCAAGTGTTTGCGGCAGATGTGATGATTGCTCTTATTGCGAAAGATTTGAAGAATATGATGAGATTGTTGTACCTGATTATCTTTTACAAGAAGCAGGAATCCCAAGAGATGCAAAGCTTTGTGCATATACAGAAGAAGATAGCGGAGAAGTTGTAGTTGTGGAAGCAGATTATGATTATGATATAGCAGATGTACCACAGTTTGTAATTGATATCTTTGAAATATCAGGAATCTGTATTAGAGAATTAGAAGAAAGATTGATGATGGATGACATTGTCTATGGAGAGTAAATAAATCTCCATAGAGCTATCAAAAGTTTATGAGAGGGGTGATAAGAACCAAAAGGAAAATTATTAAGGAAAGGAGCAGAGGACCAAGTTATAAGGTGGCAGAAAAAGAAGACTGGAGGTGGAATATGAGCAGTATTAAGCTTAAGAATGATTGTATTTTCTACTATGGAAATCCTGCAGGATATGTGGAAAAGGATACTGCAATAGTAGATTCTATATTTCAAAATGAAGAATTTGAGAATTGGATTTACCAAAGAAAGCTGACACCTAAATGGACAGAGGGAGTATTTGAAAGACTGTCAAAGGGAGATACAGTGCATTTTAATGATAAGGTATTGACACCCTTAAAAAATTGCCGTATATGGCAGCTAAGAACTGATGTAAGTCCTGGCCGTAAGTTCATAGGCTATGAAGAAGTTAAGGAAGCCTTTGGAGAATCAGATAAAGATAATTATAGGATTGTCTATGACGGAGAAATTGAAACCAATGATTTAGAGGAAATATATACGAAATTTAATCTAGATCATCCCCAAGGATTTACAGGTCATTCTCTTTCTATATCTGATGTAATAGAGCTTTATGATAGTACAAGCAGTGAATTTTACTATGTAGATCGATTTGGTTTTAAAGAAATTGATTTTGAGCCGCAGGATCAAAGACAAGACATGAATATGAGTATATAAAATAAAAATAATGGAGGAAAACAGAATGAAATATATATTAAGAAAAGCAAATGAATTTATGACATGGAAGGCTACTGCAGTAAAAACAGCAGTGAGTAATAATAAAGGAGAAGGCTATATTGACACAGCAGTAAAAATTCTGATAGCAGTAGTTTTAGGGGCATTACTTCTAGCAGGACTATATCTGTTATTTGGTGATGTGGTTATGCCAACTTTAAATGAGAGAATTAGAGAAATGTTTAACTATGCAGGCTAAAAGGAGGAAGTGTAATAATGAAATATAGATCAAAGAGAATAATTAATATTCTTTTAGTAGTTTGTATACTAATGACTAATTTTATAGGTTCTACCTATGCTGCAAAGCATATATTTTCAGATAGTATAGGGCATTGGGCAGAGGAAACAATTAACCTTCTAACAGAGAGAGGGATTATTCAAGGATATCCTAATGGACTATCTCATCCAGATAATATTATTACAAGGGGAGAATTTTCAGCTCTCCTAGCAAGAACTATGAAACTTGAAACTAAAGATAGAGAGAATGTTGGTCTAGTATTTGAAGATATCATAGGTCATTTTGCCCAAAAAGAAATAGAAGCACTTGTTTATGAAGGAATCATTCTAGTGGAGGACTATGGTAAGTTATATATACCTAATAAGCCTATTAGTCGAATGGAAATAATTAAAATGTTAGTTAGAGCAACAGGAAAAGAAAATCATAATCCAGATTGCTCCTGTGATACAGGATTTATTGATGAAGAGAATCTAGCTAAAGAAGAAATTGAATATATTTGCCTTGGAAAACAATATAACATTATTTCAGGTTACCCAGACAGAACCATTCGTCCTAATGGTGAATCTACTCGTGCCGAAGCCTTTACAATGCTTATTAGGCAGGAGAAATCCAAAAAAAAGATAGAGGAAGATAAAGCTAAGGATAAAGATAAAAATGAGCAAGAAAAGCCTACTATATCACCAAAACCAACTGATAAGCCTACGGACAACAAACCAGATAGAGATAGGGATACAGATACAGAAAACAGTTCATCTTCAGGTGGCAATTCAACTTATGTTCCGGCACCAAAATATAGTTTTGAACTTCCTCTTACAGCTTATGTTGATGAGGAAATAAAAATTGTTCCTATAGGCTCAAATGTAAAATCAGTAACATGGGAGATTAGTAAAGATGGTATCCTTGTAGATTTACTTTCAGTTATTGATGGAGAACTAAAGGCAGATGGCGGCACTATTAAAATTAAATTTGTTGGAAGTTATAACTTTATAGCCACAGCTGTAAATGCCCAAGGGAAAGAGGTTAAGCATGAAGAAACTATAGATATTTATCCAGTAATTTCTGCTAAGTTTAAACTACCTGAAACAGCCCATACAGATACAACGGTAGCTATTGAACTATCCACCGAAAATTTAGGAGATAACCCTGTAGCATGGTCAGTTCAAAGGGATGGTAAAGAAATAGATTTTGATACTAATATTACAGGTGAACTTACAAACATAGGTGGTTTAATAATATTTGACAACGCAGGGACATACGAGCTAACTGCTGTTATAACTGATAAACTGGGGAAAGAAACCAAAGTAAGTGATGTAATTAGAGTATATCCTGTGGGAGAAATAAAGATAGAGCTTGATAAGATAACCCATACTGATAAAAGTATTACCCTAAAAA
>NZ_VUNQ01000086.1 GCF_009695605.1 Tissierella pigra
ACTAGAATACAGATGTTATCTTTTAGATTTAGTCGCATAGAATAAAATTACGCCAATCATAATTTAATGATTGGCGCACAAAGTTTTTTATTATTTCCACTGTCTACTTGACAGGGGCATGTTCATTCTAGGAATTATAAGGTTTATCTTTTATTTAAAGTTTATTGATTAAATAAACTCTAAGTTATTTTCTATAACTTTTTTAGCTGTATTTAAATATTAAAATATCTTTTTAGATTCTATAATTTATTAAAATCAATACCTTTTTTCTGCATTTTTTTAATAAGCTCTTGCTCCTCTTCAGTTAAATTTATAGTCCCCTTTTTATTATCATCTTGGGATAAAAAATTTTCTTCATTTAGTCCCCATGACTTCAATAATAAAATAAATTCATCTGCAATTCTAATATTTCTATCTCTAATCTCTTCTAAACCCCAATCATTATGATTTTGTGAAAGTTTAAGTAATATTTTCACTTTGGATTTGTTATAGCTTTCTTTCTTCTTTTGAAAATATCCATTACTTGCAATAATATTCAATTTCTTTTCAAAAGGTATTTTATTTCCTATATTTTCTATAGTTTTTATAACTTCTTCATCAGTATTATTTGGGAAATAACTGTTTTGCCATTTTGTAGGAAATATATGTTCTATTTCCCATCTTTCAGGAAGTAATTCATCTTGTTCTTCATAAGTTATGGCTTTTAAAATCATACGTACCGTATTTCTATGTGGTGTTTTCATATTTTCCCTTAATTCGTTCTCATTAATTCTTGAAAATTCAAACTTCGGCTTTGAAGATTTGATTATTTCTGAATTTAAATTTAAGATACTACCTTTTACTGCATTAATTGTAGGTGTAATGATATATTTAGCGGATAGTTCTGCAAATAATTTTCTTAAAAATTTTAAAAATATATATTCAAAATCTTCTTCTTCACTATATTTCAAATAATAAATTATAACTGGATACTTCCAAAATTCATTAGGATAAGACAATAATAAGTCAAGAGCCTGTTTTATTTCAATATTAGAAGACCAACTACATCCCTCAACTTCTATTCGATTATTAACTACTACCCATAATGTCATCATTTTTTCTATATTATCTAAAACCTCGTCTTTAAATAGCTGCTCAAAATTATTCCTGGAATAATACTTTCTCATACCTGGAGTAGTGGTTTTCCTATCATTTTCAAGGGCCCTCAAATAAAACATATAATAATAAAATAAGTTTTGAATATTTTCATTTGTATTAGCTGCTTCTTCATCTAGTGATTTCCATTTTTCAATAAATTCTGATTTATATTCTGGCTTCAAATTGTTATACATTTTTGCTTTAAAAATATCAGAATCAGATAATGCTAGTCCCCTATCATTTAATGTTGAAAAAATAGTAAGTGCAGTATCCTGTGAATCAGCAGTAATTGGTAGTAAAATTGCTTTATTTAAAATATTTCTGATAAACCAATAAAAAAGTTCTGGTTCACTGGTTGCATATTTTTCAATTAATTCTTTAAACAATTTATAATTTAGTGTATAATTATCATTGGTTTCTCCAGTTTTACCACTAGTTAGAATCTCCATAAATATTTTATTTCCCTCATCCTTCATTACTTTTGATTCTATCAATATTTTTTCAAAATCAACCTCTGCTGTTAATTCATCTTGTTGCCATAGTGCTGATTCAATTTGATTTTTAAAGTTCCTAACTTCTGGTGTTTCAGTCATTGAATTCAATTTTGCATATATAGCTCTAAGTAATAAAAATAGAGAAGTTATTCTTTGTTGTCCATCTATAATTTCTTGTTCACCATTTTCATTTTCATATGATACTATGGTTCCTAGAAAATAATTAGTTTCATTATCATTTTCAGTATATTCTATAAGATCATCAAATAACGTTTTAATTTCATCATCAGTCCACGCATAAGGCCGTTGGTATTCTGGAATAATGAATTTTTTCTTTTTTCCTGTCTCAAGTAATTCTTTAACACTCTTTTTATTAACTTCTATTGCAGTTGCCATCTTATACCTCATTCCTTATTAATATTATATTAAATTGAAACATTCTACCCCAACATAAATCAATTATTTGCTATAACAAATTCACTTTCTATACAGCTCATTTCCATAACCGTCATCTTCTCAATGTCTATAATTAAATTCTATCCTAGATACTTAATCTTTGCAACGATTAAGGCAATATTTTATTGTCAGATACTAATATAAGTAATACGAAAGATAATTCGTGACATGGATATAAATATTCAAAATGAGAACTATACCAACAATATTAGTAATTCCAATTCATAAAAAGATGCAAATTTTGTTTACTTATTAAACTAAATTTATAATAATGTCTGCAATAAATTTGACCTTGAAAAGGTAAATAATGCAATTAAAAAACTGACCCAATTGTTAAATAATAATTTATTAGGAAGAAGTTTAATATTTTTTTGAACCAAAATAGAGAAATAAGAATAAAAAAAACCTACTTATTGATTTTTATATAGTCAATTTTTTAGGTTTTTTTCTTTTTATATTACTTATCTTCTTTTAATTTAATATATGCTACCATTAATTGCCATATCCTTAAATGTCTTGCGCATTTATTTCGCTTCTTTCTTAGCAAAGTCAACTTTATAATGCCATTCACCGTATTTTTTGTCATTATCAGTTATGGTTCCTCCCGTAAGGGTGATACGCAGAACGATTGAGTCAGGATTGTCTTCGTCACCATGGGCATCGAACCATGTGAAGATTTTTTTCATCTTTGCTCTTATTTCCGTGTTTCTTTCGTCCTTTACCCAACCAAGATTTTCAGCAGTTCCTTGAGCAACAAACAAGTCTAATCCACAAATGGAAATCTCGTTATTTTTCTCAATTTCCAGCATTTTATTTTTATTAGCGTCTGTAGAAACATAAAACACGCCGTTTTCATAATAAGCGTCAACCATACGGACAGCAGGGCGAGGATTGCCGACGGTATTCGAGGACAATGCAATAGTTGCAAGAGCAATAATGTTATCCTTACCGTTTCCGCAGTATTCTTCCATAAGTTTCATTGCATTTTCATACTTGTTCATGATAATTCCTCCATCTTTTTTTATTTCCCTACGGCTTCTATCATACTTTGCATTTCTAAATTACTTAAATAATGCATTGAAAATTCCCTGTATTTTTATATTCCTTCTCTTAGCTTAATGGGAAAATATCTTTGCATTTGTTTATAGCCAAGTCCTTTTTCTATGTCTCTATAGGCAATATCTCTTCCATCTTCATACAAATAAGGCATATTGAACATAACATTGCGATCTTTGTCAAGTTCAAAATTTGTGCTTTCAACCCATCGCCGAACTTTATCTTCCACTTTGTGTATACTCTCGTTATCTTCGTCAATACTGACTGCCATGGCATATAAACCTCCTGGAAAATCGAACAATTTAAAAGGGCTTACATCTGCATTGGTAACACCATCTTTAACGGCACATATCCATTGGGCTTTATCATTTTCAGACAGCAAAAAATCAAAACAATCAAAAATCACACTTTTATACAAATGACAATACTGCCACAATTGGTACATATATCCCCCTTCTTTGAACATCTCCCCCCAAGGTTGACTTCCGCACGTTACCGCTTTAAATTCTGGTATCCTAACAACCATTATATCAGGAATTTTCTTATCTAATTTTTCCGTTATTTCAATCAAACGGTTTATATTGGAGGGTTTGCCGATATAGTTAACGCTTATCAACTGCATTTCAATGCCTTTAGCCTTGTTATATAGCAGTTTTATGTCGGAATTGTCTGCAAAGTTCACTCGTTCGATTTCCCGTATAAAATCCAGCACGATTTCTTTCAACTCATGCAAAAGCGCAACCTCGTCGTCTATGCTATGTACTTTTTTCCCCAACACTTCTAAAACTACATCGGAACTGGAAGTATTAAAAACACGTTGAATGTCTTTTATGCTGATATTCAGTTTACGTAATATAAGTATTTGTTCAAGTCGTCTAACAGCGTTTTCATCATACATCCTATATGCGTAGTCATCACTTCGGGTGCTGGACAGCAATCCCATGTCCTCATAATAACGCAGTGTACGGGCTGTAATGTCATATTTGCTTGATACATCTTTAATTTTGATTAAATTGTTCATTTGTTTCCACCTCTTTCTAAACTATCAGGGATAAACTTAGTATAAAGGATTCCCCAAAGGAAGAGTCAAGAGGGCAATCCTATTTTTATATAGAAAATATAAATTTTCTCTCTTTTTTGAGAAATGCCATAGTACCGTAGATAATATTTTCTATCTGCTACAAGGAGAATTTATCAACATTCTATGAAAATTATACTCAAAAAAAATCAAATAAACAATATCAATTTACCCCACAAATAAAAGCAACCCCTAGAAAACTATTATTTATCAGTTTTCTAGGGGTTTTGGATACTACTTCCACTCAATTTTCGAGATGGATGGTATAGCGCAATATCATTGATAATAAGGCATTTCAATGATCTATAAATTACTTAAAAAATAACAAAACAAGAAGTAAAGTGCACAAAAAGTGCAATTAGATATTCTTCTCATCTTAAAACTTCTATACTATCTCTATCCTAAGTATTTCTGATATTTATTTATTATTGTAAGAAAAAGCCTTTGAATTTTTTGCCATTGAATTGTCTATAATCCCAGTCTAACACCTACTTCTGCTCTCTCAATATCTTCTCTCTCTGGATCCCAGCTTTCACCGGTTTGTCCGTCCCATATTTCTCCTGTTTCTACAAACCCAACTGATGCATATAGGCCTCTAGCTGCTTCGTTAGTCTTCCAATAAGATAAATAAATAGCATCAGCTTTTCCTTGGGGAAATGAACGTAAAAATTCGATAACTTTTTGCATAGCCTGTTTGCCAAACCCTTTACCTTGATATTTATGATCTATCATAAAATGGTTTATTCCATAGGTAGCTTTGTCGCCAAATTCCTCAAATAAAAAGGTAGTTTCCGATAACTCAAAAAATCCCATATCCACTAACCCTACAACTTTATCATGATGATATATGGCAAAGGCCAGAGGAGGTTTCTCATTGTTGATTACTTTAACATAGGCCCAAGCTAGTCTATAAATATTAGAATCCACATAACCGTCTTGCCCACTTGCTACTTTAAGCTCCAATACTTCCCTTAAATTATCCTGAGTAATTTTGCGAAGTTCAATCATAATTGTTCCCTCATCTCTTTATTTTTTCTACTACATGACACGAGTATACCATATATTTCCACGATTAAGTATATTAACGAGCTCAAAAGTTAAAAAATCAGGGTTATTGAGAAGAAAATGACATGTGGGTGATGGCGTGGGTGGTGCTGGCAGTCAATAGCCCACGCCACCACCATAAAGTGCTTATTTTCTTCTTACTAGACTTGATATATAAAGCAACATCTCGAGAAAATTAAGTTAACAAAAATCGCTTCAAAGCTTGATATTACAATAATTTAAATACGGTGTTTAAAGAGAAAGCAAAAGCATTATGAAGAAATGCACTGGGATGTCACTAATAAATTAAATAACAACATCAAATTTAATCCACCAACCGAAAATTTAGACTTCTCACCAAAAGGTAGTGTAAAATAATCTGTGCTTTTACGAAATAAAATTCTCTTTTCTGGCAAGAATCAAAATATGATTTGAACCAGAAAGGAGAATTTTTTATGTCAACATTACCAAAAGAAGTTTTAAGAAATATGATTA
>NZ_VUNQ01000087.1 GCF_009695605.1 Tissierella pigra
TACAAATCAAGATTCAGTAAGAGTAGAAGGAAAGGTCACAGCAGATGGTAAGGTAAATGTATATGTAAACGATATAAAAACAACCTCAATAGATTCTGAGAATAGAGAATTTGAAGTAGAAGTACCTTTACCAGAAGAAAGAAATACAATTAAGGTAACAGCTGAGCTGAATGGAATAGAAACAGAACCATCAGCATCAGTAGTAGTAATAAAAGATAAATTAGCACCAGTTTTAACAGTAGATGAGCCATTAGACAATGCTAAGATAAATGTAGAAGTAGCTCATGTAATAGGTACTGTAACTGACAATATTGGCTTAGAAAAATTAGAGATAAATGATAAAGAAATATCAGTAGATGAATCTAATAACTTCCATGAAAGATTGATGCTAAATCAAGGTGAAAATACTATTACTGTAAAAGCAACTGATGGAGCAGGAAATATAACTACAGTTGTAAGAACTGTGGTAGTAGGGTTAGAGGAACCAGCTATTACAAATATTTTGCCAGATGAAGACATAAATCTTAGAGAAGGAGACACTTTTACTGTTAGCTTCCAAGCACCAACAGGAGGGAAAGGATATTTCAGGCTGTTAATGCCATTTGGATTAGATAGCAATGAAATAGGAATACCAATGACAGAAGAAGAAGGATTATATACTGGAACTTGGACAGCACCAGCAGGATTAGTGGTTGCAGGACTAAAAGTTCAAGTCGTATATATTAGCGAATATGGAGTTAAGGTAACAGAAATGGCAGAAGGAAGAATAACCGTAATAGGAAATATGAGAGATTTAGTATCTAATTCAATGATAATAGGTGATGAGGCATTTGATATGGACTTTTTAGATAATGATGCAAGTGTACAGAGAAAGTTAACCGAATGGTACAATACCGGAGGTGAAGTGTATATCAAGCTTAATGATACTACCATAGTCAATGAAGAAGGGGATCTAATATCTATAGATGAATTACCAGACTTCATAACATATTTTGATGTAAGAGGAAATGTAACATACTACGAAAAATAAGATGATAAATGGGAGGCTCCTAGTCATAGGGGCCTAATCCTGAAAATGAGGTTAGCTCAAATTTTGCCAAAAACTAAAGGAGGGAATTTTTAAATGTCAAAGAACAAACAAGTAAGAAAAGTATTATCCTTAATAATAAGTCTTATTATGGTATTAGGATATTTTACATCTTTTGTTTATGCAGAGAACAACCAACTTAGTTCAGCAAAAGAAGATTTACGCAAAGAGGCTTCAATGAAGATAGAACCTGAAGTAATGAAAGAGCTAAATAATGAAGACTTAGCTGAGGTATTGGTCTATATGGCAGATCAAGTAGATGCAGAGAAGGTAGCCTACGCAACAGAATCTGCTTTATCATCAGCCATGACACCACATCAAACTAAACTTCAAGTCAGAAAAGGTGTTATAGAGGCCTTAAAGGATAATGCAGAATTAACTCAGATGAATATTTTGAATTATCTGGAGAAGGAACTGGAAAATGGAAATGTAGCAGAATTTACACCTTATCATATAGTGAATATGGTATATGTAAAAGCTACAAAGGAAGTAATAGAAAATCTTTCCTATATGTCAGAAGTAGAAAAAATATATGAAAATAAAATTCATACATTAGGTGAGGTAAAATTAGATAATGAAATAAAACCTTCTGATAATAGTTTAGAGTGGAATATAGAAAGAGTAAAAGCTAATGAAGTATGGGAGCTGGGATACGATGGAACAGGAATAGTAGTAGCAAATATAGACTCAGGAGTAGATTGGACTCATCCAGCACTTAAGGATAAATGGAGAGGTTATGATCCAAATACAGAAACTACTAATGCCAGTGGAAACTGGTTTGACCCTGTATACAACGCATCACTACCAGCAGATTCAGATGAACATGGAACTCATGTAATGGGAACAATAGTTGGTCAAGAAGCAGATGGCTCTAATAAAATAGGTGTGGCACCAGGAGCAAAATGGATAGCAGCAAGAGTATTTAATACTGCTGGTTCTACAACAGATGCCATATTATTATCAGCAGCACAATGGATGTTAGCACCAGGTGGAAATCCAGACAATGCTCCAGATGTGGTCAATAACTCATGGGGTGGAGGAGCTGGAATAGATGATTGGTATAGAGAGGCTGTTATAGCATGGAGAGCAGCAGGAATTGTTCCTGTTTTTTCAGCAGGAAACCAAAGAGCAGGAGAACCACTGCCTTGGCCAGGATCTATATCATGCCCAGCTAACTATCCAGAATCCTTTGCAGTAGCTGCAACTGATAGAAATGATATAAGAGCATCTTTCTCAAAACTTGGACCATCACCATATGATGAATCTTTAGTTAAACCAAATATATCTGCACCAGGTGCAAGTATACGTTCATCAGTACCTGGAGGAGGATATCAAGGAGGCTGGTCAGGAACTTCCATGTCAGCACCTGCTATTTCGGGAATAGTAGCACTTCTTTTATCAGCTAATGCCTCCTTATCAATAGAAGATATGGAAGATATTATACAGAATACAGCTAGACCATTAACTGACTCCACATACCCAACAGCACCAAATATGGGTTATGGCTATGGTATGGCAGATGCATTTGAGGCAGTATCATCCATAGCAACAGGAACAGGATATATTTCAGGTAGAGTATTAGTTCCTGGAGAAGATACATCAGAGGCAACTATAACTCATGAACAAGAAATATTTGAAACCTATATGGGTTCAGACATAGAAATCCTTGCAGAAATATTAGATGATGTTGCAATAACAGAAGCAGAGCTTTTAGTTAAACAACAGGGAAAATCCTACTGGATGGTAGCTCCAATGAATAGGATTTCAGGAGATCATAAAAATGGAATGTATAAAGGAACTATAACCCATGATATGTTAATGGGAGATAGTATTGTATATAAGATAAAAGTAAGAGACTATGGAGGAGATGTAGTAGTTACATCAGATTATAAAATAGATATAGAATTTGGTGTAATCCCAGGAGAATATACCCAAGGCTTCGAGAATAATACTAATGGTTGGAAATTCAATGGAGCATGGGAATGGGGAACACCATCAAATGTTGGTCCGAAGCCATTTGAAGGAGAAAAGCTAGTGGCAACTACATTAGATGGAAATTATCCAAATAATGCTGACAGCTGGATGATTACTCCTCCAATAGATTTAAGAGATGGAAATTTAGAAACTGTCTCACTAAGATTCTATGAATGGTACAATATGCAGAACAGTTATGATAAGGGTTATGTTCTAATAACAGATAACTATGGTGAAACTTGGACTGAGTCAAGACCAGTTGTCACAGGTATTAGAGAAGAATGGAAAGAGGCACTTGTGAATCTTGATAGTTATATAGGGTCTAAAGATCCAGTATTTGTAGCGTTTAGATTTACATCTAATGCTTCAACACAGGCAGCAGGATGGTATATAGATAATGTAAGACTAATGGCTCAAGATAATGATGCGCCAGCAATACCTACTAATCTAACTGCAGAAGTAGGGTTAACAGGGATTAAACTAAGCTGGAACCACTCACCAGATGCTGATCTATCACGTTATAATATTTATCGTTCAGAAACATCAGGCGAAGGATATGTTAAGATAGGAGAAACTACCAGTAATAATTATCAAGATGCTGAAGGAACTGTTGGAACAACATATTATTATGTATTAAATGCAGTAGACCTTTCTGGTAATATAAGTGGTTATACACAAGAGGTATCTGCTGTTCCAGTGGAAGCACAGATTCTATTTGGTGCAGATTTTGAAAATGATAATGGTGGATTTGTAACAGGTGTTACAGCTGGAACTGCTAATCCATGGGAATGGGGAGTACCAACATCTGGACCTAATGCAGCATATTCAGGTGAAAAACTATGGGCTACTAACCTTGCAGGAAATTATGATCATAGAACTGATGCCTATATAGAAACTCCGTCCATAGTGATACCAGAAGATAAAGATGGCATGCTAATATTCAATCACTGGGTTGATATGGAAGGAACAACAACTCTATGGGATTATGGTCAAGTTTTAATCTCTAAAGATAATGGAGCTACTTGGAACAATATAACTCCAGTAGCAGGTGGAAAATATGGTAGAAGAGTCCAAGAATGGACTAATGAGGAAATAGCCCTAACAGGATATAGTGGAGAAACCATAAAATTAAGATTCTTCTTCCACTCAGATACTTCAGGAGTATATACTGGATGGTATATAGATGATGTATTTGTTATGGGTATAGACCATGTAGAACCAGAGCCAATTGAAGGTGAAGAATTAATTTATGATGATGAAACGGCAGAAGATGCATTAGTATTAAATACAGCAGGAAATGGGTTGGCAGTAAGATTTACTCCATCACAATTTGGTAAAGTTCAAGCTGCTAATATTTATCTATGGGGTAATGATTGGCCAACACCTGGAGGAAATAGATTAGGATTTGTTATTTATGATTCAAATGGTAATCAAGTAGGAACACCTATGTATGTGAATAATCTAGTTAGAGGCGGATGGAATCTAATAGATCTTTCTAGTTTTAATTTCTCAACAGGTAGCGATTTCTATATATCAACTATGCAAGATGCAATTGGTGATAATAGTCCAGGAACCGGTTTAGATGATAATTCTACATCAGATTGGACCAGATCTTATCTGAATGTTGGAGGACAATTAAGTCCATTAGCAGATTCAGGTGCAGACTATGAAGTAGCTGTAATGATTAGAGCCATTATGGACTACGATAATGCTGAAGCAACAGCCGGTAATCCTTTAATTAGACCAGTAGTAAAGAAGAAATCAATGGGCAATGTGGACGCTGGTATGATGAGATTAGGGGAATTAGAAGTTAAAAAAGATGAGATTGATAAAGTAGATTACGTAGAACCAACAGCACCAAAATATAGTTTAAAATCAAATGAGATGCTTAGAGCTAATAACTTTGAAACCATAGAAGATATAGAAGTACAAAATATGCCAATGGTATTTGCAGGAATTCCAATATCTGATGCTGTAGTAACAGTATTGGAAACAGGAAGAAGTGTTAAAGTTGACCCTGTTACTGGTAAATTCTTTATGAGATCTCCAATTGGCGAATATACTTTAGTAGCAGAAGCTTATGGATATTATTCTAAGGAAGCTAGAGTAAATGTAGTTGAAGACCAAACTGCAAAATCAAACTTCATATTAG
>NZ_VUNQ01000088.1 GCF_009695605.1 Tissierella pigra
ATTTAATCAAGGATCGCTATCGCTTTCCTCCTTGACAAAATAATTACTAGCAATTTAAGAAAACCACAGCATTATTCAGAGAAAATTTTTCAGAGGTCTGTGTCACATATGTTTGACTTCTCTAGACAACAAGCAGATAAAATTTAATATTTTCCTTGCAATTATGGAATATTATATGTATACTTAATAGGTTATAGATTAAGGAGGACGAAAATATATATATGGAAAAATTAAGATTTGAAGAGATTAACTTATCAGAGGAAATACAAAGGGGAATTAGGGATATGGGGTTTGAAGAAATGTCCCCAATTCAATCACAGGCTATTCCAATAGTTTTAGCGGGAAATGATATTATTGGTCAAGCACAGACAGGAACAGGCAAAACGGCGGCCTTTGGTATTCCTATTATTGAAAGATGTAATCCAGACGAAAAACATGTTCAAGCATTGGTTTTATGCCCAACTAGGGAACTTTCAATACAGGTAGCAGAAGAAATCGGAAAACTAGCAAAGTATAAAAAAGGAATATCTGTAGTGCCTATTTACGGTGGTCAGCCTATAGATAGACAAATTAAAGCACTTAAAAAAGGGGCTAATATTGTAATTGGTACACCTGGAAGAGTAATAGACCATATTAAAAGGAAGACTCTAAAGGTAGACAATGTAAATATGATGGTATTAGACGAAGCAGATGAGATGTTTGATATGGGATTTAGAGATGACATAGCTCTTGTAATGAATCAATTAGGAGAAGATAGACAGACAATATTTTTCTCAGCAACTATGCCCCCAGAAATCATGAAATTTGCAGGACAGTACCAAACTAATCCTGAAATAATTAAAGTAGTTCATAAGGAACTTACAGTACCAAAGGTAGAACAGGCTTATTTTGAATTAAAGCAACATATGAAAACTGAAATATTATCTAGACTTATAGATATGTATAATCCAAAATTGACTATAGTGTTCTGTAATACAAAGAAAAAAGTAGACGAATTAATAGAGGAACTTCAAAGCAGAGGATATTTTGCAGATGGACTTCATGGAGACTTGAAACAAACTCAAAGAGACACAGTAATGAACAAGTTTAGAAAAGGTACTATAGATATTTTAGTTGCTACAGATGTAGCAGCAAGAGGTATAGATGTAGATGATATAGACTTGGTTATTAACTATGATATGCCACAGGATGAAGAATACTATGTTCATAGAATAGGAAGAACGGCAAGGGCAGGCAGAGAGGGAAAAGCCTTTAGTTTTGTATCTGGAAGAGACATCTATAAATTAAGAGATATTCAAAGATATACTAAGACTAAAATAGCAAGAAAAGATTTGCCAACACTTAAAGATATACAAGAAAACTATACATCTATTATGTTAGAAAAGATAAAAGAACAAATAGATAATGAAGATTTAAGTAAATATGAGAAAATCATAGAAACATTACTTGAAGAAGATTATACTTCTTTTGATATTGCAGCGGCATTATTAAAATCCTATATGGCTAATAATAAATTAGACGGTCATGAAGAATTAGATATGGTAGACTTTGACAGTAAGCCTAAATCTAAAGGAAAAGGTTCTGGTTCTTCCTCATCTATGGTAAGAATGCACATAAACATTGGAAAGAGAAAAGGTGTAAGTCCAAGACATATCTTATCTGCATTACTAGAAGTAACTGGACTTCCTAAGAAATCCGTAGGGGATATAGATGTATACGACAAATTTACATTTATAGAAGTGCCAAGTGAGTATGAAGACGAAGTATTAGATGGATTAAATGGTTCAAGGATAAAAGGCACAAGAGTAAAAGCTGAAATAGCAAATCCAAAAAGAAAATAATTAGAATATAAAGTTATTAATTATAAAACAATATAAGGTCTTCCCATGGGAAGACCTTATATTGTTTTTGCTTTCTTTTTTAAAACACCTCGTAGTCCTTTTTCTTCTTTAATTAATATTCTTTTTATATTTGGCATATGAAGGTAAATGGCTATGAAGAAAAGGATTAAAGATATAAGCACAGAATTCATACCATAATACAAGTAAGCACTTAAAGCTAAAAAAAGGTTTAATCCCAATGTTCCAAGGGCTATATAGTCAGTCACAAGAGTTATGATTAAAATAATAAAGAACCCTAATATTCCTAGTTTATAATCTATGCCGATTAACATTCCTAAAAGAGATGCTGCACCTTTTCCACCTTTAAATTTCATAAAGAAAGGAAAATCATGTCCTAGTATAACAAAGAGTCCGTTTAAATATAGGAGAAAGTAGTTTTCTTCTATAAAGGAAATTTTAAATAAATGTTTTATAATAAAAATAGAAATAATTGCTTTTAATATATCTAAAATTGCAACTAAAACTCCCAGTTTCCAGCCTATGGAAATGACTGTATTAGATGCTCCAGCATTACCTGCTCCAAGAGTTCTAATATCCACATTTAGAAATGTTTTACTTAATATATAAGACCACTGTAAACACCCAAATAAATACCCTATAATTATGACAGTAAAATAAGTCTTCAAAATATCACCTCCTAATATTAGATTATATCATATGAAGTGTATTTATTATAATACATAATTAACCAGATATTTATTTAAAATAACTGTCGAATATAGTATAATTATGTTAAAATTAGGTAATTTCATAATATATAATGGCGCATATAAAATTAAATCTTGCACAATTCAGCAATGGAAGCAATATAATATTATATAGCAAAAGTATAATAAATAATGAAACTTAGAGGAAGGATAACTATGAATCCAAAGATTAAGAAAAAAACAATTGTAATACTATTAATATTACTAGTAGTTTCGTTTCCAAATATATTTGCAGAAGCTAATGATACTAATACTATAAAATATACCAATACTATTAAATTAAGTGGGGACAAGGATCATCCTCCTTATCAATATACAGATAAAGATGGAAAGCCTACAGGATTTAGTGTTGATGTAATAAATGCAATTGCTGAAGAGATGAATTTGAATATAGAACTTACTCTTATGGAGTGGAGTGACGCAGTAAAGACTTTTGAAAATGGACAAGTTGATGGTGTGATATATATGGCTCAAAGAGAAGATTGGCAGAGAACATATAAATTCGTACCTCCAATAATTATAGACAGACAAGTAATATTTGTTAATAGGGAAACGGTAAATATAAATAATTTAGAGGATTTAGCAGGACTTAGGGTAAGCTATCAAGAAAGTGATTATAGCGAACCCTATATAAAAGAGATACCTTATGTAGAAATTTTTCCAAAGTCAAATTTACAAGAAGCTATGCTAGACCTTAAAATGAAGAATGTAGATGCAGTAGTTGGAAATAAATTAGTAGGTATATATTACTTACAAAAATATAAACTTACAGACTCCATTAAAATTGCAGGGGAACCTGTTCTTACGGTGACTTATGGGACAGCCATATCTAAAGATAATGAAGAGCTTAGTATTGTATTGGAGGAGGGTTTCAATACAATTAAAGAAAATAAGGTTTATGAACAAATATATAGAAAATGGTTTGGAGAAGATGTAGGAAGCATTAAAACTATTTATACAAAATATAGAAATTCAATAATAATTATTGTAACATTTATAATTGTAATTATTTTTATTTTATATATCTATAATAAAAAACTTCAAAGAGAAGTAAAAAGGAGAACTCAAGAATTGGAGTTAGCCAATAAAGAGTTGATTGAACACCAGAAGGAGATATATAATTTAGCTTATTTTGATTCAATCACATCTCTGCCTAATAGAGTTTATTTTATCAAAGCATTAAACAGTATATTTGAGAATATACAAGAGCAGGAAGGTATATTTGGAGTATTGCTTTTAGATATAGATAGATTTAAACATATAAATGATACTTTGGGACACAATGTAGGAGATTATATATTGAGATTATTGGGGACAAGAATTCGCAAAATTTTAAGAGAAGAAGATATAATTGCTAGAACAGGGGGAGATGAGTATTATATATTAATAAATAATGTTGAAAGTGTATGTGATATAGTAGAAATAAGTAAATTGATTTTAGAAGATTTTAAAAAACCATATCATATAAGGGATTACGAACTATATTTAACTACTAGCATTGGTATATCCACATATCCTGAAGATGGTTTGGATTCTAACTCCATAATGAAAAATGCAGACCTTGCTCTATATAAGGCTAAAGAGTTAGGTGGAAATTCCTATTATGTTTATGGAGATGAAATTAAGTCTAAGGGCTTAGAAAAGATGATGTTAGTCAGTCAGCTAAGACAAGGTATAAAAAACAATGAGTTAGTTCTTCATTATCAACCTCAAGTAGATATATTGACAGGAGAGATTAGTGGGTTAGAAGCTTTAGTAAGATGGCAACATCCAGAACTAGGATTATTATATCCAGATAAGTTTATACCCTTAGCAGAGGAAACAGGACTAATAGTTCAAATAGGAGAATGGGTACTGAAAGAAGCTTGCAAACAGGTTAAATATTGGACTGATTTAGATCAGAATATTATGATGTCTGTAAATATTTCTGCAAGACAGTTTCAACGTAGGGATTTTATAAAAGAAATAATTGATATATTAAATGAAGTAGGACTAAGTTCTAAAAATTTAACTTTGGAGATTACAGAGACCATAGCTATATCTGATATAGAGCATACATTGAAGATATTAGATAGATTAAACGTCCTTGGGATTGCTGTTGCTATAGATGATTTTGGTACTGGATATTCAAGTCTTAATTATTTAAACCAGATGAGTGTAAATGAATTGAAAATCGATAAATCATTTATATGGGATATTGAAAAAAACAATAAAAATAAAATGATTTCAAATACCATAATAATTTTAGCAAAACAACTTGGATTGAAAGTAACTGCTGAAGGGGTAGAGAATGAAGAACAGTTAAATATATTAAAAGAAATGAAATGTGATATAGCACAAGGATACCATTTTAGTAAACCAGTCCCTAAAGAAAGCATAAATGAAATGCTAAGTATAAAAAGCCCTATATAGTACTAGTGTTGCATTAAAGAAATAATTACAGGTTGACATGGAAAAATTTATATAATGAAAAAAAGAACCCCTTGTGTTAAATTGTTTTTGACTAGAAAACAATGAAATGGGGTTCTTTTTTATGGT
>NZ_VUNQ01000089.1 GCF_009695605.1 Tissierella pigra
TATTAATATATTTTCTTACTGTAGTTCTAGAAACCTTCATCTCTCTAGCTATTGCTCTTTGAGACATATTTTCTCTAAAATATTTCATTAGTATTTCTGCTTTCTGATCCAGCTTTATCACCTCTTGCCCCCCCTCAAAAGATATCTTCAAGGGGTATTATATTTTAAGGTGGACCAGTTTTCAATTATTATGGTGGTCTACTTTTAGATTAACATAAACAGCAAAAGTTAATTTGCTTGAAGATAGCATAAATAGCCAATTCAATCACGTTAAATTCAAGCTATTCGAGGAGAATGTCACTAATGATGGTATCAAAGAAACTTGTATAGCTTTAGTAAACACTAATGGAGCTTATGTCAAATTTGAAGATGCAAATTCAGCAGGAAAGATTAATGCAGGAATTGATGTAATAAATTCACTTAGTAGATTCTATGAAGTATTTTCAACTATTTGGATTGATAATAGAGAATCGGTAGTCAAATTAGCTGATACGGATAGCCAAGTGATTTCATTGGTTGTAAGTGAGCAGGACAAAAAATTGAGGGTGGAGGTGGAGCAATGATTCACGTGAATATGGTTAAGGGTGACTATGTATATGAGCAATGGGACACCGAGAGTTTTAAGGCTATGTATGAGAAATTCAAGGAGCTTGAAGAACTAGGATATGAAATGGTAAACGAGGAGCATGGACCTTTAAATGTATATTTTCACTTTAAAAAAGAAGGTTGTGAAGAAATAGTAGTAACTTTGATGTGTTTTTAAAAGGAGGAATGTTAAATGTCAAATAATCAAGTAGCAGTACAAAATCAAGATTTATCTTTAAGTCAAAGATTTACAAATGCAATGGTGCAAGAATTTCAAAGTGGGGTAGGAGCAGTAGCACTTACAGACTTCCAACAAAGATTAGCACAAAATTACTTTATAGCCATAGATGCAGCACTAAAAACAGCTGAAACAAACAGACTTAGGAAAAGTGAAAAATATAGAGACCCATTGGCATACACTTGGAACAATGTAGACATGAATTTACTGGCTAGAAACTTAGTTAGTTATGCAAGGATAGGACTTGACCCAGCTCAAAAGAACCATATCCATGCTATGCCATTTAAGAATAATTCAACCAATAAATATGACATTGTTTTTATAGAAGGTTATAGAGGATTAGAGTTAAAGGCTCATAAATACGGACTAGATATACCAGACGCAGTAATAATCGAGGTCGTTTATTCAACAGATACCTTTAAACCCATTAAGAAAAGTAGGACAAACAAGGTTGAAGAATATGAGTTTGAAATTACCAATCCTTTTGATAGAGGGGAGATAATCGGAGGATTTTATTACCATCAATATAACGATAATCCATCTAAAAATAAATTAGTAATTATGACACTTAAAGATATAGAAAAAAGAAAACCTAGACATGGAAATATTGACTTCTGGGGTGGAGAAAAAGATGTTTGGGAGAATGGCAGAAAAACAGGCAAGAAGGAGAAAGTAGAAGGTTGGTATGAGGAAATGGTCTACAAGACTATCCATAGAGCAGCTTATAACGACATAGCCATAGATAGCCAAAAGATAGATGATGATTACCTGAAATTGAAGCAGTTGGAAAATCAAGCTACAGAAAATATGGTTATGACAGAGATTGAAGAAAATGCAAATATGGAGATGTTAGACTTCAATGATGAAGTAGACGAGGAAACAGGAGAAATCATGGAAGTTGAAGCCGAAGAAGTAGAAGAAACAGAAGAAGTAGAAGAAGAATTAGGACAAGTAGAGATGGAAGGACCAGGATACTAATGGCTAAGAAATTAAAAGTCAATCCGGGAGATAGATTCTCCCGATTGACAATAGTCAAAGAAGTCGAGCCAATATATTGGAAGAAGTATAAGAAAAGAATGTTTTTATGCAAATGTGATTGTGATAATGAAATGATTGTTAGGCTTGAGTATTTAAGAAGTGGGCATACGAAAAGTTGTGGATGTTTAAGGACAAATGAAATAGTTAGTTTAAATAAAACTCATGGACAGTGCAATACAAAACTGTACAGACTTTGGTCAAGTATGTTACGGCGTTGCCAAACAAAAAGTGATAGTAATTATCCCAACTACGGAGCTAGAGGAATTGAGGTTTGTAACGAGTGGCAAGATTTTGAATTCTTTTATGACTGGTCTATGGCAAATGGATATAAAAAAGGTTTATCCATAGAAAGAATTGATGTCAATGGCAACTATGAACCTTCTAATTGCGAATGGATTCCAAGGCCACTACAAGCTAGAAATAAAAGAAATACTACCTTTATTACTCATAAAGGAGTGACAAAACCATTAGTTGAATGGGCTGAGGAGTTAAATATGAATAGTGAAACTCTCCGAAGTAGAATCTCATATGGTTGGACTATAGAAAAAGCACTAACTACTCCAGTGCGAAACAGAGGGTGGTAAAATGATTAAATTTAAGACTTATGCAAGCAGTAGTAAGGGCAATTTTTACACAATTGATGATGGAGAAACAAAATTACTTATAGAATGCGGATTGCCTTATAAGGAAATTGTGAAGTCATTGGATTTTGACCTAAATAGGGTGGGTGGAGTAATTTTAAGTCATTGTCACAAGGATCACTCACATAGTGTCCTAGATATTTCAAAAGCAGGAATAGATATATACACTTCTACGGAAACAATAGGCTCATTAGGACTTAGTGGACATAGATTTAATGCAGTAAAAGAAGGTGTTAAGTTTAATATTGGGACATGGGATATATTACCCTTTGAACTAAACCATGATGTTCATAATTTAGGCTTTTTATTGCAAAACCAATCTAAGGAGAAGTTTTTATTTATAACAGATACGTTCTACTGTAAGTACAAATTTAATGATGTATTGGGAATGGCAATCGAATGTAACTACATCAAAGAAACACTAGACCAAAATATAACTGATGGCTATATAGACGAAAGGATGAAACCAAGGTTACTACAGAGCCATTTTAGCTTAGAAAATGTAAAAGAATTTTTAAAGGCTAATGATTTATCCAGTTGCAGGGAGATTATACTCCTTCATCTTAGCAGTAGAAACAGCGACCAAGGCAGAATGATAAGGGAGATTGAGGAAGTAACAGGGATAAGGCCAAAAGTGGCTAGTAAGGGGCTGGAATTAAGTCTGAACAGATACCCATATTAGGAGTGATTGAATGAAAAAACTAATTGCCAAAAGAAGATTAAAGCATGGTTGCGACCAATGTAAGGAACCAATATTAAAAGGTCAAGTTTACTATAGGAAAAGGACTGTAATTGTTGAAGAAGGAAAAATGTTTGGATATACGGTCATCTATTGTTCTAAATGCAAATATAAGCATAAGCAATGGAAACCAAGATATGAAAAATTCAAAGAAAAATGTAATCATCCAGAGAAATTTATAAATGAAGTTTGGACTTACATTCCAGGTGAAGCAGTCAAAGAGCCTAGTCATTGTGAATGTATGTTATGTGGAAAAATATTGTAGGAGTTGATTCAAATGTTTAAATGCAATGAATGTAGCGAGATATTTAACGAATGGGAAGAAGATAGTTGCCCTAGATGTGGTAGTGGAGATATTACAGAAGACATATACCCAAAAGATATAGACGGTTGTGATAATTGTCCTTTGTATAAAAAGGACTGTAGTGGTGGATTTACTTCTAGTGGAAATGGTGTACCCATAGAACCACCATGTACCTCATGGACAGACGATATGTTGATTTATTCAGGAATGTATAACTAATAAAAATAAAAAATAGGGGGAATTATTGTGAACTTAGAAAACAGTATTAAAGATGTTATAGCTAAAAAGTTAGAGGATGGAACGGTTGAAAAATTAATTGCAGAGGAATTAGAAAAAGGCATAAGAAAATCACTTGAAGATTTATTCGGTTATGGTGGTGGAGCTAAAAAGGCTATTAAAGAAAAGATTGAGTCAGTAATGGTGCCGTATCTTGAAAGCTATGACTATTCAAAGTACATTCTCAAACTAGATACAGTTTTAGTAGAAATATTAAAGAATACGGCATTGGATAATAAGGAACTGTTGGAAAACTTTAAACATCTAGTAAGCTATGAAACCATTGAGGAAATTAAGGTATCAGAGATATTTGATAAGTGGAAGGATTATGTATCTAAAAATATTGATACCTCAAACTTAGAGATTGATTATGATGACGGAGTTAGCTATGAATATGCAGATGTAACTATGGAAGTTGAACATGACAACGAGAGAGGTTGGAGCGACTTTAAATATGCAACCATAGTATTTGAATGTGAAATGTATTTGTCAACCGAAATTTCGAGAATGTAAATAACTTTGTGCTTTAGAGATAACTACTCATCTCTAATCTGACAAGAAATATTAAACTGGATAAAACTTACAATTAAATATCTTGATTATATCTTTGCCAAGGTTATTTTAATTTA
>NZ_VUNQ01000009.1 GCF_009695605.1 Tissierella pigra
GTTGTATATGTTGACTAATTGCTTCTTGAAATTTTCCTCATAATATTTTCTTGACATGATTTTCTCCTCCTAATATTATTATATCATGTTCGGAGAAAACCTGTCCTAACTAGTGTAACCTATCCAAACTCTATGTTAAATGTATCCTTGCTACATATAAAACGTCATGCGTTATCTAACTAATTAACAAATCAACACAGAGCTATGGTTAGACTCTCTATAGAAACAGTCGGCTTCATAAAGACAGCTGCTGTAGGTGATTAAACTAATCCACAGCGTCTGGTTAAGATTATATAGAAAATAATCAAGAAAGGAAAATATATATGAATTCTATATGAGTTCATTATACAAGGTGATTATATGAACTCCGTAAATATCTTAATCGTAGAAGATGAAAAAACATTTCTGATGTTATAGAAGCTTATTTAATTAAAGAGTTCAATGTATTTTTAGCCCATGATGGAGAAAAGGCATTGAAATTATTTAGAACTAATGACATTCATTTAGTTATATTAGACCTTATGATTCCTAAAATATCTGGGGAAGAAGTATGTAAAAAAATAAGGACTACATCTGATGTGCCAATTATAATGCTTACTGCTAAGACCAATGAAGATGATAGAATAGAAGGTTTATCCATAGGAGCTGATGACTATGTATTAAAACCCTTTAGTCCTAGGGAATTAGTCAGCCGAGTTAAAGCACTTCTTAGAAGAGCATATCCTAACTCTAGACCAGTGGCGGAAAAACTTAGTTTCAATAATGGGGATTTAGAAATTGAAGTGGATAAAATGTTAGTTAAGAAAAATAATAAAAATATAACCTTAACAACTAATGAATTTAAAATATTATTAGCCTTTATATCTCACCAAAATCAAGTCTTATCTAGAGAACAATTAATAGAATTTACCTTTGGTGAAGGATATGATGGATTTGATAGAACAATAGATACTCATATTAAAAATATACGATACAAAATTGAGACTAATCCAAAGTCTCCAGAATATATTCACACAATTTATGGACTTGGATATAAGTTTACAGTAGAAAAATAGTAACTCCAATTTTGGGTCCCTTACACCCAAAATTGGAGTTACTTATTTTCTTTTCTTATTTTTTCTTACTTAATTGACAACAGTCCAATGGTTGATCTCCAAAAGATTCCTTATTAGCATTTGCTAATTTATTTAGCATCTTTTTTATCCATTTTAACAAATAATTCACCCTCTTCTATCTTCTGCATCCTCTACCAGTCTTTCTCATACCCATTCTAAAATTATCTTTATCGCAAATACCATGTACAAATCCATTTTCTTCATGATACTTCTCCATTTGATCTAAATGTTCTTCCCAATTGTTTGCTTCTTCTTTTGTAATCTTTCCATCTTTAAGGAGATTTTGAATTTCTTCTCTCCTATATTTCATTCTTTCCTTAAACCATTCTTCTCTGTTTTCTGTACTATAGTTGGTATTTTTATTTGAAGGGATTATATTTGGTATCTTAGGTGAATCTGCATATCCTATTAAAGAACCCATTCCTATGACTGTTACTAAAGTTCCTACTGCTAATAATTTTTTCATCGTTTATCTCTCCTCTCATTCTATAAATTGATTATAACCATAGAATGTGAAGTAAATATGAAGAAATGTATTTCTTCATATTTCTTACAATATTAACTGTTATAATATAATTATACTATAAATTTCATGAAAAAAGTAATCGTTATCTTAACATTTATTGGAGGAATATATATGAAGCTTTCTAAAAAGTTTACTTTATTTTTTATTTCATCAATTTTATTTTCTATTATAATAACCAGCTTTATATCAAATATTATGATAAACAATAAATTTGAAAATTATCTAACTGATGAACATCAAAATAGATTAGATCAAATTAGCAATAATTTAAACCAGTTGTATAACAAAAATGGTTGTGTTTTACATCAAAATGAAATCAACTCTTATGCTTCACTGGAAAACGTATATATTGAAATTAGAGATTTAAATGATAATATATTATATACCTCAACTAATAACAACAAAATGGGAATGGGACATATGCACAAAAGAATGATGATGAGTCATGGTATGTATGAGGGAAACTATGTTGAGAAAGACTTTCCCTTTATTCAGGAAAATGAAGAAGTAGGAAAACTAATTATAGGATATATTGATAATTCCTATTTAACAAAGTCTGCTATTTTATTTAAAAACACCTTATCTAAATCCTTTTTATTATCAACTATTTTTACTACCATTCTTGGATTAATAGTTAGTATTATATTATCTAAGTCTTTGACTACACCTTTAATAAATATTAGAAATACAGCTGTTGAAATCCGTAAAGGCAACTTAAATAAAAGATCTAAAGTAAATACAAATACTCTTGAGATTGTAGAGTTATCAGATTCAATTAACTTTCTAGGACAAACTTTGGCTAAACAAGATAATATTAGAAAGAAATATGCTTCTGATATTTCCCATGAACTTAGAACTCCTTTGGCTACATTAAAGTCTCATTTAGAAGCCATTATAGATGGTGTATGGCAGCCTAATGAAGAACATTTAAATATTCTTATGACTGAAATAGATAGATTGTCACATTTAGTTGATAATCTTAAAGACTCTTTCAATGCTACAGAATTAGATATTATTTTAAATAAAACTAAATTCAACCTATCTAAAGAACTTGAAAGTACTATTATAACTTTTGTTCCTCTATATACAAAACAAGGGTTCACTATTGAAAGACATATAGAAGACCATATTTATATCAATATGGATAAAGACAAGTTTAAACAAATTATCTACAATCTTCTTTCTAATTCCATTAGGTATCTAAATGAATTGGGGAAAGTTAAAATTACTCTAAAAGCAGAAAAAAATAATGCCATTATAAATATTACAGACAATGGCATAGGTATAGAAGAAAAAGATATTCCTCTTATATTCCAAAGATTCTATAGGACAGATATTTCAAGAAACAAAAACACTGGTGGAACAGGTCTTGGTTTATCTATTGTAAACACAATAATTAAAGCCCATGGTGGTACAATAAATGTAAATAGTATTTATGGAAAAGGCACTGAATTTACAATAACTCTGCCATTAGATATCTAATCCAATAATACAGACTCAATTGTTTCAAATATAGAATAGGTCCTAACCATTCTAACATAAAGTGTTGAATTCATATAATACTAGATCACTGGTATTATTAAATATTCTTTTTAATTCTTCCCTATTTTTTTGTAAATTATTTGAAATCATGATTTTCACCCTTAGTTTTACATAATTGTTCTGTACAATTATTACCAACTACAAAAAAGATATAATAGTCATTAGAAATTTCTAATGACTATTAATCTTTTATCTATTAACTAAGTCTTTTGCGTGTTTCTCTGCCATGAATTTTATTTTCTCTACATCCAGGGTTTTAATTTCTCTCTTCTCCATTATTATCTTACCATCTACTATTACTGTATCTACATCTGATGCCTGAACTCCATAAGCCAATGAAGATATTATATTATGATGTGGATAAAGATGAGGCTTATCTGTATCTATAAGAATTAAATCTGCCTTTTTCCCTAATTCAATAGACCCTATTTCCTTTTCTAAGTCTAATGCCTTTGCTCCATTTATAGTCCCCATTTTTAGAGCTTCTATTGCTGGTACTGACACTGCATCTAGGTTTACTGCTTTATTTACTATGGATGCTAGATTAATTTCTTCAAACATATTTAGATTATTATTAGATGAAGAACCATCTGTACCTAAAGCTACTGGTATTCCTTTTTTCAGCATTTTATCTATTGGTGCAAATCCTGATGCTAGTTTTAAATTACTTCCTGGATTGTTCACAGGAATTAGACCTTTCTCTTTTATAATTTCTATATCATCATCATCTACATGGACACAGTGAGCACCTATAGTATGTATATCTAATAATCCTAAATCATATACATGCCTGATTGGAGATTTACCATGTAAATTGAAACTATCTTCCACTTCCTTTCTAGTTTCAGAAAGATGTATATGAATGCCTGTGTTTAACTCCTTTGCAAGTTTAAAACTTTCCTTAAGAAAATCTGGACTACAAGTATAAGGTGCATGAGGTGCTACCATAACTTTAATTCTTCCATTTCCTTTTCCATGGTAGTTTTTGAATAACTCTCTAGTTTCATCTAGTTTCCGTTTTGCTCCTTCATCTTCAATTAGTCCACGAGTCAATACTCCTCTCATACCTGACTCTTCTAGTCCATTACCTACTTCATCCATAAAGAAGTACATATCACAAAAAGCTGTAGTTCCACCTTGAATCATTTCAACCATACTTAAAAGCGAACCCCAATATACATCTCTACTAGTAAGATTTGCTTCTGTAGGCCAAATCTTTTTAGTTAACCAATCATGTAATGGTAAATCATCAGCAAAGTTTCTAAGTAAAGACATTCCTATATGAGTATGGCTGTTTATAAGTCCTGGCATTGCTATTTTATGTTTTCCATCGATTATCCTTTCTACTTCTATATCATCTCTTATTTCACCTATATGGATTATTTCATTATCCTTAATATAGATATTAGTATTTCTTATTACCTCGTCTTTTCCATTTATAGGTACTAAATCAATGTTTTTAATTAACATATCTTCCCTCCTAATTAGTAGTCTAAATCAATTGTAGTATATCTTACTATGCCATATATTAAACTAGGTATTAAAACCAGTTGAATTCCGATACCTGGAAGTCCTGTAATAACTCCACTTATGACAAAGGTCATAGGGGATAATTCTACGGCAAAGAAAGTTGCTAATAAAAACACTACTAACCCTGCCATTAGCCTTCCTCCTATCATGGAAATAATCAATGCTATTATAGGTGGTATTTTCATCTTTCTATATAATATAGATGCTATAAGTCCATAGGCTCCCAATTCAAATACCATTATTACTGCCATAGGAAATAATGGTGGCATACCACTGATTATGGAACTAATTATAGGCATTATCATTCCCAATATCAAAGCTAAATATGGTGGTAATAAAAGTCCTCCTAAAAATACTGGAATATGCATAGGTAGAAATATGGTTCCTGGAATTCCAGTTGCATGAAATATATTGGTTATTATGATTCCCATTGCCAATAATGTACCTGCTATGACCAGTTCTTTTGTACGATTTGTCTTTTCCATTGTATCTCTCCTTTTAGGATAAATTCTATCCTACTTTTCAACTGATTTGAAAAACTCCTTTATTTTATCCAATAATATTTCTGGATTATCTATATCTAAAGAAAGTTTTTCTATTGGGCAATATCCTGTCTTATCTCTATTTTTTATATATGGACAAGATTTTTCCATGATATATGGAATTTTATATTTTTCTAAAGTATTTATACCGCCTTCTGATATTAATTCAGTGTATACTTCTTCAATTCCAATATATCTACATAATAAGGCTGCCCCTTTACCTATTACCCTATCAGCTAATGAGCCACCCTTTGATAGCTCCTTCACTTCTGTAGCCAATATATACATAGGCTTTATACCCTTATCTTTAGATTTAAAAACAATTTCACCATTTTTTACTACTACTAAGGCTAAATCTTCCTGCTTCAATACTTTTCTTGCTAGTTCTATATCGTTCAATAGCCTCTTCCTTCCTTTTTTTATTCAATAACTAATGCCTCTTGTTCAAATATATCCTTCTTTTTAAAATAAAAATAAGAATATACAAGTCTCCAGCACATATCTATTGCTATACCTATCCACAGCCAAACTATATCTGCCTTGAAAACATAAGCCATTATCATTACAAATGGCACCCTAATAAGCCAAAGACCTATTCCTGCATTTATCATAGGTACTTTTGCATATCCCGCTCCCCTTAAAGCGCCATTTAATACACCAGATATATTTTGCGGCAATTGAGTTATTCCCATTATCAATAGATACATAGCACCTATTTGAATTACTTCAGGTTCTTTTACTAAAAGCCCCATAATCTGCTTTGGAAATATAATAAGTATTCCACCTGCAAATATAGTTACAACAATAGTATATTTTATAAGTTGATTAAGATATTTCTTACCTAATTCCTTATTCTTACTTCCTAGAGCATACCCAATAAAAGTAGTAGCTGCCACGCCAAATCCTGTAGCTGGCATATAGGATATAGACTCTGCCTGTAATCCTAGTTGATAAGCAGAATAAGCTAACTCCCCATAAGTAAGAATTGCCCTTGTAAGAAATATAGATGCTGCCTGCCAAAATGATGTTTCAAAAGATGTAGGAAGTCCAAGTTTTAATATCATTTTTGCTTCATCTGACTTAAATCTAAACCCAAATTTCCCTTCCATGTTTTTTATAATCCCATTTTTACCAAATAACATAATTATACCAAATAAAGCTGAAGTAATATAAGCAATGTTATAAGCGTATCCTGCACCCTTTAACCCTAAAGATTTAATACCTGCATTTCCAGTTACCAACACAAATCCCGCAATAATATTGACTATATTTAGTATACCTACAGTTATCATAGGTGTTTTTGCGTTTCCCATGCCTTGAAGTATTCCTGCCACTAAAAGTATAATAGCTGCAAAGGGTAATGACCATGAAATTATCTTCAGATATAATACTCCATTTGCAAGTAGGTCTGGGTTTGGATTAAATACCATCAGCAACGGCTTGGCAAACCAAAATAATAATTGTTGAAATATAATTGCTACTCCTATGGAAATAATAAATGATTGCTCAGATATGGATTTTAGCTTCTCATAATTATTGGCACCATGAGACTGTGCTACTAATACAGAGGTTCCCGTTGCTAGTCCCTTAAATATTCCCCATAGTATTCTATAAAGAACTGTGGCTATACCTATTGCTCCAACAGCGTAGGCATCTATTCTGCCTATCATTGCCATAAGTACAATTCCTGCTGTCATCTGTAAAACATTCTCACCTGTTATGGGTATAATCATAGACAGTATTTTGTTTCTAATTATTCTATCTTCATTTGAATACTCCTTGGCCATTTTACATCTCCTTTTACTATGAATTTTATATATTATAACTTTATCATTATATTATATTTTGATACTCTAAACAAGATAATATAGGGTATAAAAAAACCTTATAAAAATATAAGGTTTTTTAATTTAAATATTATCTTTATTTAGTTTAGCCACAGTTAAACCCGTAAAACTTAGAAGTATTACTATAATAGGTGTTAAATAATTAAAAAATGCCCATTTCCCATATTGTAAGGCAGATACACCTAAAATTCCCTTCATAAAAACACCGCAGGTGTTCCATGGAATTAAAGCTGATGTCAATGTACCAGAAGCTTCTAGAGCATTTGATAATGTCTTTGGATGAAGTCCCCTTTCTTTATAAGCAGATGCGTACATTCTCCCTGGGATTACTATGGATATATACTGCTCTGGCATAGTAGCATTGCTAAATAAACAAGTCAATATAGTTGCAGTTATAAGACCTGTTACAGATTTTATTCTCTTTATTAAAGCTCCAACTATGACCTCTAATTGTCCTGTCTTTTCCATGATGCCACCAAACATCATGGCTATTATTGTAAGAGATATGGAAAACATCATAGCTTGTAGCCCACCAGCAGTTAGAAGTTTGTCTATCATTTCCACACCAGTTTCACTAACAAATCCACTAAAGCTAGCAGTCAAAAGATTACCTAAATTAGCTCCTTGAAATATAATGGCTTCTATAGCTCCTATTATAATTCCAATTGTAATCCCAGGAATAGCTGGAACCTTAAATGCTATAGATACAATAACTGCTATAGGTGGTATAAGTAATAGAGGAGATATTTTAAAGGATGATACAATACCTGTTCTAATGGTTTCAATGGCTGAAAAATCTGTTCCTTCTCCACTAAATTTAAAACCAATAAATAAAAATATTCCTAAGGTTATACCATAAGATATTAATGTACTTGGAAGCATAAACTTAACATGAGTAAAAACATCAGTACCTGCAACTGCTGGTGCTAAATTTGTTGTATCTGATAAGGGAGACATCTTATCTCCAAAATATGCTCCTGAAATAATGGCTCCAGCTGCTATAGGTGCTGGAATTCCTAATCCCTGTGCTATCCCCATAAGGGCAATACCTATGGTACCTGTAGTACCCCAACTAGTACCAGTAGCTAAAGATGTAATAGAACAAATTATTACTGTAGCTACTAAAAATATACTAGGTTTCAATATTCCTAAACCATAATAAATCATACTAGGTACTACTCCTGCCAAAAGCCATACCCCTATTAAAACACCTATAATTGCAAGAATAATAATTGCTTGTAAAGCCTGATAAATTCCATCAAACATTGAAGTTTGAATTTCATCCCAACTATAGCCTATTTTCACTGCTATAAGAGCCGCAAATAATGTTCCTACTAGCATTGGAATATGTGGATCAGCCTCGTATATAGAAATACTGGCTGCCATAATAGCTATAAGAAACCCAAAGGATAAAATTGCCTCATAAAGATATGGTTTTCTTCTTTCATTTTCCACTGGTATGTCACTCCTTAAAGAATCTATTTTTACATAGATATATATATTACTAAATATTTAGAACATTTTCAATCACATTTTTTTCCAATCCTTGATATAATTTTTTCTTTAAATTTCTGCTAAAGGAAATTTATGATATTGTATTATAAATATTTCTTGTTATAATGAAAGAGTATTATCTAAAACAAAGGAGGAGTACAATGGGAATTGTCAAAGTATCTAGGTTAGTTAAGTCAGAAGATTTGAATCATCATGGTACATTATTTGCAGGAAGAGGAGCTGAATGGTTTGTAGAAGCTTGTTTTATTTGCGGAGCTAAAATTACTGGGAAACCCGAAAATATAGTTTGCGTAAATATTCATGGATTGACTTTTAAAACTCCTGGAAATAAAGGAGATATAATAAATTTAGAAACTAGATTGGCAAAGGTTGGAAGAACTAGTTTTATGGTTTATGGTAAAATGACTAGAAACAATAGCCAAGACATATTGTCCGATGGATTTATTACCTTTGTATTTGTTGATGAAAATACAAAGACTATACCTCATGGAATAGTTTTAGATGAACCTATAGATGATGAAGATATTCAAATCAGAAAAAGAGCTGAAAATTTAAATTAAATGATAATTGTTATCATTTACTTCTTTTATTTCTTGTGTTATAATATTATTGGCTCAAAATTATCGCGGCAAATAATTTTGATGGAGTGATATAATTTGGCAAAAATGATGGGACCTAGATTTAAACAATCTAGAAGGTTAGGATTAAACGTATGTGGTCATCCTAAAGCAATGGATAGAGCCACAAAAGGCAGTTCTCGCGGAGATAAGAAGCTGACAGAATATGGAATCCAGCTATTGGAGAAACAAAGACTCCGAGCTTATTATGGTGTAATGGAAAAACAGTTTATGAAATATGTAATTAAGGCTAAAAAATCTGGAGAGCAAACTGGTCATGCTTTAGTTAAGATTTTAGAAACAAGATTAGATAATCTAGTATATAGACTAGGTTTTGCTTCTTCCATTAGACAGGCTAGACAAATGGTAGTTCATGGACATATTCTTGTAAATGGTAATAAAGTAGATATACCTTCCTATATAATTCAAGTAGGAGATACTATTTCATTAAGAGAAAAATCTAAGGATATTGAAATATTTAAGGAAAACTTCAATAACTTCTTCTTAAATAGTTATCCTTATTTATCAAAAGATGAAAACAATATGTCAGGATCCCTAATTAAATATCCTGAAAGAAATGAAATTCCAATAGAAATAGATGATCAACTTGTTGTTGAATATTATTCAAGACTTATATAAAATCAAAAAAATCCCTCTGATAATACAGAGGGATTTTTTTGATTTTATTCCATCACTTCAAATTGTGTTTTTATTAGCTTCTTCAATAATACAAATAATATTATACTGGTTAATCCAAATACTACTGTCAATAATCCATAAATTAAATTTACATCTACTTTATTCATTATATTTATAACTAAATATATTAAACCTCCTAAATATAAGACCCCTAATCCCATACTAATTAATACATTTAGATTTTGTTTCATTGCTTTTTGCGGATTATCCCAATCTAAAAGTGGTCTTAGTATGTCTATTATCATTCCAATTTGGGTCATTGGAATACTACCTAAAAGCCCTAAAAATACAATTAATAGAATACTTAATATATCTAGTTTTATTATAAAACTTAGACTAATAAGTAATGCCCCTACTCCTAATATCTGGACTATTAATGATGATAAAATCCTGCCTATTATTTGATCTTCTACCTTTATTGGTAAAGTTCTTTGGATCCATAAACATTTCCCTTCTCTTGAAAAACTAGTTGCTCCTATACTATTTAATATGCCTAATGCTGCAATAAAAGCTATACCAGCTAAGGTTATTAAATTATTATTACCTCCTAGCATATCTATTATCTGAACCAGTGACTCATCTCCCCCTGTCATACTTGCTACTAGTAATATTATGGGAAGCATAACTACTCCTCCTACTGTATTTAACAGATATACAGGGGTCTTAAATAACATTATAATTTCTTTTTTTGCTAAAGCTATATAAGGCTTTGTTTCCTTAGTCATATCTTTTAGGGCTATTTTTTTTCTGCTTTTTCCTTTAGATGCTGATACTTCTATATTTCCTATTAATCCGTCAAAGAATAAGGATTCAGATAAAAATAGCATAATCATAAAGGATATGATACCTACTACTATAAAAGTCAATAAATTCATTAACCCTGTTAAATTAAAATAATTTGATAGAGCCAATGCACCCCATTGAGAAGGTGGAAATATAATTCCCAACTTTTTTACTAGAAGATTAGAATCTTTCACTAGATTGACAAAAAAATCTCCTTCCATCATTGCCTTTCCAGCTATGGTTTGAATTTTAAGTTGGAAATATACCATGGCAATAATGAAAATTACTGCACCAATAACCCTAATTAAATCCTTTTTCGCTCCAATATTTGTATATTTCATAAATACCATTATTACAATAGATGACAATACTAAAGGTATAATAGGAGCTGTAATCACTAATAACAAGGAATATATCCAATAAAGTAATCCTTCTCCTCCTTTAACTCCATATATAATAATAAAAGGCAATATAATAGGTAAGGAAGTCAAATACTCACTAATCATTAAAGTTACAAATTTTGAACCTATAATATATGATGATTTAATAGGTAGCGGTACTAAAGTTGCTAAATCATTAGAAAAATAGTATTTACTCATTACATAAAGTAGCCCAAAAATAAATACCATAATCTGAGTTACTAAAAATCCTGATAATAAAAACATGGATTTCTGACCTACTTCTGCATATATATCATACATACCATTTAAACTATTTATTATTAAAAAATATGATGGTATTAAAGATAGCATTGCTATGGCTAAAATTATCATTTGCCATCTATTTTTTTTATTTTTAAAACTATAGATAATGGAGGACAAACCAAAAGTAATATTGAAATCGGTTTTAATCAATGAAATAATCTTATTCATCATTCAGTCAACTCCAAGAATATATTTTCTAAGGACTGTTTCTCCTCTGCATGAGCCTTTAACTCCTCCATTGTTCCCAAAGCCACAATTTTTCCTTTATTGATTATGGCAATTCTATCACATAGTTTTTCTGCTACTTCCAACACATGGGTGGAGAAAAACACTGTTTTTCCCTCGTCACACATTTTCCTCATAATTTCCTTTAAATTAAAAGCAGACTTTGGGTCAAGACCTACCATAGGTTCATCAAGAATAAATAAATCTGGATTGCTTAACAATGCCCCTGTTAATACAATTTTTTGTTTCATTCCATGAGAATAACTGGCTATTAAATCTCCTACTGCATCTTTTATGCTAAATAACTCTAAATAATAGTTTAACTTCTTCTCTCTCTCCTCTTTGGGAATTCCATACATATCACCCATAAAGTTTAAATATTCAATACCCTTTAACCTATCATATATTTCAGGATTATCTGGCACATAACTAATCATGGACTTTGCTTCTATAGGCTCTTGCCAAGCGTCTACTGTACCTACTGTTACTTTTCCACTATCTGGTTTTAAAAGTCCTACTATCATTTTTATAGTAGTAGTCTTTCCTGCACCATTTGGGCCTAAAAACCCAAATATTTCTCCTTTTTTAATATCTAAATTAATATTATCTACTGCTTTTATAGCACCCTTATTGTATGATTTAGAAATATTTTCAAGTCTTAACATTTTCCAACCTCCTTTTTTCTGTTATACTAATTATATAACAAACAATCTATAATATCAATATGGTTTGAAAATTTAGTTATTTCTTTATAAATTAAAAGACTAGAGAATTTATCCCTAGCCTTTATTTATTCCAATATTTTTTTCAAAAACTGTCCTGTATAAGACTTCTTAACCTTGGCAACTTCCTCTGGAGTTCCTGTAGTGACTACTGTTCCACCTTTATCTCCACCTTCTGGTCCTAAGTCTATTACATAATCTGCTGTTTTTATTACATCTAAATTATGTTCTATGACTACTACTGTATTTCCACCTTCGACTAATTGATTTAATACTTTAATCAACTTGTGAATATCAGCTACATGAAGTCCTGTAGTCGGTTCATCTAGTATATAAATAGTCTTTCCTGTGGAACGCTTAGATAGTTCTGTAGCTAATTTTACTCTTTGAGCTTCACCACCAGATAGTTCTGTAGAAGATTGACCTATTTTTATATATCCTAGTCCTACATCATATAGTGTTTCTAGTTTTCTGCTTATTTTAGGTATGTTCTTGAAGAACTCTACTCCTTCTTCCACTGTCATATCCAGTACATCAGATATGGTTTTTCCCTTATATTTAACCTGTAAAGTTTCCCTATTATATCTTTTACCTTTGCATACTTCGCAAGGTACATATACATCAGGTAAGAAGTGCATTTCTACCTTTAATATTCCATCTCCACTACAAGCCTCACATCTTCCGCCTTTTACATTGAAACTAAATCTGCCTTTTTGGTATCCTCTCATTTTAGCTTCATTAGTCATGGCAAATACATCTCTTATATGGTCAAATACTCCAGTATAAGTGGCAGGGTTTGACCTAGGAGTTCTACCTATAGGTGATTGGTCTATATCTATTACTTTATCTAAATATTCCAACCCCTTTATATCTTTAAACTTCCCTGGCTTTACTTTTGAGCCATTTAACTTTTGTGCCAAGGCCTTGTGTAATATTTGATTTACTAAGGAGGATTTACCTGAACCAGATACTCCTGTTACACAGGTAAATAAACCTATGGGAATTTTTGCATTTATATTTTTAAGATTATTTTCCTTGGCCCCTTTTATTTCTATCCAGTTTCCATTAGGCTTTCTTCGTTGTTCTGGTATTTCAATTTTTTTCTTTCCCGATAAATATAGCCCAGTAATGGAATTAGGATTGTTTTTTATTTCCTCTATGGTTCCTTCAGCTACTATTTCACCGCCGTGAATACCTGCTCCTGGACCTATATCTACAATATGATCTGCTACATACATAGTATCTTCATCATGCTCTACTACTATTAAGGTATTTCCCAAATCAGTTAAATTTCTTAAAGTTTTTAGTAACTTTTCATTATCTCTTTGATGAAGCCCTATACTTGGTTCATCTAATACATATACTACTCCCACAAGACTAGAACCTATTTGAGTGGCTAATCTAATTCTTTGTGACTCTCCTCCAGATAATGTACCTGCCATACGAGATAAAGTCAAATAATCTAATCCTACATCTTTTAGGAAATTAAGTCTTTCTTTAATTTCTTTTAATACCTGTTCTCCTATTATTTGCTCTTTTTCTGTAAGGGTTAAGTCATTAAAGAATTCTATGGCTTTAAAAATAGATAAATCTGTTAATTGTGCAATATTTAATCCATTTATCTTTACTGATAAAACTTCATCTTTTAATCTATTTCCATGACATTTAGGACAAGGATTTTCTGCCATATATTCATCTATTTTATCCCTCATATAGTCAGAGTTAGTTGCATTATATCTTCTTGTTAAATTTGGAATAATTCCTTCAAATTTTCCATTGTAATCTCTCATTCCATCTTCATCAAAGTGACTTAAAAACTTAAATTTTATTACTCTATCTGTTCCATATAATAATTCATCTATAAACTTTTCTGGTGCATCTTTTAAAGGCTTATCTGTACTAAATCCATTGTCTTCAGCTAAAGTTTTAAATATTTGATAGTAATAGGTAGATTCGTTGGAACTTGAAAAAGGTGCTATTCCTCCTCCATCTATACTTAAATCTAAATTTGGTATAATAAGTCCCTTATCTATTTCCTTATGAAATCCTAATCCATTACAAGTTTCACACATGCCAAAAGGACTATTAAAGGAAAACATTCTAGGAGATAGTTCTTCCATGGCAATATTACAATCAGGACAAGCAAGTTTTTCACTGAACATTATTTTTTCTTTATCTATTATATCTACTACTACAATTCCCTCTGCTAATTTCAATGCAGTCTCTAAAGAGTCCGATAGTCTTCCTTCAATTCCTTCTTTAATTACTATTCTATCTACTACTACTTCTATAGTATGTTTTTTGTTCTTCTCTAGCTTGATTTCATCTCCAATATCATACATTTCATTATCTACTATAACTCTTACATATCCTTCTTTTTTGATACCCTCTAGCACCTTTATATGTTCACCTTTTTTACCTCTTATAATTGGGGCTAAAATCTGAATCTTTGTTCTTTCTTCTATTTCCATTATTTTATCTACCATTTGTTCCACTGTTTGGCTGGTTATTTCCTTTCCACAACTTGGACAATATGGTGTACCTATTCTTGCATACAATAGTCTTAAATAATCATAGATTTCTGTTATTGTACCTACAGTGGAACGAGGGTTTTTTGATGTGGTTTTTTGGTCTATGGATATGGAAGGAGAAAGTCCTTCTATATATTCCACATCTGGCTTATCCATTTGACCTAAAAACTGTCTAGCATAACTAGATAAGCTTTCAACATATCTTCTTTGTCCTTCTGCATATATGGTATCAAAGGCTAAAGATGATTTTCCCGAACCTGAAAGACCTGTAAATACTACAAATTTATTTCTAGGAAGTTCTAATGATACATTTTTTAAATTATTCTCCTTAGCCCCTCTTATTATTATTTCGTCTTTTACCAATTATTTCACCTCATTATAACTTCTTCTTTAGTTCTATCATTTTATCCCTTAACTCTGCTGCTTTTTCAAAGTCTAATTCTTCTGCAGCTTTTAACATGGCAGATTCTAATCCCTCTATAATTCCTTGAACTTCATCTTTTGAGAAAGTCTCTTCATATTTGACTTCATCCTCTGCTACTATTGTAGCTTCTATGATTTGTCGTATATCCTTTTTAATACTTCTAGGTGTTATATTATGCTCTTCATTATGTTGGCTTTGAATTTCTCTTCTTCTATTGGTTTCAGATATGGTCTTTTCCATGGACCTAGTTATGGTATCTCCATACATAATTACTTTTCCATCTATATTTCTTGCAGCTCTTCCTGTAGTTTGGATTAAAGATGTTTCCGACCTTAGAAAACCTTCTTTATCTGCATCTAATATGGCAACTAAGGAAACCTCTGGCAAATCCAAACCTTCTCTTAATAGATTTATACCTATTAGCACATCATATTTTCCTAATCTTAAGTCCCTAATGATTTCCATTCTTTCTATGGTTTCCACATCTGAATGAAGATAAGTAACTTTTATCCCAATATCTTTAAAATAGCTAGTTAAATCTTCTGCCATCTTCTTAGTCAAAGTTGTGACTAATACTCTTTCTTCCCTATCTACTACTTTTCTAATTTCATTTACTAAATCATCTATTTGATGTTCTGTAGGTCTTACTTCTATAACTGGATCCAATAATCCTGTAGGACGTATTATCTGCTCTACTGTGTTTTCAGTATGAAGAAGTTCATATGGACCTGGTGTTGCCGATACATATAAAATCTGATTTACCATAGATTCAAATTCGTTAAATTTAAGTGGTCTATTGTCTAGCGCTGATGGAAGTCTAAAACCATACTCAACTAAATTTGTTTTCCTAGATTTATCCCCTTCGTACATACCCCTTATTTGTGGTACTGTAACATGGGACTCATCTATTATTATTAAAAAGTCCTCTGGAAAATAATCTATTAAAGTAAAGGGTCTGGAACCTGCTGGTCTATTACTTAAATGTCTGGAATAGTTTTCTATTCCTTGGCAAAACCCCATTTCTTCTAACATTTCCAAATCATATCTAGTTCTCTGCTCTAATCTTTGAGCTTCTAATAACTTCTCCTTATCTCTTAATTCTTTTAATCTATGGTCTAATTCTTCTTCTATGGTCTTTATTGCTCCTTTAACTTTCTCTTCAGTTGTAGCATAGTGAGATGCTGGAAATATGGAAATATGAGAACGATACCCAATAACCTCTCCAGTTAAATGATTTACTTCTACGATTCTATCTATTTCATCTCCAAAGAATTCAACTCTAATAGTATTTTCACTAGAGGATGCTGGAAATATTTCTAGTATATCTCCTCTGACTCTAAAAGTTCCCCTTATGAAGTTAATATCATTTCTTATATATTGAATATCTATTAACTTCCTCATTATATCATCTCGGTCTCTAACCATTCCTGGTCTTAAAGATACTACAAGATTTTCATAATCTATAGGGTCCCCTAAACCATATATACATGATACAGATGCCACTATGATTACATCTTTTCTCTCAAATAATGCTGCTGTTGCTGAGTGTCGTAATTTATCTATTTCATCATTTATAGATGCGTCTTTTTCTATATAGGTATCTGATTGTGGAACATAAGCTTCTGGTTGGTAATAATCATAATAACTAACAAAGTATTCTACTGCGTTGTTTGGGAAAAACTCTTTAAATTCTGAAGCTAATTGATAGGCTAATGTTTTATTGTGAGCTATTACTAAAGTTGGTTTTTGAACCTTCTCAATTATATTTGCCATGGTAAAGGTTTTCCCCGAACCTGTAACACCTAATAGAACCTGATGAGTAAGACTATTGTTTATTCCTGCTACTAGCTTATCTATGGCCTTAGGCTGGTCGCCAGTAGGTCTATAATTTGATTCAATTTTAAATTTATTCATATCCACACCTCTTTATTTGAACATTTGTTCAAGATATATAATATTATATAATATTATATAAAATTGTCAAAGCCTAATATAAAAATATAATGTCTTAATATTCCTATAGTCCTAAATATTTGGCAATACTCTAAATAATCTTATCACAAAAAAGTATATTGAAGAAAGAAGATTAATATAGTAAACTATGGATAAGGAGGTAGTTATATGAAGCGAAAGGTATTAATACTATTTATAGTACTTATTGCATTATTCATCTTTGGATGCAGCTCCAAAAAAAAGAGTTTGAGTACCTTAGATAGTAGTGTGATTTTAGAGGAAGAACAAATTCCATATGAAATAAAACAAATTACATTCTCAAAGAGCTTCCAGTCTATGGAACCTGTAGTTGAAATCATAACCAATAATAATAAGTTAAGATTATTAGCTTCTTTGGGATTAGCTGAATATTCAGGTGTCAATGTAAATAAAGTCATTAGGAAAGGTGGAGAAATCAACATTCATGTTAGTGGTATTTCTAATAAAGAAAGTTCGTCTCTGTCAGTTCCTCAAATCAGTTTGGAACTTAAAAAATCTAAACTAAAAGATATTAAGGATTTAAAGTTTAATATAGTATATGATGACTTTGATCCCATAAATGTAAAAATAAGCAGCAATGATGTCTTAAATAAAATTCATTCTTATCTAAAGGTATCAACAAAAGGATCTCCTGATATTAACTTAATTAAATCCAACGATGATATTATATGGGATATATCCTATAATAGTGTATTTGATAAAGAAGATTCTAAAAGTTCTTTAGTAAATCTGTTTGCTCAAGTCGACGCTAATACTGGTGAAATTATAAAATCAGAAAAATCTTTTATAGCATCACCTTTAGATGAAGGACATATTATAGAATTTAAAGAAAATAATTATCTCTTATATAAAAAATCTGTAGTAAACCAAGAAACTGATAATACTAGTGAACAGCTATGGATATACAATGTTGCAAAAGACGAATCTAATATGATATATTCCTCAAACTCTAAAATATTAGCTGCAGAATTTAGCCCTAACTTAGACTTTATCTCACTTATAGAGTTAAACGATACTACTTCAGAACTATATATAATTGCGAAAGATGATAAAAAAGCGTATAAAGTAAGTTTTGAAGAAGACTTTAATCCATCCTTTATGGCTTGGAAGAGCAATAATAATCTATTTATAATTGAGAGTAACAAAGGAAAATCTATAATAAATAATTATAATGTAGCAAATAATGAAATAGAATTAGTAGGTCAATTAAATAAATCTATTAATGGATTTAATATTATAAATAATAAATTTCTAGTACTTGAAAAAAATAAAGATGAATTTAACAATCAAATATCCATCACTACAGATTGGAAAAAGTTTGAGTTTATAGATAATGGTTTTAATGCAAAGTTTATAAATGATAATACCATTGCCTATCTACAAAAGGATGAGAAAAAAGATAAAAATTTATTATCAATTTATGATATAGAAAAAGAGAAAGTCAGTAATAGACTCAATAAAAATATTTTAAGCTATGAAGTATTTCCAAATGAAAAAATAGTATATGTAATAAAAAATCCAAATACCAATTATACTTTAGGATCATATTCCATAGAAAATAACTCTACTAAGGATATTGCTAATGTAATTAATGACACAATCTATTACAATGAAAGTGGTAATATTATCTACTTAAATGCTATATTACCCTTTGAAAATAATAAATCTGAAGTAATTTATTCCATAAATTTATCTAAACTAAACTAAAAATCCCTAGGGACTATTATTAGTCCCAAGGGTTTTATTTTTCCATAGTATTTTTTTGTAGATAATCCAGATTTCATATTAAAAATTTCAATTTTCAGCCTTTTAGATTTTATCTTTGTAAAATCCTCCATATCCTTATTGCTATTTATTTCAACTCCATTTATTTTAAGTAATATATCACCAGTGTTTATACCTAATTTAGTACCTATACTATCTGGAAGAACATCAAGCACTCTTACTCCTTTATCTAAATGGGTAAAGACAGGTGTTTTCTTTTCTTCTATTATTTTATTTTGTAATATTATATATTCATGACCTAATAATGCAAATAAAGGAGGTAAGAAAAGATTTAAAGTGTTTCTCGACATATATAATAATATCGTACTATATAAAAACAATACCATAGAGGTTTTCATTACTTTCTTTTTTGGATATGAGGATATAGAATAATCACCATAACTTAAAATCGCCATAAGGGTAATAGGTTGAATCAAACCATCTCCTATAAATATTACAAATGGTATAGGCCAAAATCTATTCATATTAAACCCACCAACTATTTCTTCTCCTGTCTCAAGGAAAATTGGAAGTCTATTTCTTCCACCATCTAAAAGTATTAATATACTTTCCACTATATGTAGTACTGCCACTACTGACATTACTTGAGGAATTTCGATTTTAGGATACCCTATAATTAAACTACATAAAGATACTACAGCTCCTCCATAGGAAAAACACATATATCTAGGGTTTATAAGAGATAAAAGTATTGAAACCACTAGTATATACATATAATCTGTTGGAATCGCAACTACTCCCAAGTAAAGAAATATTACTGTAGTAATTATTCCACCTAAAACACCAAATACAGTTGATGTAATTAGCTTTAACATAGCTGATCTTTTATAGCCTATATTCTCCTTTTCTATTTTTCCTATTTTTATATATTGAATATATATAATACCTAGGACTATAATAAAAAAAGGAGATTTAAAAGTATTTAAAATGTCTATTATTGTAAAATATACAATCTGATATAATCCATACATACTTTAATTCTCCTTCTTAAAAGACTATTTAATTTTAGTTTTTATTTCTTCTATGGCTTTTTTAAGCTGAGTATCCTCCTTTAAGTTTTCTACTCCTATGTCTTCTACTCCTTCAGGTAATTCCACTATTATATCCGGTTCAATACCTATACCGTGAATATTTACTCCATTTGGTGTGAAATACTCTGAAATTGTTAGTTTTAATCCTGACCCATCATCTAAGTCCTTTATTCTTTGAACAACTCCTTTACCAAAGGTAGTAGTTCCTATTAATGTGCCTCTCTTATGGTCTTTAATTGCACCTGCAAGAATCTCTGATGCCGATGCTGAGCCACCATTTACAAGTAATACTAAAGGATAATCAACCATTGATTTTCCTGAATTTTCATAAGTCTTTTTGCCATCTTTAGTTTGAGTATATACTACAACTCCTTCTCCCAGTAACTCATCTGCAATTTGAACACATCTGTCTAATAACCCTCCAGGATTATTTCTTAAATCAATGATTAAACCTTCAATATTTTTTCTGCCTAGTTTATCTAATTCAGCTTTAAAGTCTTTATATGTTAAATCATCAAAAGATGTAATATTTATGTATCCTATATTATCATCAATTATATTGGATTTCACAGTAACTAATCTTATAATTTCCCTAGTAATTTCTAAATCAAATATTTGGTTTTTACTTTCCTTATCAGTTCTAAGAAGTGTTAAAACCACATTTGTATTTGGATCACCTTTCATTACCTTAACTGCTTCATCCATTTTATCTGCTGGAAATTCTATACCATCTACCTTTAGTATTTTATCTCCACTTTTAATTCCTGCTTTTTCTCCGGGAGTACCTTCTATGGGAGATACTACAGTAATTATATTGTCTTCTCCTGGTGTAACTACTACTCCAATTCCTGCATAGGTTCCACTTGTCTGTTGCAAAAAAGATGCGAATTCATCTTTGGTCATATAATTAGAATATGGATCTTCTAAAGATTGGAGCATTCCCTTTAATTGTCCATCTATCATTTTCTTTGTATCTACATCTCTTAAATAATTTTGTTTTACATAGTTTTCTACTGCTATTACTTTGGAAAATTCATTATAAACAGATTTAAGCTGTTTGTATTCTGCCAAAGGAATATATGCCTTGTTATTGAAACTTACACTCATTAAGTTTGTTAAGCCAAAGGTCATTATGTTTGTAATAAGTAAAAGAACTACAATTAAAGTTATGACTTTCTTCTTAGACATTTTCTCACTCCCATATTTTTAGGTTATACAATTATTGTATTTATTTTATATTAAGATTATACCATTCAATTTAATCTATTACAAAGATTAAAAAATACAGCTAAGATTATAATATAAAATCCTAGCTGTATTTCCATAGACCCATTCTCTAATCTTTTTTTAACTCCAATAATATTACTAAAGTATTTTACCACACTATTCCTTTTCAAAAATATATTATATTTATATTCTCCAGTTTTTTATTCTATCATTATATCTACTAACGATCAAAGTCATGTATCATATTGTATCTGAAATATCTATGTACTAACATCCTTTATATTATTTTTTTAATACTTTAATTAAAATTACAATTATTATTATCTGTAAAATCAGTGATATATAACTTGCTAAAATCGTTCCAAATGGAACATTAGCTACAATTTTAGCCTCTAATCCACTCATAATCAACCCCACCTTTAAGATTGCTACAATTTTAATATGTATTACATTTTATCGATTCCTTATCTAGAAAAATGATATCTAAATAAGGAATCGATATATTTATTATAAATTATTCCCAAATTATTCTAGGACTTGTTACTTTTCCCAAACTATTCTAGGATCTGTTACTTTCAAATTAGGCTCTACTCTAAAACTCGTTCTAAAAGGATCCTTCTTTACTGTTAATAGGCCTCCTACTAGAAGGTTAGTATCTAAAGTTCCTCTACCAGTTACAAAAAGTGTTCCATTTCGTACGGATCCATCTGAACTTGGTCTGCTCAATGTAGTAGCAGGAGCGAATCCAGATAAGTATAGTTCCCCATCATTATATCTCTCACATGCATAAAAAGAACCACTACTATAATGATCAAACCATACTCTATGTATAAGATTTGGTTGTGGGAAAGGCAGTTCAATTGTAACACTAGCAGTTTGTTCACGAACATTATATAATGTATAATTCAATTCTTGGTTATAAGATTCTGTTAAAATATTATTATCTTCAATTGTTATCTTTACTTCTTCCTTTAGCTTGTTGAAATTTTCAATAAACTCTTCAAATTCTTCTACAGTATCGAAAACTATAGTATCTTCTGGTATATTATGGGCATCTTCAACAATCTCCATGTTATTATCCTCGATAATTTTTAATATCCTTTGAGTATTGTGACTTTCTATTTTTTCACTACTTGCATGTGAGATAAATGAATTACTAAGTAAGATAATACACACTAAAATAAAGCTAGTACTTCTTTTAAAATTATACATTGAATAACTCCCCCCTATAAACGAAAATTTAATTGCTTTTTTAAATAACGTTTTCATAACATACCTCCTCATAATTAAGTTAGTATACTCTTACTAATTACATCAATACTGAAGATTACTCCAAAAATATTTTGCCCTTATCCTCCTCTCTAGCTTTATTATTAATACTCGATGCTACTATAGTAACATTAGCAAATAAGTAATTAACTCAAACTTCGCACTTGATTTATCTTGTAATTTCAGTAACTGACTAAACTTAACTTCAAGTTTATAGATAAACAAGCTTATTTTAACCTATACAAGATTTATATATCTTAAGCAATGAAATTTGGAATTACTTAGTAAACCTATAAGTTTATTTAGTATAAACTTTAACATATGGTAATAGTAAAATCTACTTATTTCGTTCGACAAATACTGTGAAAACGTAGATTTTGTCGAACTGCTTGTTTTTGTTATCCTTAAATCTAATCCAGTCATATGGCACTTAATAAATTAGTAGATGCTATATCATTAGCTACTCCTACCTTTACCCTCGATACTTATGATACAAATGTAAGAAATTTTTAGATATAGATTTACATATATAAGAAATAAACTTCTAATTACCAAAACTCAACTCTCTCAAAGATAAAATAAATGGTAGTGTATCTACAAAAGATTTCTGCAACTTACACAACTTAGTTGTTAACTTTCACATAGAAAAGAGGTGTTTAATAACTGATAAATCAGTTATTAAACACCTCTTTTCTTATATTAATTATTTTTACTTTAGCCAAGGCATAGGATCTACATATGCACCATTTTTTCTTACTTCAAAGTGACAATGTGGTCCAGTAGACACTCCTGTACTTCCAATCTTTGCTATAGTATCCCCTCGTTTTACTTGCTGACCTTCAGAAACTACTAAAGATGAATTATGTCCATAAAGTGTAACTATACCTCCACCATGGTCTATCATTATGGTTTTACCGTAACCTCCTAAATTGCCTGAATAAATTACAGTTCCTTTTTCTGCCGCAACAACTCTCTCTCCAGTATTGGCTGCTATATCTACTCCTGTATGTAGTTTCTTAGTCTTATAAACTGGATGTATTCTATATCCATAAGTAGAACTTATTCTTTTATATACTGGTACAGGCCACTGCATCTTACCCTCTCCACTATATGGTCCTGTGTTTCTCTGCAACTTTAATATCTTTGATTCAATCTCCTTTGCAAATTCAATTAGCTTATCTTCTTCTTTTTCTAAATCCTTTATATTCTTTTGTAAATCTCTCATTAAATTTTCTTTTTCCCTACTGGCATTTGCTAAATTTCTTCTTCTATCTTCTAGTTTTGTTTTCGATAACTCAATGGATTTCTTCTGCATTTCCAATTCCGTTTTCTTCGTATCTATTATATCCCTTTGATCTCTCATATATTGAATTAATTCTGTATCATATTTTGCTATGGATTTTATCATATTTCTTCTAGATAAAAAGTCCTTTATACTTGATGATGATAGTAGGACCTCTAAATAACCTACATTTCCATTTCTATACATTACTCTCATTCTTTTATTAAATACTTCTTGTTTTTCATTAATATTTTCTTCTGCTGTTTCCAGTTCAACAGTTGTCTTTTCTATGTTTGTTTTTAAAGTTCCAAGTTCTTTTTCTACTTTATCAAGTTCAGTACTGGCAACATCCATTTTCTTATCTAAATCCTCGATTTGCTTGGATACGTCCTTTGATTGGTTTTCTGCTGTCTTTATTTGATTTTTATTTTGCTGAATCTGCTTAAGTAAATCTTTTTGTTGCTTTTCCAAATCCTTAATGTTATCTGCCGCTGAAACTTGAATGAAATTAAATGTAAATATTAAGGCTAGAATCAAATATATTTTTCTCCTGTTTTTCTTCATACTCTTTCTCCCCCTATACATTTAAAAAACGTTTTAAAGATACTATACTTCCCAATGCACCGATTCCAACACCTATGGCTGAAAACATAATTGTTATATCCTTCATTAGTAAAGTAGGTGGCACTAGCCATACTGTAAATAAAACATATAGTTTATCACTTACTGACTTAAAGAAGTAATCATATCCATAGTTTATTATGAATATAGATAATACTGATCCAATGAGTCCAAATAATATTCCTTCTATAATAAATGGTCCTCTTATGTATCCATTAGTAGCACCTACATATTTCATTATATTTACTTCTCTTTTCCTTGAAGTTACTGTAATTTTTATTGTATTGGAAATAATAAACACTGATACTAATACTAATATTCCTATTACAACTATACCTCCAAATCTTATATAGTTAGCAAATACTAAAAGCTTGTCTATTATATCTTTATAGTAATTTATATACTCTATTCCTTCTATGGTATCTAGTTTTTTAACTACATCGTCTGCATCTTTTATATCCTTTAACTGAATTATATATGAATCTTGAAGTGGATTATCTTCTTCAAGACCTTCTAATAAATAACTATCTTCTTCCCAATCTTTTTTCATGATTTCTAAACCTTGACCCTTTGATTGAAAAACCACTGATAAAACTCTATCATCTTCCTCTATGGTTTCCTGTATCTTATCTATATCTTCAGCTGTTAAATCATCCTTCAAAAATACTTGTATCTCATCAAACTTAGTCTTTATCTCCATTGCTACATTGTTTATACTAAGAACCAATATTATAACTACTCCTAATATCATAAGTACAGCCGATATGGACCCAATAGATGCCAAACCCATACTACGATTTCTCCACATACCTTGGAATCCTTGTTTTAGTATATTTTTAAATACTCGAAATCCCATCGCCGTATCCACCTTTCTGCTCATCTCTTACTATCTTTCCTTCATTGATTTCAATTACTCTCTTTTTCATATGATTTACTATATCTTTGGCATGAGTCGCCATAAGAACTGTAGTTCCTCTTCCATTGATTTCAGATAAAGCTCTCATTATCTCCCATGCAGTTTCTGGGTCTAAATTTCCTGTAGGCTCGTCTGCAATCAGTACAGGAGGACTGTTTACTATGGCTCTAGCAATAGAGACTCTCTGTCTTTCTCCACCAGATAATTGGTCTGGAAAACTAGAGGCCTTTCTGCTTAAATCTACCATACTAAGAACCATAGGTACATTTCTTCTTATTTCTTTAGGATGAACTCCTATTATTTCCATGGCAAATGCTACATTTTCATATACTGTCTTATTTGGCAGAAGTCTAAAATCTTGAAATACTACTCCTATATTTCTTCTTATATATGGTATTCTTCTATTTCGTACCTTTGTAATATCCATATCATTCAAAATTATCTTTCCCTCTGTAGGCTCTTCTTCTTTTAAAAGAAGTTTAATTATAGTGGACTTACCTGCCCCTGATGAACCTACTAAGAATACAAACTCTCCCTTGCGTATATCTAAACTAACATTTGTAAGTGCTCTAACATTATTATTATATTCTTTGCTTACATTTTCAAACTTTATCAACCATTTCACCTCATCTGTTGTCATATACTATATGTAACTTTAAGTAGAATTCTGTTAATTTTCATTATTTTTGCAATCCATTTTTACTTTCCCTTAATTGTATATTATAATATACTTTGTGAGATAAATAAACCTTAAGAGGTGATTTTTTTGGATAAAAAAACTTTAAGAAAAGAAATGTTGAAAAAAAGGTCAGAATTATCAAGGGAAGATATAGTAGAATACAGCAATATTATTGCAAATAAAATTTATGAGATGGATAATTATAAAAATGCTAAAAGAATTATGTGTTTTGTCAGTAATGGAGACGAAGTTGAAACTCATCCATTAATAGAACAAATTATAAAAGATGGCAAAAGTATTGTTGTACCAATTACTATTCCTAAAACAAGAGAACTTTTAGTATCAGATGTCTATAGTCTTTCTGAATTAGAAGTGGGAGATTATAATATAGAAGTTCCTAAAAAAGAATTTACAAGAGTTGTGGACCCTAATACTATAGACTTAATCTTAGTACCTGGCGTGGCTTTTGCCAAAGATGGTTATAGAGTTGGTTATGGTGGTGGATATTATGATAGATTCCTATCAAAATTATTAAATCCTACACCTAAAATTGCCATAGGGTTTGATTTGCAAGTTGTTGATAAAGTGCCAACAGATCAATACGATCTTCCTGTAGATATGATTGTGACAGAAAAGAGAATTATTCATTGTTCCAAAAATTAATTCAATCTAACCTTTTAATTTGATTTATTGGTGGTATAATATATAGGGTGTTTAATTTGTTATTTTAGGAGGAATTATAATGGTAAGAACCGTAGGAACTACATCAAGGGGGATTAGAACTCCTATTGTAAAGGAAGGTGACGACCTAGTTAACATAGTTGTTGATTCTTTATTAGAAGCTTCTGAGGCTGAGAACTTTAATATCTGTGATAGGGATGTTTTAGGAATTACTGAATCTTTATTAGCTAGAGCTCAAGGTAATTATGCTACTGCTGAAGCCATAGGCATAGATGTAAAAAATAAATTTCCTGCCACTATTGGGCTAATCTTTCCTATTTTGAGCAGGAACAGATTTTCAATTGTGTTAAAGGGAATAATTGAAAGTGGAAGAAAAGTTGTATTACTTCTATCCTATCCAGCAGATGAAGTTGGAAATCATTTAATGGATATAGATAAAATGGATGAATTAAAAATCAATCCTTATACAGATGTATTAACTGAAGAAGATTATAGAAGATTATTTGGTGAAAAGGTAGTTCATCCTTTTACTGGAGTAGACTATGTAAATATGTATAAAGAAATCGGTAAAGAAAATATAGAAATAATATTTTCCAATAATCCAGTGACTATTTTAGATTATACTAAAGATATATTAGTAGCAAATATTCATGATAGACATAGAACTAAGAGAATTCTTAAAGAAGCTGGGGCAAATATGGTATATGGTCTAGATGATATTCTTAGTTCACCTATTGATAATTCTGGTTACAATGATGAATATGGTATTCTCGGTTCAAACCTTGCATCTGAAAATGAATTAAAGCTGTTTCCAAGAGATTCACAAAACTTTGTAGAAAAAGTTCAAAAGAAAATTAAGGAAAAGACAGGGAAAACTGTAGAAGTTATGATTTATGGTGATGGAGCATTTAAAGACCCTGTAGGAAAGATTTGGGAATTAGCTGACCCTGTGGTTTCACCTGGATATACTAAAGGTCTAGAGGGTACTCCAAATGAATTAAAGCTAAAATATTTAGTTGATACTGAGTTAGATGATTTACGTGGTAATGATGTAATAGCAGCAGTAAAAAATAAAATCAATAGTAAAGATAATAATATGACCACACAGGCAGAAGCTTTAGGTACAACTCCAAGAAGATTAACAGATTTACTAGGCAGTCTTTGTGACTTAACTAGTGGCAGTGGAGATAAAGGCACACCTATAGTCTTAATCCAAGGTTATTTCGATAATTATGCAACAGAGTAGGGATTCCCTACTCTGTTATATTTTTTAAAGCATCTCTTTTTAAGATTAAGTCAGAAATATATAGATGATTCTGAAGTTCTTTTATTTTTTCTTCATATAAATCAATATCCATTTCTTCTCCATTCTCTTTATTATATACTTTATTCTCTGCACTTATATATATGAACTCATTAGTTATTACATTGCTATTTCTTAAAACTGCATATCCCTCACTTGTATTTATTAAATCTTTCCCTAAAGCATGAGGCACATCAAAATCCATAAGATTTGCAATTGTAGGAAGAATATCTATTTGTCCTCCTATTTTACTAATTGTCTGATGTTCTGTTATACTGCTGTCATGAATCAGTAACGGAACTTTTTGAAGTTCTGTCCATTGAGCCTCAGAATAGTCATGACCTGTAAATTCCATAAGTTCCTCTGCCTTATCCTTTGGAACTGCTTGATGGTCTCCATATATGACTATTAAAGTATTATCATAAATCCCTTGCTCCTTTAGATAGTCCATTAAATCCCCTATGGCATCATCTGCATAGTTAGCAGCCTTCAAATAATATCCTAAAAATGTCCCTTCATATTTTCCCACATCAAATTTATATTCCTCAAAGTACTTAAAATTAAATGGATAATGGCTGGACAAAGAAATCATAAAGCTATAAAAAGGCTCTTTTTTATTTATTTTATCTAAGGTCTGCTTATAAAAGGATTTATCTCCTAATCCCCATCCAATGTATTCGTTTATTTCAAATTTTTGATTGCTAAAAAACTCATCAAACCCCAGTGCATTATACATTATAGCTCTATTCCAAAATGTTGGATTGTTTGCATGGGAAGCATAAGTTCCATATCCCTTTTCCTTTAAAATATTTCCTATGGAATCATAGGTATTAGTTGGATATAGAAAATAAGCACTTCCTTCTTTAGCAGGATAAACAGAGGCATTAGACAATAATTCTGCATCAGAAGTATTCCCCCCTCCTGTTTGATAATATATATTATCAAAATATATGCTTTCGTTTATTAGACGATTCAAATTAGGTGTTATTTCTTCTCCAGATGGGGTCTTTGCATTTATTACAAACTCTTGTAATGCCTCTACTTGAAGTATTATAAGATTTTTTCCTTGAGATATACCTTTATAATTTGTACCCTGTATTTTTTTGTTATTAAAATGGCTGGTAAGCTCCTCTATCTCTTTATGGTTCATTTTTCGATTTCTAAAAATAGTATTTTTAGTAAATTCCTTTATATCATAATAATGATAATATGCTATACCACCATGTTTTATAATATGATTATTATCATAAGAGAACGTTGAAGTATCTGCATTTTTTAATGATATAAATATTAATAGTACTCCTACCATTGATATAACCAAAGTTTTAAATACTCTTTTTAAAAATGATTCTCTATTATTCCTATGAAAAATACTTTCTTTAAATATTCTATTCAATAAAAATAATATAAATACGATTACTGGAAAATCTAATATATATACTAAGTCTTTAATTTTTACTAAACTCCATATACTATCTCCTAAAGAACCTACAAATCCTATTTGATATATAGATGTTACACTAAGGGCACTATAATAATATCTATAATATACTGTATCTGAAAATAATATAAAGCTAAAAATCAAATTGAAAATCAATAGTCCTAAAGACTTTTTCTTATTGGAAATTAACATCACAATAGATAAAAGAATTATACACATTCCTAAATTAGCAATCAACATCATGGTATTTTCAAATTTAAAATATGGTATGCGATTTAATTTAGTAGTGAATTGAAAATAGAATGTCTTTACAAATATTGCACCTAGAAACATTAAGAAAATCAGAACATTTTTTAACCTATTGTTTCCAAAACTTACGTTTATTTTAAATAGTTTTTTCAATCTGTATATCATTTTACCCTCCTTCTTTTTATTTTCTTTAATCCCATACAATTTAAAGTTTATCATAAAACTATTAAATTTTACAGTTCTTTTCAATATCTGCATTTTAAAAAGTCATATCCAATGCTATAATATTATAAGAATAATTATTTATCTTTTATGGAAGGATTGAGAACATGATAAATGTACTGCATTTAATTAATGTTACAGGAGGTGGTGGTACAGAAAGCTATATCTATTCCCTAGCCCAAAAATTACATAACAATAGATGTAAATTCTTTTTAGTCTATTCAGAAGAAGGTCCTAGTCTAAATCTATTTAAAAATTTAGGTATAGAAACCATTAAATTATCTATGAATAGCCCTTATGATTTTAAAGCTGCTAAACAGTTAAAAAAAATATGTGCTGATAAATCAATTGATGTAATCCATACTCATTTTTTAAGAGAAAACTATATAAGTATTATTTCTAAAGTCTTAGGAAATAATGTAAAACTTATTAATACTCGCCATATGCTTATAAAAAACAGTAAATCAGTTGTATATTCCAATAGATTTATGACAAAATTTAACTATAAAGTTATAGCTGTAAGTAAAGCTGTAGAAGAACTTCTTATGGATGAAGGTATTTTGCCTAATAAAATTCAATTGATTTATACTGGAATAGATTTAGATAGTTGGTCTAGTGAAAAAAACTTGGAATTTAGAAATGAATTTAATATAGATAAAGATGACATTCTAATAGCCTCTGTTGCAAGATTTTCGGAGGAAAAAGGTCATGAATTTCTACTAAATTCTATTGCTGCTATGAAAAATATTATTGAATCTAAAGAAATTTCTGATTTGAAATTTAAGTTTGTTCTTGTAGGTGATGGAAATTTATTAAATAAAACTATGGAATTGGCTCAGAATTTAGATATTAATAACGATATAATATTTACTGGACATAGAAATGATATAAATCATATTTTAAGAGCCTGTGACTTATTTATATCCCATTCTAAATCTGAAGCTTTTGGTATCTCCATATTGGAAGCTTTGGCTTCTGGACTGCCTGTTATATCTACAGATAGTGGAGGTTCAAGGGAAATCATAACTCCAAGTTGTGATTTTGGCACATTGATTCCTTATGGCGATAAAGATAAATTAGCAGAATCTATATTGAAGTTTTTATCTAATAAAAATTTAATAAAAATCTATAGTAAAAATGGATTGAATTTTTTAAGTAATAACTTTAATCTTGATAATACTATGGAAGAAACTTATAATCTATATAGTTAAGTTTAAATACAAATAACAAATGAAAGGAGACAAGATATGATAATTGACAATAAGGGAAGAATCTTTGGAAAAATTAGCATTATAGATGTTTTGTTTATATTAATAGGGTTATTTCTTGGAGCTTTAGTATTATTTAAACTTGGATTTATATCTAATAATCAAGGATCTATTATAAGTAAAAATAAAGTTGAAGTTGTATTTTATCAAGAGGAAGTAAATAATTTCTCCTCAGATAATGTTCATATAGGAGACCCTGCTTCTGAAGCTTTACAAAATGTTAGTTTTGGTACTGTTACAGATATTAAGATAGGCAAATCTGTATCTTGGGATTCAACTGTGGAAGGCAAGCAATTTTCCTCTCCCAGAGAAGGTTATTCATCTATATATATAAGTATGGAAGCTGATGGTACTTTAGGACCTAATGGAATAAACCTTGGTGGTTCTACTTATTATATTGGACAAACCATCACCCTAAGAGCTGGTAACTCAATATTCTATGGGAAAATTCATAGTGCAGATAAAATATAGGAGGTAGTTTTCATGAGTAAAAATAATTTAAAACCAAAAAGAAAATTCACCATTATAGATGGGATTATTATATTTGTTCTTGTAGTTGGAATTGCTGCAGTGGGCAATAAATTTAAAAAAGCACAGGTAAATACTCCATTTGTGGCTAAATCAGATAAGATTGAAATTTCTTATTTTGTTGAAGAAATACCTGAATCTGCTGCAACTTCAATAGAAATTGGTGATTCTGTGAGAGAATCAATTCAAAATGCTAATTTCGGCAAAGTTTCAGATAAAGTTGTAGACCAGTCCATATCTTGGTCTAGAGATGTAGATGGAAATTATGTACCTTCTACTAAAGAAGGATATGCTTCATTGTATATAACTATGGAAGCTGATGGAATTATAGGTAAAAATGGTGTAACTATTGATAAATCTATTTATTATATAGGTCAAACCCTTACTATATATGCAGGTAACTCAATGTTACAAAATGGAAGAATAGCTGAAATTAAAAAAGTTGAATAGCCATTGGAAGGTGATGAAAATGGAATACCTTATAAATAACAGCTTAATTATTGGATATATATATAAGTTGTTAATGTTTGTAAAAAATAAGTTTAAAGATTCTTTAATATATGGACTGTCCATCTCCTTTGTTAAAAAGATACAATATTACCTATCTTATAGCAAGATTTGGAACTACTTAAAAAGACCTGATTATTTAGATACTATTTGGCGAAATAGTTTTATCTATAGAGTTCTAGACAAATGCTTAAATGGACCAATTATCTTCTTTAGGAAATTTTATTTAAAATATGAAGAAGCTTTTTCCTATAGTTATATATTTAAGTTTATTAAATTTTTAATAAGTAGGTTTGAAATAGTCATAGGACTAACTTTAATCTTTACTTTTATAATACCAGACCATAGATGGTACAATATTTATGGAGTTTTATTTACTTTAATTCTTCTTATATTATTTATTATAAAGATTATAATTGAACCTGCTAAATCCATAGATATTTTTCATTTAGATTTTAGCTTAGTGCTGTTTTTTGCTACAATAACTTTAGCAACTGTAACATCTTTATTTCCTAGGGAAAGTATAAATTACTTTATTTATTATTTAATCTCATTTATTACAGTGATTATAATTATTAGTTCTATTGATTCAACAGATGAATTAAATAGGCTTATTGAATTGCTTCTTATGGGAACCTTTCTTACAGTACTATATGGTATATGGCAATGGAAAGTAGTTGGTATAGAGGTTAATCCTTCTTTAACTGATTTGACAGTTAATCAAAGTATGTCTGGTAGAGTATTTTCAACTATGGGAAATCCTAATATATATGGAGAATTGTTGGTTCTTACTATGCCGTTTTTAGGGACTGTATTTTTCAACTCAAAATCTTGGTGGAAAAAAGCATTTATCCTATGTATATCTTTACCTATTGTTGTAATACTTTTGAAAACAGGTTCTAGATCTGCTTGGGTATCCTTTGCATTTGCAATGTTTATATTTGTATTCTTTAAAAATAAAAAGCTTCTACCTTTTATGATTTTAATTGGAATACTATGTATCCCAATATTACCTCAATCTATTTATAGAAGAATACTAACAATATTTAACCCAAACGATTCATCTATAAAGTATAGAAAACAAATTTTAGAACCTGCTATACCTATGTTGAAAAATTATTGGCTTGGTGGTGTAGGTCTAGGAAATCAAGTATTTAATACTATATATAAAAGATATAAATCCTTTGCATTAAAGACTGTAGCTCATACTCATAATCTTTATTTACAACTTTGGTTAGAAGCTGGAATATTGGCTTTAGGATCATTTATATTATTAATATTTAGATTATTTAAGAAATCTATGGTGTTGATATTTAATAAAAAAGATGATTCCATTAATAATATATTAATAGCTTGTATATCTGGTATAGGTGGACTAATGGTTATGGGATTTGCTGATCATGTGTGGTTTTATAATAGAATTCTATTCTTGTTTTTTATAGTAGTTGGAATATGCCTTTGTGGATTGAAACTATTAAATAAACAATAGGAAAAGAAATAGACTGATTTCCTATTATACTCATAAATCTTGACAACAATTCAACTTTTTAGTAGAATTGAGTCGACAATTAAATAAAAAAAATAGGTTCTAATTTTAGATTAAAAGGGAAGTTGGGTGAAAGTCCCACACGGTCCCGCCGCTGTAAAAGAGAAGTTTTTTCAAATATGCCACTAGGAAACTGGGAAGGCTGAAAAAATGTAGATCCTTGAGTCAGAATACCTGCCTATTTTTTATTACTATACTTTACGGAAGATGAAGGAGGTAGATTAGAATAGGAAAAATGTATTTTCTATAAGCAATCCTTTATTAATTTAAATAGGATTGTTTTTTTATTTTTAAAATTAGGAGGAATTATGAAAATAGCAATAGGTGTATGTGAAAAAATCAATGGTATTTGTACAACAATGGGATGTTTTAAAGCTTATAATAATAAGGAAAAGCATTTTGAAGAGTATAAAAATATAAGTACAGAATTAGTTTCTTTTTTTACCTGTGATATATGTTCTAAAAATACTAAAGAAAATATAGAAAATATCAGTAAAAAACTAAAAGAATTTGAAGTAGAAAGACTACATTTAGGTGTATGTGTAGTAAAATGCAAAGCAAATATATTAGAAGAAATAAAGGAAGTTTTTACAAAGAATAATATAGAAGTAATAGAAGGAACTCATTAATATATAGGGGGAAACAGAATGAAAAAGTTTTTAAGTATATTTTTAGCAACAGCAATAATGTTTAGTATTACAGGTTGTGATAAGAAATCTGAAGAAGTTAAAGATGAAAATGTAATTGTGGAAGATACCGTGGAAAGTACAGAAGTTAAAAATGAACACTATCCAGTAATCATAACCACATATAATTATGAAAAAGAACCTATAGAAATTACTTTTGAAAAAACACCAGAAAAAGTAGTAGCTGTATATCAAAACTCCATTGAAACATTGTTAGCATTAGGTCTTGAGGATAAAATAGTGGCGGCAGCAGGACTTGACCATGATGTAAAAGATGAATATAAAGAAGCCTTTAGTAAAGTAAAATATTACGATAATGTTCCTACAAAAGAAGAAGTTATAGGACTTGAAGCAAATTTTATATTAAGCTGGTATTCTTTTTTTGGGGAAAAGAGACTTGGAGATGTTGGATTTTGGCATGAAAGAAATATAAATACTTATATGGCACAAAATAGCGGAGTTTCTAAACCAGATTCTATTGAAAATGAATATAATGATATATTAAATATGGGAAAAATCTTTAATGTAGAGGATAAAGCAAAGGCCATAGTTGATAATATGAAGGCTGAAATCGAAAAAGCCAAAGAATTTGGAAAAGATAGAGAACCAGTAAAAACAGTTATTTTAGAAATAGGAAAAGAAAATACTTTTAGAATTTATGGAGAAGACAGTATTGGAGGAAATATTGCCACTTTAGTTGGAGCAGATTTAGTAGCAAAAGAAAATGGTAGAATTGGTGCAGAGGATCTAGTAAATCTTAATCCTGAAGTTATATTTACTGTTTATTATGGAGATGCCATAGATAGAGATACGGCTTTACAATCTATAATGGAAAATCCAGCATTATCAAGTATATCAGCTATACAAAATAATAGGGTACACTCTATTATGTTAAGTGAAGTTTTTGCAAGTGGTATAAGAACCTTAGATGGTATAATATCCATAAGCAAAGGCTTATATCCAGAGCTTAACTAGGAGTCACTATGAAAGAAAAACTTGTTAAAAAAAATAATAATCAAGGATTATTTAAGGGAACGTCTATTTATGTAGGCGTTACTCTTCTTTTAATACTTACACTAATTTTTTCCATATTAACATCTGTAACTATGGGTTCTGTAGATATATCAGCTAAAGATATATATCAAATAATTTTCTATAAATTATTTGATATAGGAACTGAAGAAAGCTTACCAAGTAGTTCAGCTATTGATATTGTATGGTTTATTAGACTTCCTAGAATAATCCTTGCCACCTGTGTTGGAATGGGACTTTCCATATCAGGTCTAATCATGCAGGCAGTAGTAAAAAATCCATTGGCAGATCCGTATATATTGGGAGTATCTTCAGGAGCATATTTAGGGGCTACCATTGCCATTATGTTAGGAGTCGGGTCCTTCTTAGGCTCTAATTACGTTGGAATCTGTGCTTTTATAGGTGCCTTTATAATTTCAATTTTAGTAATGGTAATGTCAAATATAAACAGTAAAGCAAATTCTACAAAATTATTGTTATCAGGTATGGCACTTAGTTCCCTTTGTTCTGCCTTTTCAAGCTTTATAATATATTATACTGATGATAAAGAAAGGCTTAGAAGTATTACTGACTGGATAATGGGTAGTTTAGCAGGAGCAAATTGGGATACTATAAAATTTATATTTCCAATAATTTTAATTGCTGTAGTATTTTTCATAACACAATATAGAACTTTAAATTTAATGTTACTTGGAGATGAAGTTTCTATTACTTTGGGAAAAGATCTCCATATATATCGTCAAATATATCTATTAGTAACTTCTTTAATAATAGGGCTCATAGTTTATTCATCTGGAATAATAGGATTTGTTGGATTAATAATTCCACATATAGTAAGGATATTATTTGGAACAGACCATAAGAAAATAATATTTATAAATGCTTTATCTGGATCAATATTTCTAATATGGGCAGATGTGCTTTCCAGAATCATTATTCCTGGAAGTGAACTTCCCATAGGAATTTTAATATCTATGATAGGAACTCCAATTTTCATATATTTAATGATTAGTAAATCCTATGGATTTGGAGGTGGCAGATAATGGAAATGTCATCTAAAAATTTAGTGGTATATTTAGGTGGAAAGAAAATTTTAAATGATTTAAGTCTACATATTAAAAATAAGGAATTCGTAGGGATAATAGGTCCAAATGGAAGTGGCAAAAGTACTTTACTTAAAGCTTTATATAGAACTTTAAGGCCAAACTCAGGAACTATTTATATAGATGATAAAAATATAGATGATATTTCATTAAAAGAAACAGCTAAAAAAATAGCAGTAGTAGCACAACATAATGATTCAGATTTTGACTTTTCTGTAATAGATATGGTTCTAATAGGAAGAACTCCCCATAAAAAGTTTATGGAAAGGGATAATCCAAATGACTATAAAATAGCTTTAGAATCCTTGGAAAAAGTTGGAATGACCAATTTTTCTGATAGAAGTTTTAATAGTCTATCGGGAGGAGAAAAACAAAGGGTTATTTTAGCAAGAGCATTAGCTCAAGAAACAAAATGTTTGATTTTAGATGAACCAACAAATCATTTAGATATAAAATACCAGCTTCAATTTATGTCTATTGCTAAAAGTTTAGAAATTACAGTAATATCTGCAATTCATGATTTAAATATAGCTGCTCTATATTGTGATAAGATTTATGCAATGAAATCAGGTGAAATAATAGACTATGGCACTCCAAAAGAAGTATTAACAAAAAAACTAATTAAAGTTTTATATGAAGTAGATTCAGAAGTCAATATAAATAAGGATACGAATACTATGAATATAGTTTTTAAACCTTTTGAAATTCAATAGTCTGGTGATTTTCACCAGACTATTTCATATATCTACTTTATCTATTCTTCCCCAAAATCTTGACTTAACATAGAATAGTATATTAACTTTTCCTGTACATAGTGATTTATAGTATTTTCTTCGTATTCTCCATCTTCATTTAGCTGTCCTGCTTTTATACCTGTTAATATTTCTATTCCTTCATCAATAGTATTCACAGCATATATAGTAAACATTCCTGACTTTACAGCATTTATTACTTCATCATTTAGCATTAAATTTTCCACATTTATTCTTGGAATTATTACTCCTTTATCACCTTTCAATCCTTTTAATTTACACACATTATAAAATCCTTCTATTTTCTCATTTACTCCACCTATAGGCTGAATTATTCCCTTTTGATTTACAGAACCTGTTACTGCTATTCCTTGTTTTATGGGAACATCACCTAAGCTAGACAGTATAGCATATAGTTCTGTACTTGAAGCACTGTCTCCATCTATACCATCATAGGATTGTTCAAAGGTAATACTTGCAGTCATGGATAATTGAATGTTTTTGGCATATTTTTCACCTAAATATCCACTCATAATTAATACGCCTTTATCATGTATATTTCCACTTTGTTCTGCCTCTTTTTCAATATTTATTATTCCATCTTTACCATAGTAAGTATTTGCTGTTATTTTAGTCGGTCTTCCAAAGGAATACTGACCTAAGTCAATTACCGACAATCCATTGATTTCCCCTACCTTTTCTCCTTCTATGTCTATTAAAATAGTACCATTATTAATTAATTCTAAAACTCTTTCTTCATAAGAGTTGTTTCTATATTGTTTTTTTAGAATTGCTTTTTTTACATCTTCTTTACCTACTATTTTTTTAAATTCACTTCTAGCCCATCCATCTGCTTCATATATTATTTCTACTAATTCATTAAATCCGGATGTTAATTTATTTTTTTCATCTGCGATTCTACTGCTTATATCTATAATAGCTCCTAGAGCATCCCTATGAAATGGAAGTAAGTTCTCTTTCTTACATTGATAAGCTACAAAAGAGCCTATTTTTATAATATTTTCATATGTTCTTTCCATTTCAGTATCAAAATCTGCTCTTATTCTAAACAATTTCTTAAATTCTTCATCATAAGAATATAATATATGATATGTTAAATAATCTCCTACTATTATTACCTTTATATCTAAAGGTATTGGCTCTGGATTTAAAGTTTCTGAAGCTATATCCAATCCAAGTACATTTTCTATTTTTAACTTTTCTGTAGTTAAGGTTCTTTTTAATCCATCCCATGAAAATTTATTTTGTAAAATATCTTTCGCTTGGATTATTATATATCCACCATTTGCTTCGTGCATGGAACCTGATTTGATTCTAGTATGGTCTGTTTTTGCAACACCCATTTCATTTGCATATTCTATTTTACCAAATAAATTATAATAGTTTGGGTTCATCTCTCTAATTACAGGAGAGCCTTTAGTTTGACTATTATCTATAAATAAATTTATAAAATATCTTTTCAGAAAATCCTCCTTCTTATTTCCCTGAAAAAATATTTTTTCCATATAATCTTCTTCTTCATCAACTAAGAACATTTCATAATTCTTTACTATATCCTCTTTAATTTCTAAAAGAAATTTAAATATATCAATATTCTCTCTATATCTTACTTGTATTGGTCCTATAAAAGTAGTCACTACTAATGTGACCTGTTCTTCTTTTAATTTTTTTATTTCATTTTTAAGTTTTGATTCAACAGCCTTTATTCCTTTAATATAATCATAAGATTTTTGAGTTAACTCTATGGATATATTACCTAATACTTCTATTTCTTCATCTGTTAATTCATCAAGTTCTTCATCTGACATAGGTCTATTTCCAACTAAGGGTATACTGAGAAGTCCTTGGTCTGTTTGTTTAAATACAAAATTATATTTTTTAGCAAATTGATTTAATTCTTGAAGTATGGATTCGGCTAATTTTTTATTCTCATTGAATACTGCATTTTTACTATCTTCATAAAGTTTTGAATTCAAAGCTTTTGGTATTTCAATATCTATATTTTTAATTGCAGATTCTATTTCTTGTTTAAAATTTATTCCTTCTCCTGGCTCTAAACTTATAGCTTTGGGACAATTAGCTTTTTTAAAATTATATACATAACACCAGTCTTTAGGTATTGGTTTTTCCTTTGCGAATTCCTTTGCAATTAAATAAGAATAGGAGTTTCTTCCTGTACCTGTAAATCCTGATACATAAATATTATATCCTTTTCTTTTCATAGAAATCCCATATTTTATAGCTTCCATGGCTCTATCTTGCCCAATAAGATCTCTAGATTCTACGCATTCTTCTGTAGTTTCATATGGAAATATATTTGGATCACATTGGTTTCTCAATTTCTCAATTGGAACTATATATTTTTCTAACATTATGATTCACCTCCGTAGATAACTATTCTAATTATACATTATTTCCTAATTTAATGTATTCTAATTTCTAAAATTGTTTACAAAAACTTTGCAATGAAAAAAGGATAGATTTCTCTATCCTTTTTATTTTATAATATTAGACTTTATTTTCTATCTATACTATACCTAAAGTATAAACTAATCCATAAGATTTATAATTTTAGTTATAGGTTTTATTCATTGTATTCTATATCTAAATGAACTTCTTCTGGCATATTTTTCAAATTAGTTTTGACTACTATATATGGATAATCATATTCTTGCTCCACTATTTCATTAGGATCTGGATCAGTAAACTTTGCATAAACTACTATATCAAATACTTCTTTTGAATATTTTTCTTTCATTATTTGGTCTATCTCTACTAAATATCCTTTAGAATTCTTTTCTCCCCTAGTTACCACTACATAAATTTCATCTCTATATTTACAGGTTAAGGCTCTTTCCTCAATTAAATACTTTGGCAGCATTTCAGAAATCTTCTCTGGAATTTCCTCCTCTTTTACTACTTTAAACTTTATTTGTTCATCATTTCCTTTTATCATCTTAGGTATAAATAAAGCTCCAATAATCAAAATAATTGCCAAGGCTATAATATAATTTCTTTTCACTCCAATCCCTCCAAGTAATTAATCTTATATCATTAATATTCCTAAATGGACTGGATTATGTATAATTATTTAATCATTTATATTAACTAAGGTTGTATTTCTCCTTAATTTAATATTAAATTTCGGTATTCTACCTAGTAAAAGCCATCTGTTTTTCAATGTTGCAATTAACAGTACCAAGAGGAAGGTAAAAATTATTCCTAAAAATACTAATATTAATAAAGAACTAAGTCTGCTATATCCTAAGGCAGCAGGAAATTTACTAAATATCTTATATTTTATTTCCTCTAAAACTATAGGATGTGCAAAGTATATTCCTAAGGAATAAGTTCCAAAGGTTTTTATTATATTAAACTTTCCTACCATTCTCTTTGTAACCCACATTAATATTGGCATAGTAGCTAAGGTATAGATCATGGTTTCAGGTCTTATGGATCCAAAGTTATCATAATAATCCCTACCTCCATTTAGAAATATATTATAATATACTTGTCCTACATAAACACACATAACTCCAATATAAACAATAAATAATAGTTTAATATTTCTTTCAATGTAATTTTCTATTTTTTCGTAGTTTAACCCTAAAATACCTCCAGCTATAAAATAGAAAAACCATCCAAATATGCTCTTCCAATAATAAAGATTAAAGTATCCTACTATTCCTGCTGTATTATAATTTTTAAAATATCTTCCATATATAAGTATCATGGCTTGAAGTATAAAAGTTATAAAAAATAATTTAATTGGATTTTCTTGCATTGGTTTAGTTAAATATCTTATTAATAGCGGTAATATTATATAGAACTGAAATATTAAAACTATAAAATATAGATGTGGAAATGCTGTTCCAAATATTATTTCCTTAAATAATATTGGTATCTGATTAATACTAAAAGAAATACCTGAAATATAACATCTATAAAGAAAATATATTGATGACCATATTATATATGGTATCAGAATATATAAAACCTTTTTAGTATAAAACTTTTTTACATTAAATTCTTCTCTACTTCTATAGTTATAAAATAATACTAACCCTGAAATCATCATAAATACGGGGGAACCAAATCTAAAAAATTGATTAAAAAATATTCCTAAATACATTGCCTTAGAATTAAATGTAGAATTTACAGCAAATACACCTGTTCCATGAATAATTAGTATACCCAGTGCAGCTATAGCCCTTATATAGTATAATTCTTCTATCTGCTTTCTCTTTACCATTAATCTTCACCTCATATTTTATAATATAAAGACCTCTAATAATTAGAGGCCTTTATATTATATCATCTTCTTTACATTTTGAACTATATTATCTACACTAAGACCATATTTATCAAGTAATTCAAAACCGTCTCCTGATTCACCAAAGGTATCCATAGTACCAATTCTAACCATAGGAACTAACTGATTCTCAACTACTACTTCTGCTACTGCACTACCTAATCCACCTATTATACTATGTTCTTCAACTGTTACTATAGCTTTAGTTTCTTTAGCAGCTTTTATTATAATATCTTTATCTATAGGTTTTATGGTAGACATATTTATAACTCTCGCTTTAATCCCTTCTTCCAAAAGCTTTTCTGAAGCAGTTAAGGCTCTTTCTACCATGACTCCTGTAGCTATAATCGTTACATCTGTTCCTTCTTTTAGTTCTACACCTTTACCTATTTCAAATTTATAATTTTCATCAAATATTACTGGAGTCTTTGCTCTCCCAAGTCTTATATATACTGGTCCATAATGTTTAGCTGCCTCATATATACATTGTTTCGCTTCTATACCATCTGCTGGGCTTAAAACCACCATATTAGGTAAAGACCTCATTAAACTAATATCTTCTAATGCCTGATGAGTTGCCCCATCTTCTCCTACTGTTAACCCTGCATGGGTTGCAGCTATTTTTACATTTAAGTTTGGATAACATACGGAGTTCCTTATGATTTCAAAGGCACGTCCTGTTGCAAACATAGCAAAAGTACTTGCAAAAGGAATCTTTCCAGCTGTAGCAAGTCCTGCTGCTGTACCTATTAAATTTTGCTCTGCTATACCTACATTAAAAAATCTTTCAGGGAAAGACTTTGCAAATACGGATGTTTTTGTAGAACCAGAAAGATCTGCATCTAATACTACAATATCCTCATTTATTCCACCTAATTCTTTCAAAGCTTCTCCATAGGCATCTCTAGTTGCAATCATTATTTAGCACCTCCTAATTCTTCTAAGGCTTTTTGAGCTTCTTCTTTTGATGGAGCTTTTCCATGCCAACCTACTTGATTTTCCATAAATGATACTCCTTTTCCCTTAGAAGTTTTAGCTATTATTATTGTTGGTTTATCTTTAGTTGCTTTTGCCTTCTCTATTGATTCAAGTATTTCATCTATAGAGTGACCATCTATGGTCAATACATTCCATCCAAATGATTTAAACTTTTCATCTATTGGTTCAATATTCATTATATCTTTATTAGATCCATCTATTTGAAGTCCGTTATGGTCTAAAAACACTGTAATATTGTCTAGTTTATAGTGAGCTGAAAGCATTGCAGCCTCCCATATTAGACCCTCTTGACATTCTCCATCTCCTATTACTCCATATACTCTATAATCCTTATTATTCAGTTTACCTGCTAAAGCCATGCCATTTGCAGCAGCCAAACCTTGTCCTAAAGAACCTGTGGTCATATCAACCCCTGGTATTTCCTTCATATCAGGATGTCCCTGTAGTATAGAACCCATTTTTCTAAAGTTCTTCAGTTCTTCCTTAGGAAAAAATCCTCTTTCTGCTAAAGTACCATATAATACTGGTGTACCATGACCCTTTGAAAGTACAAATCTATCTCTATCCTCCCATTTTGGATTAGAAGTATCTATATTCATTTCCTTGAAGTATAATGCTGTTAATATTTCAACTGCTGACAATGAACCTCCAGGGTGTCCTGATTGTGATTCTTCTAACATTTCAATAATATCAACTCTTATTTTTCGAGCTATTTCTTTTAATTCCATTTTCCTATCTACCTCCTATTTTTTCTTTTCATCTGTAAATCCTTCACCTACTACTTCAGACATTTCAGATACCATAATAAATGCAAATGGATCTACTTCTTTTACTATTTCTTTTACCTTACTAAACTGAGATCTGCTAACTACACATAGCAAAACATCTTTATCCGCCTTTGTATACATACCTTTTCCTTTAAGAGCAGTAACCCCTCTATCAATTTCTACCATAAGTCTTTGACTTACTTCTTCAGGCATATCTGTAACAATATAAAATCCCTTTAAATATCCAATTCCTTCTAAAATCATATCTATTACTTTCATTATAACAAACATGGCTATAACTGAATATAGGGATATTTCAATATTTTTCTCAACGATACCTGCAAATATAACTACACAAAAATCAATCATAGTCATAAATGTGGCTACGCTTAAATTTGGAAATTTTTTATTTAAAATAGAACCTGCTAAGTCTGTTCCACCCGTAGTTCCTCCAAATTTAAAGACTATACCTAGTCCTATACCCATTAATACTCCCCCAAATATGGAGGACAGTAAGAAGTCATGAGTTAAAACTGTTGGTTTTAAAAATTTTAAAAATAAGGATAATAAAAATGTTGCATATAATGTTTTTATAGCTGTATCTTTTCCTAATGTTTTTGCACCTAAGAGAAACAATGGAATGTTTATAGCCAAGTTTGTTAAATATATAGGGACTTTAGATACCTTCTCTAAAACTACAGCAAAACCTGTAACTCCCCCTGGAGCTATGGTATTTGGTGCAAGAAAATATAGTAAGGATACTGACATCAAAAATACCCCTATAGTTATTAAAATATAAGAAAATAAAGTTTTATACCATTTGTGGCCGTTGTTCATAAAATTCCCCTTCCTACTTTATAATGTCTTTAGAAAATAATACTTTTAGCATGAACTTTGGTAAAACTATTTGTCGTTTTATTCTTGAAGGTTCTTTAACTAATCTATACAACCACTCAAGTCCTAATTTCTGATATATTTCAGGGGCTCTTTTAGAGTTTCCAGCTAATATATCCATTACTCCGCCATTTCCTATGATTACCTTTGCCTTAATCTTGTCTTTATTGGCATCTATCCAAATTTCCTGTTTAGGAAATCCTAATCCTACAAATATTATATCTGGATTTAAAGAATTAATATTATCTATAACTTTTACTTCTTCTTCATGGTTCTCATATCCCACATGGATACCTTTAAAATACCCATGATGGTGTCCTGCTATTCTAATATTTGGATAATCCTTTTTTACATTTTCCGCTGCCATTTTAGCAACTCCATCTTTTCCACCAAAAAAATAAATACTATAGGAGTTTTCATTGGCTATTTTAAGTAAATTTATAGATAAATCAAATCCTGTTACTCTTTCTTGTAATGGCTTTTTTTTAATTCTAGAAGCATATATTAACCCTATTCCATCTGGTACTATTAGATCACCCCTATTAATTAAATCTTTAAGACTTTCATCATCCTTTGCAACCATTACAATTTCTGTATTAGGGGTGTAAATAGCTTTTGATTTTTCTCCTTTAAGATATTCTTCTAATTGTAATGTTGCCTCTTGTAAAGTTGTATTATATATTTTTACTCCAAATATTTCTAAAGTTTTAATTACAATCACCTACTTTTTTATTAAATCTAACGCCATTTCCACATTAGATAATGCTTTTTCTTCTAGCTCCTTATGCTGTTCTTTTAAATGTTTATTGAGATTGGTTCGATTATTCCATATATAATCTATTTTTTCTAATAAATCATCATATGATAAAGTCTCAATACTACATATATAATCCATATCTAGAGAACGTAAGATTCCATCAACTTTTGGATCATAAGATAAACCTACCATAGGTATCTCTTGAGTTGCTGCATAAATTAAGGAATGAAGTCTCATGGCAACAATTATTTCTAATTCTCTTATTATCCCCATTATCTCCTCTACACCATATTTCTCCTTTATTACATAAGAACCATTTTTCCTAACCATACTATTTATATCAAGACTTATTTCTAAATCCTCTGGATAGTGCATAGGTATCAAAATCACATTTACATCATACTTCTCTACTATATAATCTATGGCTTCCGCCATAACCTTAATTAAATTCTCATTATCTTTCCACTTTCTCACTGAAATTCCAATAAACTTTTTATGTCTAGGTATTTCTTCTTTCTCAAATATTTCTTGTATCCTAGGTTCTGGAGCTGGTTCTAAAGTAAATACTGGGTCTGCTGTTACTACTATATTTTTATTCTTTACTCCTAAGACCTTAATAAAATCTTCAGAATCCTTATCTCTAAGAGTAATTAAATCAACTTTATTCAATGTACTTCTAGTTAAAATTCTATTTAGCTTCTTTTTAATAGGTCCTATTCCATTGGCATATACCATTACAGGCTTATTATATAATTTTGCCAACCTTATTGTTGATAGATAATATAGTAAGGACCTTGTGCTGGTTATGTCCTGTAATAAAGACCCACCACCTGAAATAAATAGAGTGGAGTTCTTCATAGCCTTATATACTTTTTTAAATTCAAATCTATTTACTGCATTTACATTATATATCTCTTCAGTTTTTGCAGGATTATTAGAGAGTACATTTATACTTATATCTTTATTATAGGCTTTAATATCTTTTACTATTGCCTTTAGTATAGCATCATCACCACTATTATCAAATCCATAATATCCAGATAAAAGAATTGAATCTCTTAATCCACTATTATTTAATATCTTCTCATAGATTTTTAGATGCTCTCTCGCCATAGCTTCTGATGAATACATTTCTTTTACTTTATTAAATAGATTTTCACCCATATTTTGAATTTTTTCTTTATTCTCTACTAAATCTATTATTCTATTGCTTAAAGCTTCTATATCTCCTACATCAACTAAATATCCATTTTTACCATCTTCTATTAGTTTACTTATTCCTCCTACATTGGTGGATATTATTGTCTTTTTAAGCCTTGCCCCTTCTAATATTGCATAGGGAAAGGATTCACTAACTGAAGTTAAGGCATTTATATCTATGGCATTAAAAAATGAATTTGGGTCTTTTATGTAACCTAAAAAATGTAGATTTTCTTCTACCTTTAACTCCTTAGCCAATGACATTAGTCTTTGTCTCTCATTTCCATCTCCTGCAATTAGAAATATAACATCTTTTCTTTTCTGCAACACATTTGAAGCTGCTCTAATAAAGGTTTCATGGTCTTTTACTAAATCCAATCTTGCTGCAATTCCTACTACGGTCTCTCCTTTGTAATCAATTTCATGTCTTTGAAAAAATTCTTCTTTGGAGAGATATTCCATACTGCTGTCTAAATCTATACCATTATATGCAGTAAATATTCTGTCCTTCTTAAATCCTCTTTGAACCAACATATCTTTAAAGGTATCAGAAATTGCAATAAAATATTTGAATCTTTGAAGAGCAAATTTATTTAATGTGGTGAAAATGATTTTCTTATAAAAATTATCTTTAAAATCCAATTCGTAATCACTATGGATTGTTGTAATAAAGGGTTTCTTTACCTTTAACTTTAAAAACATACCAATGAAATTAGCCCTAGCCCCATGACAGTGAATAATATCATATCCTTGTTTTTCTACTTCTTCTGCCAACCTACCTACTACTGACATATCAAATCTACTCTTTTGTTTAAATACTTCTATGGGAATACCAGTAGCTTTAGCATCATGATAGAAGGTATCTTCAATAAAACATATGATTTTGGCATCTATTAACTTGTCTATTGCTTTTATTAGAGAGATTATATGGGTCTTAGCACCACCTGTATCTCCCCCACTGATTAGATGAAGTACTTTCATTTTAATATGCTCCGTGGGAGCTACCTCCTATCTTTATTTTCTAATATTTCTTTTACTGACTTGTTATAAATTTTCTTTTCTTCTTTTGATTTCATAATTGCATAAATTAAAGTAAATTCACTACTTATTTGCTTGAATATCTGTGGATTAAACTTTTCTTTTTCTAGCTTATCTATTATTTCTTTTAATATCATATAATTTACACTTACAAAGTTTTCAACAGCGTAGCTTTTTTTATACATCAATGCTCTTCTTCTATCTAATAAGTTAAAAGCACTAAATCCCATTGCCCACTGTGATTGAAAAATATCAAACTTACTTAGTTTCTCCTTATATATTTTTTCATCTAAGAAACTGGTTCTGTTAATGATTTTAGGGTCTATTAAACTATTTACTCCATATAGATATATGTTTTCAAATTGTTCATTCCATATTTTTAAAGCTTTTTCTAAAGTTTTTGTAGTTTCTACATGGTCTATATTTCCATCAATTAAAAAAGGACTGAAAATAATATCTGGTTTTTCCTTATTTAAAATTTCTAAGATTTCTTCAATCAGGTTTTTATCCTTAGAATCCAAAGTTCCATCTACTTTTTCTAAAAAGTAGATACTGTGAAATCCATAGCTTTCTTTAATCTTATATCCTTCTTCCATTCTTTCCTTGGCTGTCTCTTCTTTAGATTTATAACTAGTGCTTCCACTTCCATCAGTTAAATATACTAAGGACATTTTGCTTCCTGAGTTATGATATTTAATAATAGTCCCACCTAAACCAATGGTTTCATCATCTACATGGGGAGACAATACAAGGATTTTTTCATTCCCTTTAGGAATTATTTCTATATAATCATCATTAATTTTACTTCCCTTAAAATAAAACCATAGATATATACGATTTATAAACATAATAGGGTATTTAAGCAACATCTTAATTAATTTTCTTATCATACAATCACTTCCTAATAAAAATCTGACTCTATAGGCATTATATACCAATTCTTTTCATCTAAAATAAATTTTTCTAAATCCTGATTTTCAGTAAGGTTTTTCACAACAAAAGGTATAGTGCTTCTAGTCTTAACAAATCCTAATTTCACTAGTAATCCTCTATACTGCATGGATTCTGATGCCCATGTTGCTACTAAATCTGTATTTTGACTTTTAAAATATTCCTTTGCTTTAAAATATAAAGCAGCTACTGTATCTTCGTTGATTCCCACAATATCTACCATACTGCCAAGTCTTATATTAGGGTTATTTCTTATTTCTCTTTTTTCAATTTTAGTAATTATATATCCTACTAATTCATTATCTAAATAAGCACCAAAGGTTTTATAATCTATATTTGGATGATTCTTTATTCTCCAATTTAAAAATTTGCTATCTCTTTTAGTCATTATAGGACTATCTGATTTAATCTTGTTCCATAGATTATCAAAATCTTCATCAAATTCATCTATTTCTTTAATTATATAGTTTTCTTTTATCTTTATTTTTTGTTCCTTATATACAAATTTAATTAGACCATGTAAAGGTATGGATAATATTTTTGCTAGAAATTTTATTTTTACAATATTTAATAGAATATTATCTAACCTATAATAATTTGTGAAAAGAGGGATATCTGCTACAAAGGATCCACCAATACCACCTAGTAAACCTCTTAGGGCCATTTTTGAAGGAAATCCGAACCTAAACTCTATGTTGTTATTTACACCTATTTCGTAAGATTTATTGGCAAGTTCTTTATGTATACCTTTGCCTCTATAATCCTCATTTATCATGGTGTCTATTGATTGTCCTGCTAATACTTCTTCTCCTCTAACTAACATTACAGTAGGTAACAGAGTACACTGTCCTACTATCTTAGAATCATCTTCTGCCAGCACTATTACAGATTTTCCAGCAGGGTTCTCCATAAATTGCCAGTTCCAATATTCTTCTTTCCTATTAGTATTAAAGACTTTATTAAATAACTCTATTATTTCTTTTTCATCATTATTTTTATATTCTCTTATATTAGCCATAAGTTCACTTCCTATCTAATTTCATAATTTCCTTTCACTAGGAAAAAACTATTTTTTGTAGCTCTTGCTCCTCTTCCATCATCTCTAGGCACTATCAGTAAGTGATTTGCTTGAATGTTTTCATCCATTCTTAAATCCTTACCTATGGTTACATTTGTAAGTCCATTTTCTATACCATTGCTTATTATGGCAATTGCTTTGGCTTCACCAGACCTTAGAATTATTTCTGTACCATCTTTACATATTAATGATTGTCCTTTCAGCACTTCAACTGCTTCCCATGAATTTACCGTCATATTTTCATTATTTTTATTTCCTATTTTTTCGTCTACATAGTATTTTAGTTGTTCTATTTTCTTTTCCACATAACTAAGACTTACTAATGGATCACTTTCAGAACCTGGCTCTGAAAATACTACTGTAGCCCCTAGAAGAATAATAACTGAGCTAACTCCAACACAAGCTTTCTTAAATTTACTCACTTTATGTACCTCCCTTTTCTTAGTGAATAGTGGATAACTAATAGTGAATAGTTCAGTAATCAAAAGTACACCATTGTTTTTCATTGGTTTTAAACTATTCACTTTTCACTATTAACTATTAACTGTCTTCATTATACTACAAAAACAACAAAAAAATAAGCATATTCAATGCTTATTTTAAATATGTATGTATTTTTATAGTTCTACTAACCCTAAGCTTATTTTTAGGCACTCATCTACATTTGCCATCATTTCTTCATTGAATCTTCCAATTCTTTCTCGTAACCGTTTTTTATCTATTGTTCTTATTTGCTCCAGAAGGACTACTGAGTCCTTCGGTAACCCATATTCTGGAGCATTAATTTCTACATGAGTAGGCAGCTTTGCCTTGTTTATCTGTGATGTAATGGCGGCAATAATAATTGTAGGACTATATTTATTACCAATATCATTTTGAATAACAAGAACTGGCCTTACTCCCCCCTGTTCAGACCCAATAACAGGGCTTAAATCTGCATAGTATATATCCCCTCTTTTAACTATCATAATATCTCACGCCCCGTTAGTCTTGCTTCATATATTACTAAATCAAGAATGTCTTGCTCTAGCCCTATTTCTGCAAGAGTTAAATTTATTTGACTCATCTCTTTATACCCTTCTTTCATCTTTTCCGCAACTTCTATTCTCTTTTTTTCGTTGATAAATAGTCTCATAGCTTCTATTACAAAATCAGACCTATTTTTGTACTCCATCGGTACCATAACATCAACTTCCTCAAGGAGGCTATTAGGTAAACTAATCATAATCCTTCTAGTCTCAGCCATATAGATCCACCCCCATATTACAGATTCTTATAATTGCAGTATAAATATAACTTTTGTTGAAACCTATTGATAGAAAAGTTCATTATTTATAAAATATCCAAATGTAGAACCTTCCTATTCCTTATAAAAATTTAAAATAGCCTAAGATAATTATATATTCATTATATTGTATATGTCAACCTATTCATTGTTTATTCCTTTTAAACCTTATTCCAGTAAATAATCCTTTATTTTCACAATTTTGCCATCTGATATATAAACTCTAGGTACTCTTCTACTTACCATACAAATAATCTCATAATTTATTGTACCAAGCTTTGCTCCAAGTTCATCAACATGAGGATGCCCCTTCTCATATCCAAATATAACTACTTCATCTCCTAATTCTATGTTTTCTATATGACTTACATCTATCATACATTGATCCATACATATATTTCCTACTATTTTTGCCCTTTTTCCTCTTATATAAACCTCTGCCTTATTACTCAATAGTCTTGTAAATCCATCTGCATATCCAATAGGTATAGTTGCAATTTTAGATTCCCTTTCTGTTATAAAAGTATGCCCATAACTTATACCAGTTCCCCTGGATACAGTTTTCAAATGCACTATTTTAGTTTTTAACGCCATTGCTGGTTTTAGCACTATGTATTCCTTATTTACTTCATCTGAAGGATAAAGACCATAAATCATTATTCCAGCCCTTACCATATCCAAATCATAATCTCTCAAATCTATAATTCCTGCACTGTTTGACATATGTTTAATTTTTATATTTAATCCCCTGTTTTCTAGTTTATTTATAATTTCCATATATCTTTTAAACTGTATTGTGGAATAGGATTTGTCTAATTCATCAGCTTTAGCAAAGTGAGAAAATATTCCTTCAACATATATATTTTGAAGTTTGGATATTTTCAATATATCTTCTACAGTTTCTTCATTGGCTTCAAACCCTATTCGACCCATTCCAGTATCAATTTTAATATGAATAGTAGCCTTTTTCCCTAATTCTATTGCCTTACTAGATAGTTTTTTAGCATCACTATAATTATATATGGTTTGTATCAAATCATATTTTAATATGGCTTCATAATTATTAGGTGATGTATAGCCTAATATTAAAATACTGTCATTTATATTTGCACGTCTCAGCTCTATAGCTTCTCCTACAGTGGCAACAGCCAGTCTATCAGCACCATTATTAAGTAATGTTCTTGCTATATCTATAGAGCCATGCCCGTAACCATTTGCCTTCACTACAGCAGTAACTAATGTATTTTCCTTTATGTGTTTTCGTACTTCCATTATATTATGAGCTAAATTGTCTAAGTTAATTTCTGCCCATACTGGTCTTATTTCATCTAAGGTATACATTTGACAGTCCTCCTTATAATACTCATTAGTCTTTAAGAAACTTAAAATCTTCATAAGTAATTTCCATCTGTAGCAAACCATTCTGATCTAATACATTTAATTTATAAGGGACAAAATCCTTTTTCCTTACCCAAATCTTAGTTAAATCTCTATATTTATTTTTTTCATCTAATTTAAGCTCAAAAACTATATGCTCCTTTCCATTTATTTCATCTATAGAGATATTTTCTACATTTTGTAAGTTGTTTAGAAAATCTCCCACAATCATCTGATTATTTAAAGATTTTATTGCCACCAATGATATGGATTGATTTATAGATGGATGCTCTACAAAAATTTTATCATCGGTATTTAGTATTACTATGCCTTTACTTTCTTTAGGGCTTAGGATTTCTAATCTATAATCATTTGATTTATTATAGCTTTCTTCAATTGTATATTCTGAAACCGTATCACCTGAAGTTATTCTTATATTGGCCTTGCATTTATATCCACCATAGTTTTCATAAGCTTTTTCTATCTTTGATAGCAGCTTTTTATTTTTATCTAATGTATTTTCATTATTCTTGGGACTACATCCTGTAAGTAAAATAGTAATAGCTATCATAAATATAAAAAACCTTTTCAATATTACACCAGCCTTTACTCTAGGATTTTTTTAATACTATAAGGAATGTTTTCTAAAATATCTGTAGCTATAATTCCATATTCGCCTTTTTCATAACTTGCCAAGTCTCCAGCCAACCCATGGCAAAATACTCCTAGTTTTGCCGCATCTTCTGGTTTTATTCCTTGACCGATGAAAGAAGCTATGATTCCTGTAAGTATATCTCCAGATCCTGCTGTAGCCATTCCTGGATTTCCAGTACCATTGATATATATTTCACCTGTAGGCAAGGCCACAATAGTATTAAATCCTTTAAGGACTACTATTATATTATATTTCTTAGATATATATTTAGAATAATAAATTCTATTTTCTTGAATATCTCTAGTACTCTTATTTAATAGTTTGGCTAACTCCTTGGGGTGCGGTGTAATAATAATTGAACTTGTGTGATTATTGAGAATATTTAAGTTAAATGAAAGGGAATTTATTCCATCTGCATCTATTACTATTGGCTTAGTATAATTTTTTAAAACCTCTTGGATTATATATAATCTATCTTTATCTGCTCCTATACCTGGTCCAATGGCTATTACATCCAATCCCTTTATTTCATTTAATATACCATTTAAGGATTCCTTAGAAAAGAATCCTTCATTGTCTTTGACTGGTTTTATTATGGCCTCTGTTAATTTTATACTCATTATAGTCTCAATAGCTTGTGGTACAATTGTATAAACAAGACCAGAACCAGTCCTAAGAGCCGCCTGTGATGCTAAGTACACTGAGCCCGTCATACCTTTGCTTCCAGCTATTATACCTACTTTTCCATAAGTTCCCTTATGGCTTTCCTTTTCTCTTTTGGGTAATAACATTTTAATAGAATCATCTATATTTCCAATGGGAGAAATATTAGAGTATCCTGCTACAAAAGCTATGGCATAATCTTCCTCATGGGAAATTGATAAATCCATACTTTCTATTCCTAGGTCAGTCATTCTTAACTTTCCATTTCCAATTAAATTTATATAAGGCTTACCCCTTCCATCGTGTAAAACCTCAATATTTTTCCATTCCACAGTGGATATACCTGTTCCTAGAGCCTTGCTTACAGCTTCCTTAGCTGCAAATATACCGCCTACAGTTGTAGCTTTATGTCCACCTTTTGATATATATTTTATTTCATTTTCTGTAAATATTCTACTATAAAAAGAATCTTTCTTTGTCAATAAAATTTTTTTTATTCTATTTATATTTACAATATCTATTCCTGTAAATAGTTTGTTTTTATCGTTCATATTATTTTAATCTCTCTTTATCAATTTTTTCTATCTCCTCAGAGCCCAAAACTCCATGTAAAAAAGTGTAAGTTTCATTTATCCACTCTTCATAGTTATGTTTTGTGTCTATTAAAATCTTTAATCTTGCTCTCAAAGTCTCTATTTCGCTATTGGCTTCCTTTACAAACTTTTCCCTAATCTTCAACTCACTGTAGCTGTACTCAATTGTTGCTTTAAGTAACTGTAGATTGCTTTCTCTTATTTCTTTAGGAATAGTTTCAAGTTGAAATGTCAATTCATCTAAAGCCTGATTTATTTGTAGTATTTGTTCTTTATATTCATCTAAAAGTCCTATATTTTCAACTTTACTTTCATTGTTGACAGAATCAGATATTCCAAGAATCATTTTCATAGACCTTAGCTTTTGTTTTTGTAATTCTTTATTTTGTATCTCCAGTTCCTTTTCTCTAGATACTAGTTCCATAAGTTCTTCTTTAGCATTTTCAATTTTCTTGTTATCTACATTTCCAAATAGTTTAGTCCAGCTAGGTTCACTATATAATAATGGTATTTTATTTTTAAGTAATATATCTTTATCTAAATTATCTAAGTTCATATTTCTATTAAACAATTTTATCACTCCCATATATCATTTTACTCATTTTTATAATCTTTTTCAAACAATATAATCTTTATTTCTAGAAATATATAAAAAAGGCTTCTTTAGACCTATTTGAGAAGCCTTTTCTATCTGTTATATTCCACAGTCTCGAAACTCAAATCTATTTGCTCGTTACCTTTGACCTACCTACAGTTCACTCACTACGTTCGTTCACTGGGTTAGGTCATAAAAATAAGCTAGAGTCCTCTACTCTAGCCTATTTATATAACAGCCTTATTCTTTACTGTAAAAACTTTATTATATCTATTCTTAGTCTCTTCAAATATTACATGACTTACATTTACTATGGTCACTCCTTCTAAATCAAGTAATGTATTTTCTATTTCCCTTGCTACATTACTATCTAAACTTGCAAATGCCTCATCAAGAAATATTATATCTGACTTATTTAGAAGTCCTCTTGCTATGGCTATTCTAGACCGTTCTCCTCCAGAAATATTTTTTCCATTATCATAAATCATAGTATCTAATCCATTTGGTAAAGCCTTTAAAAAGTCTTTTAGACCAGCTTTATCTATTGCAAGATTAATCTCATCATCATTATAGTCTTTGTATAAAGCAATATTGTTACGGAGGGTATCTTCAAATAAAAATACTTGTTGTTCTACATTGGAAATATTTTTAAAATAGCTCTCCTTCTTAAGATCCTTTAAGTCATTTCCATCTACTAATATTTTACCTTTGGTAGGGTTAAAGTATTTCCTTAAAAGTTTAAGCAAAGTAGATTTACCACCGCCACTAGGTCCTATTACCAAATATTTTTCACCTTTAGTAATATTTAAGCTAATATCATTTAAAATCTCCTTATTATCATAGCTAAAGAATACATTTTGAAATTCTATTGTATTTTTAAAATTATTTAACTCCGTTGTTTCCTCGTAATCCTCATGATTTTCAAGACTATGATCTAGTTTTGTAAATAATGATTTTACTGAAAATATTTTTGGAAACCACTCTCCTAAATTCATCAGTGGAAATATTACTCTGCCCATATTATTTATTATTAAAATAACTGCTCCTGTAGTAATGGAACCCTTTATTGCCATAAACGCTGATATAAGTAAAATAGAAAAGGTAGAAGCATATACTATAAACTGTTGTATAGACAGAGTATAAGTATGAATTTTATCTATTGTATATCCCTTATATTGAATATCTTTACTTTTATTATAAAAATCATCTTTTACTTTTTCATTTAAATTATTAGCTTTAATTATTTGAAAGGCTCCAAGAACTTCTTTTATATATGATGTATATCCTTCAAATAATTCTGCCCTATGTTTTTCATGTTTTTGTAATGGTTTTCCTACTATCATTGATAAAACAACAGATGCTACAGATATACCGATTCCAATAAACAAAGCCCATGGACTTACAGAAGCTATAACTATAAATGATATTAAAAAACCAATAAAACTATTTCCAACTTCATATATTCCTTCTAAATATTTTTTCTCTATATTGTTCATATCATTAGTCATAGATGATAAGTATACTCCATTATTCTCAGCTTGAAACTCATTTATATTTTTAGCAAATAATCTTTCCATATAAGTTATCTTTGTTTTTACTAAGGATTTATATATGTATAATCCTCTTGTATATGAAATCAAAATACTAAATGGAAGTGATAATCCAATAAGTATAAATATTTTCACAGCTTCACTTTTAAACAACGTCATATTGCCTTCTAAGGCTGAGTCTATTATTTTCATCATGCTGATACTCACATATCCATCTATGGAGATTCCAATAGTCAATACTAAAAATGCTAAAATCAAATATATCATAGATTTCCTTATGGTTTTCTTCATATTGCCACCTCCATAAAATATTCTTTTGAATCATATTTGTAGATATGCTGATTTTTAATTTCCAATACATAGTCATATTTCTCTGTTATTCCTTCATAATATCTATGGGATATGGCAATAACTGTACAATCCAAGGAAAGAATAGTTTCTTCTACCTTTCTGCCTAATTCTTCATCAAGGCTTGATGTCCCCTCATCTACAAATAGTATCTCTGAATCTTTTACTATGGCTCTTGCAATAGAAATTCTTTGTCTTTCTCCACCAGATAGATTCTTTCCATTCTCCATCAGCATTTCATTTATTCCATTTTCTTTTTTTCCAATAAGTCCATCTAACCCCGCTTGATTTGCGGCTCTTAAAATTCTTTCTTCCTCATAAGATTTATATAAAGCTATATTATTGTAGATAGTATCTTCAAATAAGAACACATCTTGATATATAAAGGAAACCTTGTCATTTAAGCTGGATTCTTTTATATCTTTATAGGACACATTATCTACTATTATTTCACCTTTATAATCATCATAAGTCATGGATAAAAGTTTAATTAAAGTAGATTTACCTGCACCACTGGCTCCTTTAAGCAAATACTTTTTCCCCTTCTCTATGGTAAAAGAGGCATCTTTAAGTATTTCTTTTCCATCATATTCAAAATATAAATCTTTTACTTTGATTTTATCTGTAAATACAAAATCTTTTTCTTTATCTACTGCTGTTGAATTTTCCTCATCTACTTTTGTGATTTTATCAAATATTTTAGCTGATGATTTCAATTGATTAAATAAAGGTAAAATAGATGTAATATTCCATATACAGCCGTTGGACAATTGAAACATATAAGTAATTTTAGTTAAAGATATTCCTTTACTCATTAAAGTGGATAAATATACTAGAGCAATCATTACAAATCCAAATCCTAAGAACTCCATAACTCTTCTTTGACTATCTGTATAAACATTGTAACTAAATTTCTTTTTCTCAAGTCCTATAATGGATTTCAATGATTTTGAAAGAAATTGATCTTCAATATTGTTTAATTTCAATATTTCTAATCCATTAAATGTATTGGATATATTTACAGCAAAATCTTCATTATATTCTGATACTTCTTCCTGAAGAGATATTGTCTTTTTTTCAAAGGTCTTACTAATTAAGAATAAAAATATTGAAATTGCAAATGCACCTATGGCGAACTTTAAATCTAAAAAAGCTATAATAGTCAGAGATACTACATATATACCTCCACGATATATTACATTAATAAGTTGTAAGAAAAAATTGCTTTCAAATAAATTAATATCGTTGATTAAATTTGAAATATAAGTATCCTTAGACTTTTTACTAAATTCTTTATAAGATGAGTTTAATATCTTATGAAAGGCTAAAAGTCTAACATCAAGTAATGTGTCTCTCATATAGGATATTCTCATAAATCTAGATATGATATATAATATAGCACCTAATATTATAACTCCCAATGAAAGCCATAAAACCTTAATGAAGTTTTCCTTTGTACCTACTTGAATACTACCTATTATCATTGACATAACTAAATTTACTAAAGTACTATCTAACACTGGTATAAAACAAGCCAATATGTACATCATAAATCGTGATTTCCGTTTCATTAAAAGTTCTTTCATATTATACCCCCGTTTTATAATTCAAAATTATCTTACTTTTTATTTCCTAATATGATATTAGTATATTTTGTTAATTTTGTCAACACATTAATTAACATATTTAATTTATACTTTAAAATTGTTAATATAAAAATTAAATATGTTAATAACACATTATAGAAAACTTTTCCTTAATATTAATTGTTATCTTGTAAATACTATTATTATATGGAGGTGATTTATTTGAAAGATAAACATAAATTTAATCAACCTTATTATACTGAACCTGTCAACAAAACAAACTCCAACATTTCCAATGATAATGAGGATTGGAAAAAAACAGGATTTTATCGAAATAGTGAAGATTTTCCACCACGAGGTAGTTTTATAAGCATACCAGAAGATGTATTGCTTGGGACCAATGGAAATCTATTAGATTCTATAGTTAAAGATAAAGATGAAACTATTGGTTCAGATTTATATAAAGAAACAAAAAATAATAAATAATTTCCAAGGTTATATTCTGTTAAGTTAATACTCCTTCCATTATTTACTCAAAAACAAAGCACTAAAAGCTATGAGATTTCAGAAATCCTATAGCTTTTAGTATTTGTATTTCTATATAACGAGTTATTATGACTTAACTAATAAACAGTGGCTTTTATGCTAAATGACATCGGAAATTTATCAACATTATATTCAAGATTAAACAATCCATTCCCTACATTTTTCATGCCCCCAGCATTGAAGAAGTTTTCCTTATATTCATTAAAGTAATTTATATGCAAACCAGCATTTGTAAGAGCATTAATGATGTCAGAAACTGTGTACATCCAAAAATATGCTTTTACACCATGTTTGGGTGCTGAAACATATCCACCAATTGAATCTTCCTCATCAGGAATTTTGCTGAAGTAGGGATACTGAATCTCCATTTCATTTTTCGCAAGTTTATCTGTATTAAAGGTCAAGAAAAACGGATGAGAATCAAAAACGTAAACAAATCCATTATCGTTTAAAAGATGTCTAATCGTTTTTGCCCACTTATTCAGGTCTGGAAGCCAACCAATAGCACCTTCCGAAACAAAAACTACATCATATTTTTCATTATGTTTTTCCATTAATGTCATAATATCAGACTCAATGAAATCAATATTTTCTACATTTAGATCATTGGCAAGCCTTTTAGCATAAAAAATATTATCTGGTACTAAATCAACACCTATTACTTCTCTTGCTCCCATCTTTGCTAAAAGTATTGTGTCAGCTCCTGTATTACATTGAAGATGTATAACCCTTTTGCCTTTTAAATCACCAATTTCATTTTTTATATACATATTAAACTCATGGGTCTCATTTAATAGCTTTTTTTTAAATGCTTCATAATGATCTTTCGATACTTGGCCCCAAGCATGTTTGTTTAAATCAATTTCTTTCATTTATTTATCCTCCATAAATATAAGTTTTAAAATATATGATTTCTTAATTTTTATTATATAGAGCATTGGCTGAATATAATATATCAAGAACAATTAATATAAGTTCTTAACAAAAAAGATTCACCTAATTAAAGTTAGATGAATCTTTTTAATATTTTATTTAGAATAAACAATTCTTTTAATACTTTCAATGGAAAGGCAAAATTCCTCTGACAGTTCATCCATAGATAATCCCACAAGAAACTTTTCACGAATTTGGCTGTTTCTATGATCTAAATATACTCTATGACCTGAATTTTCTCCCCATTTCTTTCTAACCCCTTCTGGCTTAGGAATATATACTAATTCCCCTTGTACATATTTTTGTATTTGTTCTAATAATTCTTCTGGGAAAATATTATTTGCTTTAATATATTTCATTCTAACCTCACCCCTTAAAAAATTTTGTTCTAAGGACGCAAAGTCTACATTATAAACAACTTATTCATAAACAAGTTAGAATGAATATTGGCAATCATACCATTTTACTCCATACAAACTAATTGCCACCGTTTATCTTGTATGACTTTGCATGGAGGATGTGCCGGTTTTATAATTCTTTAAGTACATTGAAAACACCACCTTATAAATTTATTATATCGTTAAAAATCATATTTTTATATTATAATATATTCTTTGAAAAAGCAAATATATATAAGTGATAATAATAAATATTTTTAGTTCGATGTTTTGTTAAAAGCACGACATTATACCAGTATTGATATAAGTGACGTGCTTTTAAAAGGAAATATTTAAATTGTATTTCATCTATTGCTAAAAGTATAAGCAGTTGCCAATGTATCATCATAAACATCTTTAACATCTAAATACTTATTAAAGTCTTCACCTACGATTTCTTTTATTACTGCTTCCCAAAAAACATGCGATGCCTGATTATTAGGATGAACCGTTAATTCCCATTTTCCAGGGTGCAGCTCAACTACCTTTTTGGCAGCATATCTTCCAATTCCCTTTCTGCGATACTTCTTCATTACAAAAAATTCACATCATTATTTTCATACTCCGAAAAGTCATATTCATATAATTCAATTAAATGTGCTAATATTTCTTTTTCTTCCTCTTTTACTTTAACAATTTCAATATCCATAGTTTCCCTCTTTCTTCCCTGAAACTCATATTTATCCTAGAACCTTTTCTTTAAAAAGTACTGCTTTATACCATCAGGGTAATCATCTAGTATAGAGAATACCTCATATCCACATCTTTTATAGAACCATGGTGATTGATAACTAAATGTACACGTATGGGCAAAAATACATCCATATTCTCTAGCCATTCTCTCTGCTTCAGTAATCAATATCCTGCCGTATCCTTTTCCTCTATATTTTTCATTAATCCACATTACATCAATATACATGCAATAATTAAAAGTATCACATAAGATTGCTCCTATTGTTTCTTCATCAGAAGTTTTAAGATATAAATTAATATCAATACCCGGCTTTCTTAATACTCCTTCTGTCTTCATTACATTATGTTTAAATAGTCCTTTACAAACACAATCATAGTCATCATTCGAACAGTCTGTTGTGATTATGATGCTTTCATCAAGCTTTTTCTTCACATGAAGCCCACCATGCTGAACATCTCTTGCATATAACATGTCATTTAATGTTTTGATAATATCTGCTAAATTCCAAACAAATACGTCAACTAATGTATCTTTCCCTTTAGGAGATTGAACAACCTGCTTTTTTACTTTTCCACCTAGATATAAATAGTATTTATTAGAAGATACTTCATGCCAATTATACACTATTAGCTCTCTAAATCCGTACACCTTAAATTCATCTACTATGCTTTTAATCAATTTAATACCAAGTCCACGTCTCCGATATTCCCGTTTTACAAACAGATAACTTAGTTCTACTCCATCATCACTGTCTTCCCTCTCCGCTATACTTGCTCCTACAAAACCAGCAAATTTTTCTCCATCAAAAGCTCCATAAATCCGCCTTATATCATCATATTTTTCGTTTATCCATGACGTAAGATATTTCAGTTTTTCTTCTCTATCTATCGTATTAGTCAGAACAACTCCCCTATAATCATCATTCCAACATTCAATTAGTAAATCAACAGCCTTATATAATTCCTCATCATATAATTTACGGATTAACATAACCCTACCTCACTCCTATATTTCATTTTCTTGTTTTTCCCATTAATCTCGTGAGCTAATAACTGCTCGATATTTGAAAGTACCATCCATTATAATATACAACTCAAATTTTATTATATAAGGTATTGATTGAATATAATATATCAAAAACAATTAATATAAGTTCTTAACAAAAAAGATTCATCTAGTTAAAATTAGATGAATCTTTCTAATATTCGATTATGTATTAAAGCAATGTTGAAATTATATTATCATTTAAAGAAAGTCAACTTACTTCCCTTGCCGTAGTACTGCATGAGAATTCATCTCATGCATCACTATATCTTTCTACTTCCAGGTTTTACTATCTCTAGTCCTTCTTTACATAAAGGACATTCCTCTTTATCATATGTTTTTATTTCTAAATCAGTTCCTCCATAAATAGGATATTTAATATCTCCTTTAGACCTATTGGCAATACAAGCTATGCCTACTACTATTCCTCCATGTTCTTCTACTACCTTAATAGCTTCATAAGCTGATTTTCCAGTAGTTACTACATCTTCAGATATAATCACTCTCTGTCCCTTTTCTATATGAAATCCTCTTTTTAACTTCATTTCCCCATCTTCTCTTTCAGTAAATACAGCAGGTTTACCTAATTGGCGACCTAGTTCGTAAGCCACTATAATTCCACCCATGGCAGGTCCCACTACTATATCTATATCCAAATCCTTAACTTTTTCAACAATAAATGATACTGCTTTTGCTGCCTTATCTGGATATTGCAATAGTTTTGCACATTGTACATATCTATCGCTATGTTTACCTGAAGATAGTAAAAAATGTCCTTCAAGTAAAGCATCTGATTCTTTAAGTAAATCAATAATCATATTTTTTCCTCCCTTGATTTAGTGAATAACTATTCACTGTTTTTAAATTATTCCTCTGATTTCTTCCAACGATTTAATTCCTTCTTTCTCCATAAACCTCTCAATCCCATGAATAATATCTATAGAAATATTAGGATTAATAAAGTTTCCGCTACCTACTTGAATGGCAGTGGCTCCTGCCATAATAAATTCTATAGCATCCTCAGAACTTATTATTCCTCCTATACCTATTATTGGAACGTTCACTACCTTGCTTACTTCATATACCATCCTTAAAGCTATTGGTTTAATACATGGTCCTGATAATCCTGCTGTTATATTATTAAATATAGGTTTCCTTTTATAAATATCTATGGCAAGTGCATTAAATGTGTTTACAAGTGACAGTCCATCTGCCCCAGCTTCCACACAGGCATAAGCCATTTCTTTTATGTTTTCAGCATTGGGAGACAATTTTACTATCATTGGTTTTTTCGATATACTTTTGGCCTTCTTTACTACTTCTGATGCAGTATTGCATTTTATGCCAAATGCCATTCCGCCTTCCTTTACATTGGGGCATGAAATATTTAGTTCAATCATATGAACTGAAGTTTCATTTAAAAGTTCTATTCCTTCTAAATAATCATCTATGGTGCTACCACCTAAATTAGCCAATATTACAGTATCTTTCTTCTCCATAAATGGCAATTCTTCTTCGATAAATCCCTTTACTCCAGGATTTTGTAATCCTATGCTGTTCATTAGCCCTGATGGTGTTTCATGAATTCTTATGCCTTTATTTCCATCCCTTTTATTTAATGTAAGTCCCTTAGTAGAAATACCACCTAATTTTTCTATAGAAAAATACTCCTCAAATTCTCTCCCAAATCCAAAGGTACCAGATGCAGCTATGACAGGATTTTTAAATTCTATTCCGCAGATATTTACCTTAGTCAATAGTTATCTCCTCCCCTTTAAATACTGGTCCTTCTTTACATACTCTTTCTATTCCCCTTATGGTCTCCACAGTACATCCAAGACAAGCACCTATTCCACAAGCCATTCTATTTTCCATTGAAATATATAAAGGTACTTTTCCTTTACATATATTCATTACTACTTTCATCATAGGAGTTGGACCACAGGTATAAACTAAATCATATTCCATAGGATTAAATAATTCAGTTACAAAACCTTTGTGTCCTTCTACACCATTATCTGTTGCCACAAATATATTATCTACATATTGTCCTATGGTTTCTAAAAAATATGGTTTATCTCTAAAGCCACAGTATAAATCTACATTTATATTAAGGCTTTTAGCCAGATATAACATTGGTGCAATACCTATTCCACCAGATATTAAAGCAATTTTTCCCTTTGTATTTATATTAAATCCATTGCCCAATGGTCCTAGTATACTTAATTTATCTCCTTTTTTAAGCTTAGATATAATATGAGTTCCTCTACCTTTAACTTCATATAAAAATGTAATTTTACCATTATTTAAATCTGCAATAGAAATAGGTCTTGATAAAAATGGATCTAAAGCTTCCCAACCTCTAATCATATAGAATTGTCCTGGAAAACCTTGAAAGTCTCCATTAAGGATAATCTCGTATATATTTTCACTGATTTCTATATTAGATTCAATAATCCCATCTTTATAGCTACTTTTCATAGCCTATGTCCTCCCTCATGGAAAATACTGCTTCTCTTGTATATTTTTCAAAATTTCCGATGCCATCTTCATGCTTTTTATATGCTGTTATTATTCCTCTTGAAGAATTTACAACTCCGCCGTTCCCATTATTTAAATAAAGATTTACATCTTGTCCTTTAGCTCCTTGTGCACCATATCCAGGAATTAAAAAATACATATTTTTGTATCTTTCTCTTATTTCTATTGCCTCATCTGTATGAGTGCCTCCTACTACTCCACCTATTAAACTATATCCAAATTGCCCCATATATTTAGTTCCTAATTCTTCTAATTTATTTCCAATATGATAATAAAGTTTTTCTCCGTTTACATCTAAGTATTCAATGTCTTTAGCCCCTGGATTAGATGTTCTAAGAAGTACAAATATGCCTTTATTTCCTTCATCTAAATATTTGAAATAAGGTGTAATGCTATCAAATCCCATATATGGATTAAGGGTAATAAAGTCCACTTCAAAATCTCCTTCAAAATGCCCCTTTGCATACATATCTGCCGTAGATTGAATATCTCCACGCTTTATATCTCCTATGGTTAGAGCCTTTAGACTCCTTAAATATTCTAAGGTCTTTTTATAGGCTATTAACCCCTTAATTCCATAAGCTTCGTAATATGCTATTTGAAGTTTATAAATTGCTGTAATATCTTCTGTACAATCTATTATTTTTTTATTAAATCTAAAGATTATTTCATCTACATCCTTATATTTCAGCTTTATATCCTCAGGAATATAATCTAAATGTGTGTCTAGTCCAATACAGACATTTCCTTTAGCTTGTACTTCTTTGTAAAGTTTATCTATTATCATATCTTCACTCCTAGTTTTTATACTCTTTATTTACATACTTTGTCTCTCCATCTTTTAAAGTCATGATTACTTCACCGTAGAAATTCATACCATCAAAGGGAGTATTTTTTCCCTTAGATAAGAATGTATTACTGTCTATTGTAATCTCCTTATTTAAATCTATAAGGACTAAATCAGCAATATATCCTTTTTCTATTCTGCCTTTTTTAACCTCCATTATCCTTCCAGCATTAGCTGACATTAATTTAGATAATTTCATTAAATCTATTTTTCCAGATTTCACTAGATTAGTATAGGTCACCGAAAAAGATGTTTCTATTCCAGATAAACCTGGTGCTCCTTTTTCTTTGTCCTCTTTAGTATGAGGCGCATGGTCTGTTGCTATTGTATCTACTGTTCCATCTATTATTCCTTCAATAATTGCATCTCTATCTTTCGCTGTCCTAATAGGTGGATTTACCCTATAATCATTGTCATAAAGTGCAATATGATGTGGTGTTACTTCACAGGTCACATTTACTCCCTCTTTTTTAGCCCTTCTAATTTCATCTATGGCTTCTATGGTGCTTACATGAGCTAAATGTAATTTTCCACCTGTTACCTTAGATAAATATATATCTCTAATAGTAATGATATTTTCTGATATTCTATAGTCTATCTCTGTTAAATCATCATCTTCTGCATGGGTAATTATTGTTAATCCTTTTTCCTTTGCCTTTATCATGGCATTATACATTACTATATTGGATGTTACACCTTTGCCATCATCTGATATAAACTTTACTCTACTATCTAAAGTATCTAAATGCTCCAAGGTTTCTCCATCAAAGTCTTTAGTAATAGAGACAGTTTGATGAACATTTACTAAATCTAGCTCCTTGGCCTTATTTAGCACATATTCAACTATATCCATAGAGCTGCATATAGGGTTTGTATTTCCCATTAAGTTAACTACAGTATACCCACCCTTTAGGGCTGCCAATCCTCCACTAAATAAATCTTCTTTATGAGTAAATCCCGGTTCTCTAAAGTGAACATGAAGGTCTATGAAAGAAGGCATAAGAGTCAAGCCTTCTCCATCTATCTTTCTACAATTATAATCTAATTTGTCAGCAAAATCCTTTATTACTCCATCTTTAATATATAAATCTCCGATGAAATCCTTAGATTCATCTACTATTCTGACGGATTTTATTAAAAGTTCCATTTTAACCCTCCCAAGAATATATCTGATCACAATATTCACATTTATATGTTCCCTCTTTTTCATCAAGTAATACAAATTTATGAACTATTCCTCTTTCTACTGAAGTTATACACCTGGGATTCTTACATTCTATAATTCCTTCTACTTTATCTGGTAATGATAAATTTATTTTCTCCCTTATTTTTTCATTTTCTATTATATTTACAGTAATATTTGAGTCAATAAATCCTAACATTGCCAAATCTATATCTATTTCATTTTCAATTTTTATAATATCTTTACGACCTTGTTTGCAACTTACAGCGTTCATTATTAACGCTACAGTAAAATCTGCCTTATCAAGTCCTAGATGTTTAAATATTATAATTCCATATCCTGGTTTAATGTGATCTATTACAATTCCTTTTGAAATACTATTTATACTTAACATTATTTCACCCCCAATAGTTTAGCAATTAATGCCATTCTAGCAAACATTCCATATTTAGCCTGTCTAAAATACCATGCTCTAGGATCATTATCTACTTCCATGCTTATTTCATTTACCCTTGGTAGTGGATGAAGAATTGTTAAATCTTTTTTAGCAGTTTTCAATTTTCCATTATCCAATATATAACTATCCTTTAGTCTTATATAGTCAGCTTCATTGAAGAAACGTTCTTTTTGTACTCTAGTCATATATAAAATATCAAGCTTATCTATGACTTCTTCAAGTCTTTCTACTTCTACATAATCTAAAGATTTCTTATGAAGAATTTCTGTTTTAATATATTCTGGGGTTTGCAATTCATTTGGGGATATTAATATAAATTTTATATTTTCATATCTTGATATTGCTTTTATTAAAGAGTGAACCGTACGACCAAATTTTAGATCTCCACATAGTCCTATGGTTAAATTTGAAAAGCTACCTTTTGCAACTTTAATTGTTAAAAGGTCTGTAAGTGTTTGAGTTGGATGTTGATGTCCTCCGTCTCCTGCATTGATTAAAGGTACATCTGAATAATATGATGCGTATTTAGGTGCTCCTTCTTTTGGATGACGCATAGTAATAATATCTGCATAAGCTGCAACTGTTCTTATGGTATCTGCTAGGTTTTCTCCTTTAGACACGGAACTTGAATTTGGTTCTGAAAAACCTATTACCTTGCCGCCTAATCTAAGCATTGCAGCTTCAAAGCTTAATCTAGTTCTTGTACTAGGTTCAAAGAATAAAGTCCCCAGTACTTTCCCATCACATAAATGTATAAAGTCCTCTGGATTGTCTATAATTTCCTCTGCTAATTTAAAAATGTCTTCTAGTTCTTCCACTGTAAAATCTTGTGGGTCAATTAAATTTCTTCCTTTTAACATTTTAATGCCTCCTTATAGTCTATAAGATCTTTAAAGGATTAGCGTCAAAAAATGCCCTCCATAAAGGAAGGCACAAGAATATCATGTACTATTTTTATCTCCGCTGTCCTTCCTAATCTCACAGGATTAGATTAAAGGTATTTATTTATCACTAATAAAATTAACATAAAATATAGGAAAAGTCAATAAGAGATTTTTTTATTTATGAATTCAAATAATAAGAACTCCTAAATGGAGTTCTTATTTAACTATTGCATTTGATTTCCTGATGACGTACTATTTACTGCAGATGTTAAAGTAGTTTTTAATTGATTTATATCATTTGATTTAGCTGTCGGTGCTGGAGTGTAATATCCTTTTTGTTCAGCTATTTGATATAATTGATATTGCATTTGCTCTGCTTCATCTCTTAATGTTTGTAAAGTTGATCTTAATTGTTGGTTTGCACATTCTTGTATAGCAGTAGTATAACAGTTTATACTTGCTTTAGTTCCACCTAGAATATCATTAACTATATCTCTTTCTTGCATTATTTCTCCTACCTCCTTTTATAATGAGTTGATTAAATTTGTAGCTGTCATTTTAGCATCGCTACTTGCTTGTTGAAACATTTGTTTTAATTGTGGGTCTTGAACTTGATTCGCATAATCTTCAAATTTACAACTCATAGTTAAGTGTTCTCCTGCAATTTCCTTTACTGAATTAAGTTCCTGATAAGTTAAATTACTTAAATTTAATGTGTTTTTAAGTGCCATAATTACACTCCTTTCAAAATGATTTGTTTTCAATCCTTTAATATTATTTGTTAAATTTAATTTTTTATTCTACCAAAAGATGTTTAAATATATAAGGTTAAAAAGGAAAAACTAAATTTAGGAGGTGTAAAATTTATGAGAATTCCCAATACAAACGATCCTTTAGAGTTTTATAATTATTTTGAAAATGAGAATTTAGAAAATACAGATTATATGAGTCATGATGAAACAGATATAAGACCACCAGATGCTTATATAGGATTTTACAATAATCTATTCTCATCCCAATTTTCTAATATTGTTACTTCTGGAGAAATTGGAGGACTGGAATGGTATAATAGAATGGAAAGAAGATAAATAATAGTCATAAAATATAATAAAAGTGTATAAAATTAAAAAAACATAAAAATTATTGTTGACAAATTTGAAATATGCTGTTAGAATTTTAAATTAATATTAAGAATGACTTTGAAGAGAAGAGTAAGTTTATGAATACTCATACAGAGAGCTTCTAATTGGTGAGAAGAAGCAGAGGATAGTAAGCTGAATATGGTCTCGGAGTTTGATTGTCGAAGTTGACTTTAGACATTCACGTATGCACACGTTATAGTGCTAGAGTATAATCACATATTTGTGACGTACTTAATAAGGTACTGTATCGTGAGGTTCAGTATAAACTTAGGGTGGTAACACGAAGCTTTCGTCCCTTTGCTTTTTGCAAAGAGATGAAAGCTTTTTTTATTGTTTTTCATAAGGGGGTTATGTTCTTGATTGAAATATCTAATGTTAGCAAAAAATTTAGCAATTCTACAACTGAAATTGATGCTGTTAAAAATGTTTCTTTAAAAATCAATAAAGGAGAAATTTTTGGCATCATTGGTTTAAGCGGTGCTGGTAAATCTACTTTAATCCGCTGTTTAAATAGGCTTGAAGAGCCAACAGAGGGACATATATTAATTGATGGTGTAGATTTAATAAACTTAGATAAAAAGGATTTAAGGAAAGAGAGAAAAGAAATCGGAATGATTTTTCAACATTTTAATCTATTATCTCAAAAAAATGTTTATGATAATATTGCTCTTCCTCTACAGTTGGAGAAAATGGATAAAGCTAAAATTGATAATAGAGTAAATGAGCTTTTAGAATATGTTGATTTAAAGGATAAAAAACATAGTTATCCAAGTGAATTAAGTGGTGGACAAAAGCAACGGGTAGCCATTGCTCGTGCCATTGCAAATAATCCTAAGATACTTCTTAGTGATGAAGGTACTTCTGCATTAGACCCGAAGACTACAAAATCCATATTAAATTTATTGAAGAAAATAAGAGATGAGTTAAATATAACAATAGTCATGATAACTCACCAAATGGAAGTTGTAAAAGAAGTTTGTGATAGAGTTGCTATTATGGAAAATGGGCAAGTTATAGAAGAAAATACTGTGGAAAATCTATTTAAAGAACCTAAAACAAAAATTGCAAAAACATTCATCAATTCATTACAAGGAAATATAGAAGACGAAATTATACACCCAAATGATTTCCAAGGAAAACTCATTCGACTTTCTTTCCTTGGAAATAGTGCAAAAAAACCTATTGTATCTAAAGTCATAAGGAATTTTAATATTGATATAAATATATTGTCAGGAAATATTAATAAATTACAATCAACTAATGTAGGTCATTTAGTCTTAGAATTAATTGGAGAAGATGAAGAAATAAATAAAGTTTTCTTATTCCTGAAAAATGAAGATGTCCATGTGGAGGTGATATAATGGCAGAATTAGTTATACCTTCTTTATTTGAAACTCTATATATGGTATTTTTCTCAACAGTATTTTCATTATTATTAGGTTTTCCTTTGGGAATTTTATTAGTAATTACTGAAAAAAATAGTATCTGGGAAAGACCTAATTTCAACAAAATTTTAAATAGTATTATAAATGTAATGAGGTCTATACCTTTTATTATTTTAATGATTTTAGCCTTTCCCTTGGCAAAACTCATAGTAGGTACAAAAATAGGTACAACAGCAACCATAGTTCCCCTATCCATATCTGCAACTCCTTTTGTGGCTAGGATTATGGAAGGAAGCTTAAAGGAAATTGATAAAGGCATAATTGAATCCAGCCTTGCTATGGGGGCTACAGTTCCACAAATTATTTTAAAGGTTCTTATACCAGAGTCCTTACCTTCAATAGTATCTGGGATAACTCTAACTATAATAAATATAATAGGATATTCAGCAATGGCAGGTGCCATAGGAGGTGGTGGTTTAGGTGACTTGGCTGTTCGCTTTGGATTATATAAGTGGCAAAAAAATATAATGTTTATATCTCTTATAGTAATCATAGTTTTAGTCCAAGGAATACAAATTTTAGGTAATTATATTACATTAAAAATAAATAAAAAATAAATGGGGGAATCAAAATGAAAAAATTATTGTCAATTGTATTAGTAGTAGTATTATCACTATCTGTATTAGTAGGTTGCAGCAAAAAACCTGCTGAAGTAGCCGATGTAGAAAAAATTAAAATCGGAGTATCTCCAGACCCACATGCAAAATTGGTTTCATTAGTTGTAGATGATTTAAAGAAAGAAGGTATTGAAGTTGAAATAGTTGAGTTTACAGATTATATAACACCAAACCTATCTCTTAATGATGGAGATTTAGATGCTAACTTTTTCCAACATGAACCTTATTTTAATGATTTTAAGGCAAAGGAAAAGTTGGACTTAACTGTATTAGGCAAAATCCATGTGGAACCAATGGCATTCTATTCATCAAAATATAAATCTATAGATGAAGTTCCCAATGGTGCCACAATAGCTATTCCAAATGATACTGTAAATGGTGGTAGAGCATTACTTTTACTTGAAGCTAATGGATTAATAGAATTAAAAGAAGGCATTGGCTATGAAGCTAATGAAAAAACAGATATAATAAGTAATACTAAAGATCTTAAATTTCAAGCTCTTGAGGCAGCATTTCTTCCAAGCTCCTTAGACAGTGTTGATGGTGCCATAATAAATGGAAACTATGCTCTTGAAGGTGGACTTAATCCTGTAAAAGATGGTCTTTTAATAGAAGACGGGGAATCTCCTTATGCTAATCTTATAGCAGTAAGAACTGGTGAAGAATCTCAGGATAAATTTAATAAACTTCTTAAAGCATTACAATCTGAAAAGGTTAAAAAATATATAGAAGATAATTATGATGGTGCTGTAGTTCCAGCATTTTAAATAGAGGTAAGCTAAGCTTACCTCTATTTTATAACTTTACACAATATAAATTATTTGTGCTATTTGTATTTCCCTTGGATTTCCGTATTTTTAGTATTTATTATGAACTGCTTATCATTAGTATACATTGGATCATATCTGTATAATGAATTCTCGTATATAATAAATTCATCATTTCCTAAATTCTCTTCAGAAGCAGTATCCTCATATAAAAATATTACTAGCACCAAGTTATCTTTATTATTTGGGTTTTCTGCTATAAAACTTCCTGTAACATTTTGATTTTTAATGGATATCTCATTTATATTAATAGTTTCTTCATCTAGTTTAATAGGTAATTCAGGATTCATTTCTTTAATCACACTATGTTTATTTGGATATCCAATTAATATTAAATTGTTTTGTTTATCCTCTTCTGTTAAATCCTTTTCTTCTTTAATTTTCATATTTGAATCATATCCACTCATTCTATCATTTACTAGCATTTGGGTAAATTCTTCAAAATTCATTAAGTCTCTTTCACTTAAATATTTTGGCTTTACTACTATTACGGTCTCTTCATCTAAAGCCCTCAAGGCTATACTACCCATTATCAATCCATTTACTTTTTCTGATTCTCTTAAATATCGTTTGTGCTGATTTCTATAGTAAGCTTCTTGTTCTTCTTGAGTTAATTCAATATCATTAGGAAAATAATTAGGCTGTGTTACTGCCTCCTCCATAGAATTCCTTATATCTTTTCCTGCTACTTTTTCTATCACATCTAATAATCCTTCTATTGTTGCATTTTTGAACTTATACGTTTCAAAATAAGTCTTCAATATTTCAGTGAATTTTTCTTCTCCTACTTTTTGTTTCAGAGCTTCAAAGAAAGCAGGTCCCCTTCTATATATAGCTTCACTATAGTCTCCCCAATCCTTAAATTCATCTACATTGGTATTTAGTGGCATTATATTTGATGGATACATTGAATTTCTTATGGCAAAATCAATTCCATTTTCATGACTTTTTCCATATTCTTTTTCAAAGTAGTATGCAGTAGTAAATACAGTTAAGGACTCATCTAAAAAAGGTTCCTTGAATTCATTGTTTCCCACTGTTACATACCACCATTGATGAACCGTTTCATGAACGGCAGCTTCTATTAGGAATGGAGCACTCTCTTCTATATTAATATCTTCCATGTCCCAATATCCTCCCATTTGTATTGCCTGAGGGTACTCCATAGCCCCTCCACTTAAATATGTTTCTGCTATTTTCAACTCATCATAAGGATATTTCCCTATGGTTTTGTTCATAAACCTTACAGTCTTAGCTACTTCATCTAATATCATATCTGCAGTTTTACTATCTTTTTTACCTTCCTCTACAATATAATAATTACTAATTTTAATATCATCTACTTTTTTAGTTTTTACTTTATATTTATCACTCATAAAAACAACAAAATCTCTAACCTTTTCAGCCCTTATGGATACGGTCTTATTTGCACCATTTTCTTTCTCCTCTATTATGGTTCCAGTTGGAGCGATTACCATATTCTTAGGTACAGTTATATCAACATTATAGTTTGAAACATGGCTATAATTAGACTCTCCTATAGGGTTAAAGGGATTCTCATCCCATTTTCTATCTTTCTCATTATATATAGACAGTATTGGATACCAATTTGTCAAGGAATAAACTCCTTCTAGATGATGAAGACGATGGTATCCTTCAGGAATTTTTATAGTGAATTCAATTTTTATCTCTGCCTTTTCACCTTTTTTTAATGGTCTATCCATATTTATTTTTAATATTTGATTATCATCTGTATACTTAACTTTTTTATCATTAATATGGACATCTTCTATCTTAATATAACCTTTTTCTTCCTCTGCTAATTTAGGAATTTCCTCTCCTTCCATTAGATACATACCACCTATAGCTGGTAAGGTCTCATATGATTCATAGGAATTAGGATAAAGATGAAAAACTAGATTTTTCAAGTCCGCATTATAAGTATTAGTAAAAATAACCTTTTGTTCTCCCTCTACAGTATGAACCTTATTATTTAAAGTAATGTTCATTTCGTACTGAGTCAAGTTATCTAAATCTACTGCAACTCCCAATTGAAAACTGCTTAATAAGACTACTAAAATCAATGCAATTGATAAAAATCTTTTTTTGTTCATTATGTACCCCCTCGTTTTTCATATATTTACCATTATTTTATCATAGATTGCCTACAATTTCCAAAATATATAGTATATTTAAAATGAATTCAGTTGAAATAACAGCAAGTTTTAAAGTATCTTCCATCTGTGAATATTCTACTAATTTAAAATCAAGCTCTATACCTCTTTATATAAATTAATCAGAATATAGTCCCTTGCTTAATATCACACTCTTATAATTTGTTACATCCCATTTAATAGTTTCTATATATTTATAGCCTCTTTTTTTATAATAATCAATTAAATGATATGCAGTTTCAGCCGTATCTAGTGCAAGTTCTCTTACATTGTCCATCTTTCTTGCCTCATCTTCTACAATATCCATCATCTTACTGCCAACTCCATATTTTTGTAATTCAGGTTCTACTGCAAACTGTCCAATCTTGGCTACGAATTCCTTACTATACCAACTATTTCCATCTGAAGCTTCTGGCTTATATAGAGATATTGTTGAAACTATTTTATTTTTATATATTCCCACATAACATTTATAGGCCTTATTTATTCTATCTAATGTTATACTAGAATCCTGTGTAGCTGCCACATAATTAAGTCCCATATCAGCTAAAGTCTTATAGGATTTGTTTAGAAGTTGTGTTAATTCTTCAACTGAATCACCATCTGATAATAATCGAAATTCTATATACTCATTATTTAATTCGTGTGAATATAAATTTTTTTGCATTGTCTAACCTCTCTCTGTTTTAATTTTTTCTTATTCAAGCATATTATTTATAAGATGGATAGCAATCTAGTAATGTCCTATAACCGACTTATCTTTTGTTCTATGTTTGCGGTCAGGTTCATATTCCTGCCAATATACTCTCTTTTCATTAAATCGTGTTCTGGCCTCTTTTTCTTCTGCAGGGTATCCAATATATACAATACCTAAAGGAGTAACATATTCAGGTATATTCAGTATTTTTTTTAATGGTTTTATATTGCTTTCTAAAGGATATATTCCTATCCAAACTGAACCAAGGCCAATGCTTGTGGCTGCGATTAAGATATTTTCTATTGCAGCGCTACAATCTTGCACCCACATTTCTTGGGATGGACCTTTAAAGGCTAATTTCATATTTCCACATACAACAATGGCAACAGGTGCATTATATCTAGCAAAAATCAATTTATCTCTTAATTGAGAAAGTTTTTCCTCCTCATCAATAACTATAAACTCCCATGGTTGACAGTTTGCCGCTGTAGGTGCTGCTGTAGCAGCTTTCAACAAGGTTATAATTTTATCTTTTTCAACCTTCTTATCTAAATAATGTCTTATACTTCTTCTCTTATAAATCGTTTCAATTACTTCCATTCTAAAACCCCTTTCACCTTAAATTATAGAATTTTTATTATAAAAGTTTTCAATCTTCTTGTCCTTCCATAATAAGCCTTATCTATAATAACAAACTAATTATTTTTACTTAATACCATTACTACATACACTGTTCAAGACTTCTTTATCTTATAATAAAACTTATATATAACTATTAATTCTATAAAATTTGTTAAATTCCTTCTTTTCTAAATAATAAATTAAAAAAGTATGTAATCTTTCTTTTAATTACATACTTTTTTAATTTAGGTTTTCTTTCGATTTCAACATGTTCTATTTATAAAAAATTCACTTCTATTATTCAAACATATTATTTATAATGGGAACTATATTAAATAATGGTTCTTCATATGGGTGAATCCTTCTTATAGCTTCTATTGCATTTTTTATATACTCCATTTTACACCTTACTTCAACCTTACATTCCTTACCTTCACAAATTTGTCCAACTTGTCCACTATAAGGATTAGTTCCTTCTAATGGTCTCCAATATCCCTTAACATTAGTTATAGACATGCAATTGTCATAATTTCCTACTCTACAGGCATTTACTTTATTAAGTTCATCCCTTAACTCTATAATATATTCTTCTGGAATATAGATTTCTATTTTTACTTCCTTTATTTCCATAGTTATATCTGCTCCTTCCTTTATTAAGGATAATTTTTATATATCAATTTGATACTTAATTTATTTTAGTTCTTTATTATATAATAAATAATCAAATCATGCTAACAATATGTATTATGGAGGTAATAATATGATAATACTTAAAACAATTTTAGCTTTTTTACTATTATTAATTTTAGCTAGATTTCTTGGTAAAAAACAAATGAGTCAAATGACTTTTTTCCATTATGTTACGGGAATAACCATTGGTTCCATAGCTGCCGATATAGTTATAACTGATAATGGTTCTATCATAGACGAAGCCATAGGTTTAGTATTATGGTGTACCTTAACTGCTCTATTAGCTTATGGTACCTTGAAATCTGCAAAACTTAGATTACTCATTGATGGGCAACCTACAATTTTAATTAAAAATGGAATATTGCAAAAAAAATCTCTAAAAATTACTAGGATAAGCATGGAAGAACTGTCTATGATGCTTAGAGAACAAAGTATTTTCTCCATTGAGGAAGTAGATTATGCTATTTTAGAGCCAAATGGCAGATTAAGTGTACTAAAGAAGCAATCTAATTTAAGTTTAACTAGAGCAGATATGGATATTCCTACTTCTAATCCTAAATATTTACCATCACAAATCATTGTAGATGGTAAAATAGTATATCAAAACCTAAAACCCCTTGGTCTAAGTATTGAATGGTTAGAAAAAGAACTTGATGCTCAAAATATTAGTAATATAAAGGATGTGTTCTATGCTGAAATTCAAAGTGATGGTTCCCTCTATATAGCTCCTTATTAAAAATGATTTTTTATTTCTTTTAACATATAGATGGCATATTCTTCTAATATATTGCCCTTATGTTCAATTTGATCTAATCTATTAGTATATACATTAACAGCATCTTCCACAATTTTTTATATTTTTGTGGCACTATTTCCTTAGCCCAATTTCCAGCCTCTAGTTTTGAGCAAATTATATTTTCCTTTATATAGTACAATACTCTACATAAATTTAGAATAATATAAACTGTATTTTCCATTATATCTTTCTCAGCATTTTCTATATCATTAACAATTGAGTGTATATAATATTCTCTTGGTACATCTGCAAATACTTCTTCAATCCTTTCACCATACAGACAAATACCTCTATGTTTAATGATTGTAAAATGTGCAGCCAAATCTTTGTCTATAGAATTTTCACAAAGATAATTACTATCAACCAAATATCTATATTTATAAGAATTTGAATAATGCAATTCAAACGGTGTGGGGTATATAAAATCTTTTGTATACTTTTCTAAGACAATACTCATTTCTACACCTTTTCTTGGCAAATTATCTAAGGTTATTATTGAATCAATAATAGCCTTCTTATCTGGAATACTCATAGGTTCTTTTACTACAACAATTAAATCTATATCACTTTCATTTGTATAACATTCCATGGCTAAGGAACCATGTAAATATATGCCAACAAGGTTTTTATCTAATATACTTTTATATCTTTCAACTATAATATTTAATATTTTCTTAGGTTCCATGTTCTCACCTTATTCTGTTCTTTCGAAAAATCTCAATATTTTAAATTCAATTCATTTAATAGTGTTACTCTACCATTCTTTATTTTACTGATAAATATGTTTATTATTATATGTTTATTAACCTATGGTTTTCAATATCCCATATCTTCATTTATAATGATTACCTTTATTCTTTCATAATCAAATTGTCTTGCAATAACTACAAAACTATTACAAATTCGTTGTGGATGTTTACAGTCAATACATCTATCTAATTTAGTACAAGGAGTTTCTTTTTTTAATCTCTTGGCATCTAATGGTGCTGAAATCTGACGTACTCTTTCTATGGCTTCATTTATATTGTTTACAATTTTATTTTTACCTACTATGACAATTACTTGTGATGGTCCATATATCATAGGAGCAACCCTGCTTCCATTTCCATCAATATTAACTAGCTCTCCGCTAACTGTTATTGCATTACATCCAGTAATAAAGTTGTCTACTGAAAAATTTTTAATATAAAGCTCTCTTTTTTCAATGGAAGTTAAATTCTCTATATGTTTGTCATAAAATATATAATTTCCCTTCCTAATAAAATCAAAAACTCCCAATTGTTCCAATGTAACAGAATCACCACTTCCAACAGTACTCCCTTGCAAAATCAATTTATCTAAAAGAGGAAATAAGTCCTTACTATCTTCAATAAAATATCCCTGCATATTATTACGTTTTAAATTATCTAAAGTAGTCTTTATTAATTTCACCATTCTATCCTCCTTCATAAATATAATTAATCATAAAATGGTCCATATTTGTACTCTAAATCTAGTTTTTCTATGATTATATTCCTAACATATCCAAATTACTTTCTGTATACACCTCAATATTATTTTTAATTAATAGTCCTGCAGTTAAACCATTTCCTCTTATCAAATTACCTGAAAATGTTCCATCGTATATAAGTCCACAACCACAAGAAGGACTTTTCGACTTTAATATTGCCTTTTTAATACCTATAGCCTTAGCAATTCCCAGAGTCTTTTTCGCACCTTCAATGAATTGTTTAGTAAAATCTCGTCCATCCTCACTAAATACATACTATATCTCCCTTTATCATTCATGAGTTAATATAAAATCAGCATTTTCCATAGGGCAATATTCTTCAATATATTTATCTTCTGCTGGAAAATATCGTCTTTCATATTTCAATTTTATATCTTCCGAATCTCCTATATACTTGTCCCTATTTACTACACGATTTAATCGTACTTCTTTTGGAACATCTAAATAAATTACACAATCAAAATACTCCCTTATGTCTTTTCTCTGTAAAAATATTCCTTCCAATAGTAAAATTGAACCTTGAGGTATTTTTATTTGTTCTAAAATATATACATCATTATCTTTATCATATATTTCAATTTCTTTGTGAATTTCAATTCCTTGCCTTATCGGCATCAAGATTTCTTTAATTAAATAATCATATCTCCATTGGATGTTATAATAGCAATTCCATTCTTCTTTAGATTCATTATATCTAATATTTTTTGGATATATGAAATCATCAATATGTAGTATAAATGTATTATAATTTCTATTACTTAATTGTAGTTTTAATGAGTCAACTATTGTACTCTTACCAGATCCTCCTAGACCATCAATTCCTATAATTAAAGTTTTCTCTGGATTATATATTTTTATTATCTTATCTAGCAATTCCTTCATTTATAATTCTCCTGTATTATCAATATTCTTTCCGGCTAATTCCTAAACTTTCAAATTTAATACCATATAACCTCAATATATCCTCAAGACCTAACTTTATCTCTTCACGACTAAAATCCGCTTCTTCTAATTCCTCATCACTTAATTTATTTACTTTATCATAAAAATCCATTGCTATTTTTATGTATATTAAATCATTGGTTTCTATGTTTTCAAACAATAGGTCTTCTGCTTCATTGACTTTTAGGTTATTTATCAGGTTTATTAACCTTTCATATAATATATGAACTTTTTCAGAATTACTTTCACCGTGGATATTTAGTTCCACACTATCCTTCTTAAATAATACCTTCCCTATCATATGTATAAAACTTGTAATCTGCCTCATTATCCAATCTTGATGATACATAAATTTCACCTCCTTAGCTCTTCTTTTTTATCTTTAATTACTTTAATGAATTTACCCATTTAACTTTAATAAATGTTCCTGCTTATTTAAAAATATAATCCTTCTTTCGTTACCACTTACCTTCCATAAATGAATTCCAGTATCACCAGTACTTATATATGAATCGGTATTAACTGGTAGCATCATAAAGCTTCTAAAAAGCATATTTATCATTCCGCCATGTGATACTATACATATCCTTGATTTACTTTCTTCTCTTTCATACTTATATATGAACTTTGACCAAAACATTTCTGCTCTAGCTCTAAAATTAATATATGATTCTGACTCTGCAAACTCATCATGAGGTTTTCTTCCACCTTCTGGCAGAGGAAATTTCTCATTTGCTTCCGAACGATATAGACCTGCTAATAAACCATTATTCCACTCCATTAACTCATCATCAAATATTATACCTGCACCAGTTTCTTCACTTATGAATTCAGCTGTTTTGGCTGCCCTTTTAAGTGGACTGCTTAAAATAGTATTAATTTCGTAGTGTTTTTTTATCCAATTTGCCGCATATTTTGCTTGTTTACATCCTAATTCAGTAAGTTCAAAATCTGCTCGTCCTTCGTGTCGTTCCTCTAAATCAGCAACAGACTGTCCATGTCTTACTACTAATATTTCCATATGAAATCCTCCTTGTACTACTACAGTTTAATTATCATTTCTATTCTACGGACCATCTCTTCCATTTCAATACTTCCTTATCTTTCATATCGTCATTATTATATTCTTCTAATTCCCTATGAATTTTATCTAATAATATATCCTTTTGCTGAGGAAGTCTACCCTTTAGTATCAGTGCATTTGTCTTATGTGTCCCATTAAATATAGTATTTTTCAAATTTAAATTCTCTATTAAAAGTTTCTCTTCTTTCAAGGATTCTAGAGGTCTTAATCGAATAAACTCTTTCTTTCTCACCTTTTCAACTAGCTTTGCATTTTTAAATAATACTAAAGTAACTACAATTATAACATCAGGATTGAATTCTGATAAAAATTTAGCTGTATCTATGGCATGTTTCTTACTTAACTTTCTTCCACCTAGCCCCAACATAATGTATGTAGAATAACTTATATTACATTGTTCTAACCTAGTTAATGCTAAATAATTATCCTCTCTTGTAACACCCTTATTGTGAAATGCTAAAACTTCATTATTCCCCGATTCTATACCAATAGATAATTCCCCTACTCCTAAAGCTTTAAGCCGTAATAATTCATCTTTACTTTTTCTCAATATATCATTAGCTCTTGCAAAACCACTAATATTATCTACATGAGGGAAATAGTATCTTATTAGCTTAATTATTTCAATTAATATATTAGTATCTAAACATAGAGGATTCCCTCCAGCCATAACAACTTTCTTAACTGTTCTATGTCTATTTGAATAATAATCTTTTAATATTTTTAACCTTCTATCTATTTCTTCCAGCCCTAAGAATCTATATTTATTTCCTTGATTTAAATCACAATATAAGCATTTGTTCCAACTACAACCGACAGTAATGGGAATAGCTATACTATAACCTTGAGTCATCGGAACATAAAAATACTCACCATATTCCTTATATATTTCATTCAGCATTGTTTTTATCCTACTCCTATTTAGTAATATTGACAACCCTTACAATAGTAAATACTTCCTCCCAGATAAGCCTCCTTAATAATATTATTACCACAAATCTTACATGGCTCTTTCACAGTCTTTTTACTTAATTTCGTAGTATAGCCTCCTGAACATCCAAATAAATCCTTTTCTGTATCTCGTCCACCTTTTGCAACCATCTCATCCAAAGTAGATTTAATAGAATAATATAGTCCCTCTATTTCTTCATCTGAAAGTGTTGTTCTCTTTCTTTTAGGATGAATTTTGGCATTGAATAATATATCCTGCAAGATTCCATTTCCAAGACCAGGTATACGTTGTTCTGTGGCTAAAAGAAATTTTATACTTTTCTTCTGTAATTTTTCATCTGATATAATTTTTTTATAATGCTTAAAATCAAAGTCTTCAGATAAAGGAGATGGTTTTTCTTTAGCTAATTTATAATATATATTGTCGAATTCCCCATCTTTAAAACACCAGATCCCCCCATACATTTGAATAGATGCAACAAGTGAAGAATAATCATCAAATTGTATTAATAATTGATGCTTTTGTGGTAACTTTTGACCTTTATTAAAGTATCGTAGATTTACGCCATCCCCTAATAATAATCTAATATCACCTAAACTGATTTCCACAAAACCGCCATATGAATAAGCTTTCTCTATTATTTTACCATTTAACTTTGAGTTATATTCACTAGGTTCACCATAATACCAAGCAAACTTATGTGGTGATTGATTAGTAATAACATCATTAATCTTTTTACCCCTTAAAGTCTCATTTATTTGACATGATAAGGTAATAGCTTCTGGTATTTCAATCATAGAATTCCCTCCTCTAATTGTTTCTTGCAAATCTCTAATTTAATTAATATATGGAATATATATCATTGTAAAATATGATATGGTATTATATATAGCGTGGGCTAAAATACAAGTAAATATAGAGCCTGTAGAGACATATAATACTCCTAATTTAAATCATGAGAATATATTATATTAAACCCCTTTTCATTTACAACAGATAATTCCATCCGAATAACTTTACCTTTAAACTGAATAAATCTTTTTGACATTTCACCAATAATCCCACCTAAGTCTTCAATGTCACTATAATAAAGGGATATATGAGGTAGCCATAGCCCTGAATCAATACTTGTCCATACATTGCAATAAGAATCGTATTCCTGATGGTATTCCTCATAATATTGTAATAATTTTCCTGAGGTAGAAGGTATGCAAGCTATACAATTGGTTGTTAGAAAGCCCAATGCTGAGCAATTTATATAGAATGATTTTTTCCCCTTTACAAATCCCTTGGTGTACTCCAAAATTTCATTTATATCAATATTTACAAAACTTGCAAATGTAATATGTCCATAGATAGGATTATATTCAATGTTAAATAATTCTAATGTCTTTCTTAGATCATCTAGTTTTTGATTAGTAGTTTCATCTAATATCCAAATAGCATATACTTGATTATCCATATTTATCTCCTCCTATAAGGCATATTCTTAGCCAAGCTTTGCTCTCGATGAAAGGACATAATATACAATATCTTAAAATATAAATTATGCTACAAGTACAGCACACTTGTCCAACACGCTCAAACAATAATAATATTTTATCCTCTTTAGTATTGTCATAATATATTGGACGATTCTTAACCCCAAATAATATTTTGAATAAATAACATCAGTAAATATATCACCCCTATATATGAAAATCCTAGATGTCCTAGCATAGGATACATAACATTTACTAAAGTTTTTGTGCTATTACCAAAGAATGAAGTGTACTTTCAATTGATACTTTACTTCTGCATATTTTTCGGTTAAAATCTAGCCATGATTTATATTCATTTTCATCTAACATATTAATAAAACTTCCAATTTTGGGAGTTATTCCATCTGTTGCCATATGGTCGATTATCCTAAAACCTGATTTAATAAGAGCTTCTTCAATATATTCAGAATCTAGCCCAATAAAGTAAGGATTGTTCCCAAGCTCTCTATGTGTATTTTTATTAATATATGCAGCTGCTAATATTCCATTTTGACACAACACTCTTTTACACTCACCTAAACACTTATATTGATCATTTTGATTTGCTAAATGATATAAAGGTCCCATACATAATATGGAATCAAATTCTCCTTCTTCAAATCTTGATAAATCTAGTGCATTTCCTTGAGCCACCTTCATTTCTAAATCTTTAAATTCGTCTAGCTTATTATTAAGTATGTCAATATGCTTCTCAACTAAGTCCATAGAAAATACAGAAATTCCTTTCAAAGCATAATAAAAAGAATAACGTCCTGTTCCTGCCCCGATATCTAGCATTCTAGAATTAGGTTTTATATAACTCTCTAATGCGTAATTTGTAATATCAAATTCCACCTGATGAGCATTATCTTTTATTAACCTGCTTTCTTCATCATAATTAGAGTAATAATCTACTATATTTTTTGTCATAATATTTATTCCTCCTAAACTAAGAACTTATTAATATTCTCTCTAATGAACAAAGCTCTATTAATTAACTTCTTATATAAATATACATCCTTAGAATCAAAATAATCCTCAGTAAATCTATCCAATGCAAACCAGCTGACATCACTGTTTTCATCTTCTTTTACTATAAGTGTTTCTTCCTCACTTGCAATAAGAATATATGCTACCGAAAGATGTAGATGGGCACTAACATACTTATTTCTTCTCATATGTCCAAATACAGGTAGAATATCAATAGACACAATATTTTCTGTAAGAGCTGTAAAGGTATTTATACCTGTTTCTTCCTTTGCCTCTTTAATTGCAACATACAAAAAGTCTGAATCTCCATCAACATGCCCACCAGTCCAAGCCCAAGTATTCCGTATATTGTGATGAATCATTAGTACCTTATCCAGTGATTTATTCATTATAAATCCAGAACTTGTAATATGTGCAAATTCATTTTCCCTTAACAAAATATTATTAGGAAATTGTTCTATATAATCAAGAATTACCTTTTTATCTTGAATTTCCTGTTGGTTAGCAGGAGTGAAATCAACAATTTGTTTTATATAATCCATTTATTCCCTCCTTAATATTTATAAATTAATTCAAATGATCTATATATTTACTTAAAGTCATCTTTATCTTTCCTTTATCTACTTCACTCTTATGTATACTTGTATTTTGAGCTTTAAAAACCTTATTTTTATTAGTCCATTCAATCTCTTTTACTAAATGATATATAATATTTATCACTCCACCATGTGTAACTACTAATATATCTTCATTTTGAGCTGAAACTTCATCTACTAAATTATAAAACGTTTTTTCTATTCTATTTAAAAATTCTCTTGGACTTTCTCCCTCTAAATATCTTTCATCCATTCCTAATGTGTTAAAATATAAACCCGGAAATGATGTTTCAGCTTCTTCATTTGACATACCAGCCATTATTCCATTGTTGTGTTCTCTCCACTCCTGATTTAACTCGACTTTCATTTCAAATTTTTTAGCAATATAAAATGCTGTTTCTTTTGCTCTATTTAAATCACTACTAATTATTCTAGTAATATTAAATCTTTCTTTGTTTCTATACAAATATTCAGCAAGCAACTTAGCCTGTCTTTTTCCTTCATTCGATAAACCTATTTGACTCCATCCTCCCCTAAATCCTTCCTCTTCTTTTCCATGCCTTACGAAATAAATAGTCAATATATTCCCCCTAACTATTTTATATTTGACCTATACATCCATCAGATCCTTTTTTATTAAATGCATCTTAGCAAAATGTCTTTTTTCCTCAAATACAAAACCTAAATCTATATATCCTTTATCTAAAAACCAATCAAGGGGACCATTGGGAAATGGAGTATTCTCAGAAGCTATGGCTATTATGGATTTAAACCCTAATTTAGGTAATTCTTCCTCTAACCTTTGTAATGGGTATGTCTTATAATCGCCATTTTCACTGGTAGTAAAAGAACAAGTAAGAAATGCCATATCTTCAGCCTTGGGTATAGGATATGGAACCACTACTGAGGGGATGAACTCTGCACCTCCGATACAAATTTCATTTAAATAGTGGAGTTTTCCCATATGTGGGAGATTATATCTTTGTCTTAAAACTTTTATCCAATTTCCTTTGTCCTTACAATAAATATCTTTTTTAGAAGAAGAACATAAGGCACAAGTATCTATTATTGTTTCTTCAGTTAAATCTTTTATATCTCCCATAATAATATTATTACTCATTTTAACATTATAAGTTTTTGCTTCTGGTATAGTACCATTTAAGATATTCTCTAGATTATCTATAGAAATTGGTCCATGCCACCTTAAATCATTATCTATAATAATCATATTCGGAGAAAATATATTTAATTTTTCTGCTATATTATAATCCTTAGATATATCAAATAAATTAATTTTACATCTCTTATCATTTGAAAATCCACTCAGTAGCTCTCTAATTTTACAATTATGGGGACATTGATCTCCCCAATAATAAAAATCAACTTTTCTCATATTTTTCACTTCCCTTGAATATAGTTACAGCTAAAATAAGATTCATCAAACAATTCTATTTTAGATAATAATTCCATATCTTTTATCCTAATCATTATTTTTGCTTAGTTATTTTAATATTAGTCCTAAATTAAATCCTATTATTTTAATGACATCCTTGGAAGTAAATATCACTTACATTTGTTGCTTTTTTCTATACCTCAATATAAAATTATATTTTTAAATTGTTTTTATATATTCAATCAATGGATTTATGTATTCTTTTTTTGAGTAATCATTTGATTTAGTAATTGTATCATACATACCTTGTTCTTCTGGAGATTTATCTTTTTTAATCTTTAATATAGCTTTAAATATACTCATCATTCCTTTACTACCAAGTCCCATCTTTTCATAATTCATACCACTGTGAAAATAAAACAAATGAAAGTTTTCTTTTTCTTTCAATGAAAAGTTTGCATTCTTAATTTCTTCAATTTTTATAGCCTCTTTTGGTGTTGCACCTGTAACAAAAATAATTATATTTTTATCGTTCATTTTAAAAATATCATTTTTTATAGACTTTAGTCCGTTAATCTTACCAGCGTATAATCCTCCTCCAAAAACAATAGTGTCATAACTTTGTAATTCATTTACGTTTATTTCTGTTATAGAGATAGCACTACAATTCAATTCATTCGCAACCCATTCAGCATATTTTTGGGTAAATCCTGTATTTGACTTATATAATACAATCACCTTTTCCAATATTAACTCCTCCTTCTTACACGGATATTATTAAAACAAAATACTTATTTAATCCATGGATGCCCTTCTGGATATTCTGTATTCATAGCATTTATAAACCAATTATATCTTTCCTTTTCAAGCTTATTTATTACTGAATCAAAATCATGTTTATAATCATTATTTTCATGGTTTCTTGACTTGTAAAGTAGTATAACCTCTGGGGCAAGAATACTGATTTTGCCTCTTTTTATAAAAGCAATATCTGTATTAACCATAATGTTATGATTTTTTTGATAATAAAAAATACCATTTTCTACTTTATTAAATAAGACTTCTATAAAATCTAGTTCTGTCTGTTCTCTATCAATAAACTTTACATATTTAAATATACCATCAATTTTCTCAGTCTTTATAAAATCAGCATCTTTTTTATAACACCAAATATTATCAAAATATAAATCTGGATGCTTAAAAGCAAATTCTACGGGTACTAATCTTTGATTACCAACTGGTGCATCTATCTCCCAACCCTTTGATTTTAGGTGTTGAATACATTTTTCCATATCATCAAAACTAACAGTTATATCTATATCTTTATGTGTTCTCGTTATTTGTCCTAAAAAAACATCTATTGCAAATCCTCCGCAAAGATGCCACTCTACGTCCATATCCTCTAAGTGATTATATAAATCATCCAATAGCTTCATTTCTATCTCCTTTTATTTTCCTTTTCATTTCCATGCTTAAAATTGCCAGTAACCTTAGCCATGATTAGCTGTGCTTCCATTGTATCTGCTTTTCCTATTTTAGCTAAAAACTTCTCACTCTCTTTACCCTTCAGTATCATTACTTGTTTTTCATACCAAAATATAAATACCTTATTATCTTTTGATACTCTATATGAAAAACATTCTTCTTTAAGTCTATTTCTTTTATCTATATTATTCAATATATCATCTCCTAGATAAATCTCTGAACTTCCACCATTTTAAGTTACAATATCTGGTTTTATAATTGCTTTAAATACACATCCATAGACTTCCCTGCCTATTGTAATAGCACATCATTAAGTAATCTCATAATGGTAACTATTTATCTTAATACTATTCTACATTGTTTTCTAGATTCCTTCTTTTTCAAAAATATTCTTTAAAAATCTTATGCTAAATAATACACAATATAAAAGACTATAATAATCATTTGATTATTATAGTCTTTCACTTTCCTTATGCTATTCTGAATTTAACATTGTAAATCTATATCATCATAAAGTTCTATTTTAAGATTTTCTAAGAACTCATATAAGACCTTTGTTCTTCGAATTGCTATCTTTTTAGCTGTTTCTGTATGGATTCTATCTTTTATAATTAATAATCTTGAATAAAACAAATCCAATGCATATTCTCTACCATTTGGGTCTCTACTATTGCAAAATGGATCTTCTGGATGATAAAAACTTTTTTTCATCTGACCTATTGAACTAAATGTTCTCATTATAGAAATAATTCCTGTAGACTCTAACATATCAGCATCTTGTAAAATCTTTCCTTCTAAAAGTTTTGGTATAATTCCTTTAGAAAAGGAACATTCCTCTATTGTTTTGTAAACTTTTTGAATCTTATCTTTTGGGTAACAATCTAATTTTTCTAATATATCTACTGCAAATTCAGCACTGTCTTTAGTCGAAAACTTAGATTTTGGATGATTTTTAGGATAGCATATTACATCATGAAATATTGCTGCTGGTATTAAAATATCTAAATCTCCACCTTCTTTTTCTTTTATATGTTTTACCATACTAAGTACTCTCATAGCATGATATATATCATGAGAAGGATCAGTATTATCAATTTTTTGTTTAGCAATTTCAATTAGATATTTTTCCATTCTATTTTCCATAGCTATCCCTCCTTAAATACACCAAATATCATATAATATTTAGGTGTATTCCCTATCTTTTAACTAAATTCTCTTGCCAGCAAACAGCTACTACCTTTATTGGTTGTATAGAGTACACAAATTCAATCAAGTATTTTCTCAAAGCTTATACTGTCAACCCATCTTCCATTTTGATAAATATGCTGATTGTAGCGTTCTATAAATTGGAATCCATTTTTAATTAAAACTATTTGTGAACCTATATTATCTGGAGATGTACCTGCTTCTATTTTATGAAGCTTATGTGCATTCGTAGCTTCATTTAAAATTAATTTTATTGCATTTGTAGCATATCCTTTTCCTTGATGCTTCTCAGCTATTCTATAGCCTAATTCAGCTTTATTAAGATTCCCTCGTTCTATTGATACTAAGTTTATTCTACCAACAATTTCTTTATCACTATCCATAATTAGGTACATATATACCATATCTTTTTGCTGCTCTTCAACTAGCTCCTTTATTATTTCTTTAAAATTATCAAAATTATAGTAACTATCATCTCTCCCCAAAGATTTACTTTCAAAAAAATCTCTATTTTCAAGCTCAAATTTAAAAAGTTTATTCTCATCTAATTGTTCAAGTAACTTAATACTAATTTTAGTCATAAGAACACTCCTTTATCTTCATTTGTTAAGCTATCACTGATATATCTTTAAATAAAACTTCAAATACTACCTTAATATTTATATAGAAAAAATTCCTATGGTAATAAGATATTACATGCCAGATTATATATAATAAATATGATGAAACTTTCAACCTTTAATATTTACATCATTGTTAAACTTAAAATTAGTTTATTTCCATCATCTTCTGTTTGTGAAATTTCCTCTTGATAATTGCCATTTATATAATTTCCAATGGTTTTTCTCCAAAAAGTTTGCGCTCTTTTATTGCCTTCATTAGGGTTTGTCTGCAATTCCCAAGTACCACGATGATTATTGAACACTTTAATTGCTGCTTTTTCTGCTACACCCTTCCCCCTATAACTTCGTAAAATAAAAAATTCATTTAAATAAAAATCACTTCCTTGTGGTGTATAAGGAGGTGTTGCTACTAAAGCAAAGCCTGTTGGAATACTATCTACCATTATTAAATATGGAAATAATATTGATTGTTTGGACCACCATATATCAAAAACCTTATTTTGCTCATTTAAAGTCAAAGTTTCGTCATCTTCAAAAACTCCATATTTGTTTGGTTTCCATCCCCATATCTCAGATAAATCGTGTAAATATAATGGGTATAGATTGTTTATGATAAATTTAGTACTTTGATCTGTCAAATTTAAAGTTACTTCCATTTATTCCACTCCTTTCTATTCCTATTATAGTATTTCCTTTGCTTTTTTGGTATATAACTTCTAAGACTTTTATACTTATCTCCTATTATATATAATTTTATAATTTTTTCCCTCACTGCGTAAACACAGTATTATACGGAGTTCATCATATCTTTGAATTCGCAACCGAGAATACTCTTAATACTATCAAACATCTTATTCCAATCTCTATCTGTATTATTCAAAATATAAAAACGAAAAGGTAGCAACTTAGTTATTTTAAGTTCTAAATTTTTTCGTTTTATATAATATTCTACTGTTTCAGGATTGGACCATTTTGGTTTTGAGCGAATAATGGCCGTATGTTTCAATGATTCTTCAACACTATTCTGCGACATATATAATAAAACTGGATTTAATGGGCTAATTATAACTGAAAGATTTATTATATATTCAATAATCTCATCTTCTGAAATTTGAGGATACAATCTATTAATATCATGAATTTGATGCTGAAATAAGACACTCTCAAAAATTGTTAATGTATCTATATTGCGCATTCTTTTAACATACTGTTCAAAACGTCTATAAAAAACCCTTTTATATGTATCAAATGAAACAATTGGCTTATTCGAATAACAAAATTCTTTAAAAGATAAATACTCAGCTAACTCATCACTTTGTGGTTTCGGCTTAGGTATTTTATAAGGTGTTAAAATATAATCATTTTCTATAATAGAGTTTAATCCAATCCATTCTGCTTGTTGAGGAAATCTCATTAGTAAATTGTTGTATTCAGACTTTGTAAGATAAGCATAAAAAGGTAAATCAATTGGATGTTCACTACCTTCAATATAAACTTCTGAATTTATACCAATTTCTTTAAGATATGTATATAGTAATTGAGATGTAGTTGTTTTGCCAGAACCTGGTATACCCTCAAATATAATTAATTTAGTCTTTTCCATTTCCACCATCCTTATGATATATAATAAATACATTATTTTGACCTACACATTAATGGTCTTCTATGTCTACAAATCCCCAATCTATGATTTTACAATTATTTTCTTTATCAATTTTAATCTTATATAATTAAAAGTACATAAACTTACTTTAATTCTATTTTATAACATTTTGTCTCTTATTTCCTCTTCATCATAAACCATAACAAATCTATGTCAATATACTATTCTATATTTTCTCTCAAACTCCTTCTTTTCAAAAATATTTTTACTTTTTACTATTAATAAATTTTTATTATGATATTATAGACACTTTAATACAGACGTTGTAAAATATAAATTATATAGCTTAAAATGAAAGGATCGTATCATAATGGATGATTGTAAGTCAAAGATTAAAATTTCAACGCAAATCAATATTATAGGTTTCATCCTTATAACAATGGCAGGATGTATTGATACAGTTGGAATAAAACTTTTTTTAGACGAAAGCCCTGCTTTCTTAACGGGTAGAGGAATAATATTAGGTTATTCCATATTTAAAAGAGATTTTGGAGCATTTACTTGTGTATTAATAGTTATTTTAGCATTTATAATTGGTGCTTGTATTTCCACAATAATAACTAGAAAAATGGGATTAACGGGAGGTCTATGTTTTACAGGTATACTTATTGCAATAGCAGCGTTTCCTGTTAATTTAAGTAATATAACTATTGCTACAATTATTATTCCAATGGCTATGGGTGGTCAAAATGCAGCCACAAGCCTAACAGCAATAAATCGTACAACCCATCTTACTGGTCCAGCTACTGATATTGGGATAAATATTGCTAAAGGAAATTGGAACATTGTTGCATTTTGGATTTTACGTTGGATTGGATTTCCTTTAGGTTCCGTTATTGGATTCCATTTAGTACATACGGCTAATAATAATATTATAAATATTCCATCAACATTACTTTTACCTGCTATTATTATTATTTTAACTGGCATTATTCAAAAACTAACTTTTGATATTCCTTTGTTAAAAAATATATAGAAATAAGTAGAAGCAAGAAAACAAATCATATATATCTAGCTGATAATTCCATAAAACAACTAAATAAAAAGCATTTAATCTTAATAAGGTTAAATGCTTTTTCAATAAAACTTATTTTTTATCTTACAATTCTTTAATCTCTGTTAATGTAGCTGTAATAGGTGGCACTACTTGTTTTTTTCTTGAAAGAACTCCTGGCGCATAAAAGGAGTTGTTTACAAGGGTTTCTCCAAAGGCTTTAGCCACTAATTCTTTATTTTGTCCTACTACTACCATTTCTGAAGCTTCCTTAAATATATCTGTTAACATCAATATGAATATGGAATATCCCCTATCCTTTGCTCTTTCTTCCATTAATGATATTAGGTCAGTTTTCATATCCTTTAAGCTTTCTGGATCCATGGTATATACCTGTGCTATACCAATATTATCTTCTTCTATGGTAAAGGTTTTAAAATCTTGTTTTAATAATTCTTGAGGTGTTTTTCCTACTAAAGAAGTTCCCGCTTTAAACATTTCCATGGCAAATTTCTCTACATCTAAGTCTGCAATTCTTGCTAGTCTTTCTAGTATCATTTTATCTACATTAGTAGAGGTAGGAGATTTAAATAACAATGTATCAGAGATTATAGCAGCAGAGAGTATTCCTGCCATTTTCTTTGAAGGTCTTCTGCCATTTTCAAATAATATTGATGCAATTATAGTACATGTACTTCCAACAGGTTCATTTCTAAAATATATTGGATTACCCGTAAAGACATCTGCTACTCTATGATGATCTATAATTTCCAATATCTCACATTCCTCTAAACCATCTACCGATTGACTTCTTTCATTATGGTCTACTAATATTACCTTTTTCTTCATACTGGATATTAAGTGATATCTAGATATTAATCCCACTACTTTATTGTTATTATTATCATCTATAACAGGATATGACCTAAATCTAGTCTGTGACATTTTCTCTTTTACATTATCTACTAAATCATCAAGGTTAAATACTACTAAATTATCTCTAGTCATTACATGACTAATTGGAACTGATTGAGTTATTAGCCTAGATGTTGTAAAAGTATCATGAGGTGTTGATATTATAGTTATTCCCTTTTCCCTAGCTAAATCTATGATTTCTTCTTCCACATCTACATTGCCAGTTACAATCATTAAACTAATATCTCTATTTATAGCCAGTTCTTGAGTATCTCTTCTATCTCCGCATATGACTACATCATTTTGTTCTATGTACTTTTCTACAGATTTAGGTTCCATAGCTAAAACTAAAAGCTTTCCTGTAATTGGTTTCATATTATGTGGACTTATAATAGTATTAGCAGACAGAGTATCTACAATATTATCTATACTAGTTCCTGACTTTCCTAATATTCCATTATCCCAAACATCTATATATGCCCCTATTATATCTGATATAGTTACTATTCCTGCTAATTGCTCATTTTCATCTATAACTGGCAAACTGTTTAAATTGTTTTTTTTCATTAGCTCTAAAGCCATACGAAGTGATATATCTGGACTAATAGGAGCTATTTTATCAAAATTTAAATCTTCTACACTAAGCCTTACTGTTTCTAAGAGAGTAGGTGCTGAAACTCCAAAGTATTCCAATATAAACTTAGTTTCTCTATTGATTTCTCCTAGTCTTACAGGAATAGCATTGATACCGCCATTGGCATTTTTATACTCTGCATAGGCTAAAGCTGCACATATAGAATCTGAATCAGGGTTTTTATGTCCTGTTATGTACACTGTTTCTCTCATATTTACCTCCTTCAATCCTTATCTTTAGTTTTGTAACATTATTATATCATTTAAACCAAAATAATAAAGTATAAAAAAGCTGATGGCTATCATCAGCTGTACTATATTTTAAACTCATTGTAATCAAATATAATTTCCTCTCCATTATTTACTACTATACAAGGTAATCCTACTCTTCCAGACTCTTTAACCTCTTTAAATACTTCATAATTATCTCTATACTTTAGAAACATCTTTAAATTTAGCATATTTTCACTTATATCTAAATATACAAACTCAACATTATTGTTGGAAAGATACTCTTTCGCTGGTTCACATCCTGGTCAATGTTTGCTTCCAAATACTATTATTTTTTTCATAACATTCCCTCCAATTTAAATTATATATCCAATTATATACTTTTTGGAGTTGTTTTTCTATATTTCTAGTTTAATCTTTTTTTTCTAAAGAAATAAACGATTAACATAACCGACGGAATAACTATAATAGATGTAATAGATACTACTGAAATAACCGTATTAGCAGGCTGCGGCACCCCTAATATGGAACGGCTATCCTTTAAGATAGTTACTAGAACAAACATTATAATTGATATTGGAATAATGAATATCTGATTCTTCTTATTTGCTATTTCTCCCAAGGTTATGGTAGTAAAGTAAAGATAACCTGAAATCTTTGTTGTATTTCCCATTATCCAACAGATCATATATAATAGATCAAATCCTTGGATTTCTCCTATTTGAATCATCCTAGTAAATGTTAAAAAAGGAAAATTCATGTGCTTTGCAAGTTCTATACCTACAGTCATTTGAGTAGGTATTATACACCCTACAACTATTAAAATAGAATATACTATGGATTTTACAAAAATTCTATTTAAATCCTTTTTATTTTCTAAATTAGGAGTTATCATAACTAATACCAATATATCAAAAAACTTCATGGAAGTATTTATGGCACCTAAATTTATTTGTCCAAATGTGGAATCACTAAATACTGGTAATAGCTCTTTAATATTATAATTTTTATATCCTAATATTATAATCAAAAATATAGTAAATATAACTATTGGAACTATTATTTCACCAAGTCTACCTATATTTCTTAAACCTCTAGAGGAAATATAGGCACAAGTCAACATTATAATTAAAGTAGTAAACCAAGTAGGAGTTACTGGAAATAAGGCTGTATTCAATATTTCAACTAATGTGCCAACAAATATAATATTAGAAAATAAAAATGTAATAAAATAAATAACTCCTATTATTTTTCCTAAAAATTTCCCCATAATTTTTTCTGTAATTTCCAATAAATTCAATTTATTAAACTTATTACTTAAATAAATTATAGGTAAATTAAATAATATGGTGTAAAAAATCGATAATAAAGTGGCTATCCATACATCTTGATTGGCTGGAGTAGTATTTACTGCCGGCATATAAGTTAATCCTACCATTATTCTATATAATACTATTAATAAAAGTACCTGATTATAAGATACTTTATTAATCTTTGTATTCTCCATATTATTCCACCTTTATCCTATTAATTGGTGTGTTTATTAAACCTGTCCTTATTATATTAGTATCAACTTCTATTTGAAACTCTGCTTCTGAAAATATTTCATCCCAATTAGATTCTATATTTTTCCATTGACTAGGATATTTCCTATGAAATACTATACCAAAACCAAAAATATCTAACTTATACTCTTTTTGAACCTTTTTAACAGCTGCTTCGAGAGCTTCCTCTATTGCCTTAGAACAAGCTTCTTCCATCTTTTTTATATTTTCTTCCTTAGATATATCTATATTCCCTATAACTTCTCCCATAGATGATGTTAACTTAACTTTAGTTTTAAGTATTATTCTACCATCTAATATTTCTATATCATTTTTAGTTTTATTTTTAATTATATATACTGAACTTAATTCATCAGAACTACTTTCAGATACTGGAGTATGAAATGTTATAACTCCTCCTTTTATCTTATCTAGAAAAAAGTTTAATGCTTTAGTATCATTTCCATTTAAATATCCTACTAATTTATCTCTATCAAATACAGCTGAACCTATGATTGATAACTCATATTCCGATGTTGGACCTATATCTGGAGATTTATTAATTATTTCCTTTTCCCTTTTCTCTACTATTCCAGTCATTGGATGGTGTCCATTATGATAATAATGTTTTATGTACTCTATAAAATTAACACTCATCGCTTTTGGATTGCTATTTGTATTTTTAATAAGCTCTAATACATAATTTGCAGGTATTTGTTCTAGCCCCGGATTAACACCCATTATATCATAGGCCTTAGCTCCCTTTGCAATTAAAATATATGATGTTTCTCTTTGCTCCCTATCTCTCATTAATTCATCTATATGACCCACTAATCCCTGCTTTGCAAAATCCTCTCCAAATATAATGACCTTATTGTGAGATGCAAATACACGGCGATCGAATTTCAATGTAATATCCCTAAAGGCTTCCAGTATAGTATTCCCAGTACCCTGTGCATATTTAACCGAAAGGTTTCCTTCCATATCACCTTCTTGAGTAGATGCGGGGTTGATAAATCCTACTGTTAATAATACCTTACCATTTTCCACGTCATAGCCCATGATTAAAGAGATACCAAGTTTATTTAACTCTTTAGAATCCCAACATCCCGTAAGAAATAATATTAATATAAGCAATATATTTAGAAAAATAATCTTTTTCATATACTTACCTCTCCCTATTTCTATTTTGCCTTCTAACATTTTTCTTTGCTATTGCCTCTGGTCTAAATATAAATTTTCGTATAGGAGTTCTTATAAATGTATCCTTTTTTAGTCCTTCCATATTTCTAGGAGCTATAGGCCAACAGTAAGGTATACCAAAGGAATCTAAGGACACCATATGAGTGGTTATTATCATAAATCCACAAGTAACTCCGTAAAGTCCTGACATTCCCCCTAAAAGGATAATAATAAATCTAATTATAACAATTCCCTGTACTAATTCTGGAATAATGAATTCTGATATAGCTGCTGCTGATACTACAATTACTGTAAGTCCACTTACTATTCCTGCCTGAACTGCTGCCTGACCTAATATCAATGCTCCAACTATACTTACGGTATTACCAATGTTTTTAGGAAGTCTAAGTCCTGATTCCTTTGTTAATTCTAGTGCCAAAGTTAGTAAAAATACTTCTATTACTATAGGAAGAGGTACTCCTTCCCTTGCTCCCGCTGCACTTATTAGCAATGGGGTGGGAATCATTTCCTGATGGTAAAGTTGCAATGCTACAAATACTCCTGGTAAATATACAGTTACAATCATTGCAGTATATCTTAAAATCCTTAGAAAAGAAGCATAATAAGGTCTTAAATAATAGTCCTCACTTGTCATTAATCCTTCTACATACAGCTTAGGTATAGTAAGAACATGAGGTGTACCATCCGTAAGTATAGCTACTCTGCCTTCTAAAATTTTAGCTGCTACTATATCAGGTTTTTCCACGTTTCCAATTGTTGCAAATATTGATCTTGGACTGTCTTCTATAAGTTCTTCTATATATTCACTTTCCAATATTGCATCTATATCTATCGTATTTAATCTTTTTTTAACTTCTTCTAAGACATTTTCATTAACTATTCCTTTAATATAAACTAGACTAACAGCAGTTTTAGTCTGTTTCCCAAAAACATAGTCTTCAAATACTAGGTTATTATTTCTTAAAACTCTCCTTATAAGAACCTTATTCACTGAAATATCTTCTATAAACCCTTCCTTTGGTCCTCTAACAACTGATTCTGAACCTGGTTCTTCTATACTTCTCTTTTCCCATTTGCTAATTTCCACCATATAGCAGATAGTCATATCTTCTATAAATAAAGCTACTTTTCCATTTGGAAGTTGATATATTATATCTTCCATTGAATCTGATTCTTCAATTTTAGAAATAAAAATAGTTCTTTTTATATCTTTAGGATCTTCTAGGCTAAGTATTAAAGGCTTTAATATATCATTATCAAAAATATCTCTATCTATAAATCCTTCAATATAAGCTGCCATTATCTTTATATTAGAGTTGGTCTTAAACTCATAAGTTACTAAATCTCCAGTACTATGAAAAGCGTTTATTATTTTCTCTCTATTTAAATTTATATCTGGCGAAATCATTTATATCATCCCCTACAATACAATTATGGTTATTATTGCCAAGTTCTAATATATTATTTATGATAATTCCTTTCATTGAAGAAATAAAAACTCTTCCGTAGTTATAAGAATCTCTATACGATTCTAAACTTCTTTCAGTTTGGTTGTTGTAATTTTACCATCTACCTTATTTAAGGTTTTTATCTTTAGAGTTGGATTGATTACATTGAATTCCCTTATAATTTCCTCAAATATTTTAAATTCTTTTCTTTTTATAACTACCTCAACTTGATATCTTTTTTCATCATTATTTCCTCTAGTAAGAAAAGTATTAACTGTATATCCAGTTTCCCTAAGTCTTCTTGATATTTCTGTAACCTTATTTTTATCATTCAAAAATAAATCTACTTCTAAAATACCAAGGGCTAATTTATCTTCAATTTTCCCACCTATAAAAACTCCCATAGTTCTTCCTAAAGCGTATGCTATAGTAAATTGAATCCCATCCGAGCTAGTAACCTTACTGACAGTAGTTGCGAAAATCATAGCATCTGTAAAAACCAATAAGTAAACTGGATTCATGATTTTTTTAGACATTAATATTGTTTTTAATGTTGCCAAAATATTTGTAAAAGCAGTTATTAAAAACAATCCTACAAGTGCAAACATAACATTCATTGTCATTTAAGCACCTCCTTTTTAAATTTCTATTCAAAAAAACTAACATACCAATGGTATGCTAGTTAGTAATTAATTATATATATTTAAATAATTCATATTGAAAATTCGGGATTGTATAAATCTGATCCCCTTCTGGGGAATATAGGCTTAAAGTAAATAATACCTGAGGCATTACTATTATAACTTTAAAATAAGGATAAGATTATATAAAAAATCAATTTAAAATTTTTAACTATATTTCAACAATTAATCTAACTTTACCACTATAACATATATATGAATTATTTGCAAATTCATTATTTTATTAAAAAGTCTTAAATTCTAGAGAAGTCAAACATATGTGACACAGACCTCTGAAAAATTTTCTCTGAATAATGCTGTGGTTTTCTTAAATTGCTAGTAATTATTTTGTCAAGGAGGAAAGCGATAGCGATCCTTGATTAAATAATTATTAGTAATACCATCTTAAGCAGCA
>NZ_VUNQ01000090.1 GCF_009695605.1 Tissierella pigra
TTCGTGGTGTTCATTACGAGTACAGAAAATAGTCTAACAATCTTAGGCTTTATTGGCATGCTCAAGATTCCTGGGCTGCCTTTTTTTTATTTAATAGGAAAAGTAGGACTTTCCTATTAAATAAAAAGAGCTTCTAGTTGAAACATTCAGATAGTTCCAGTTATAGCTTTTACCTCTTTGATTATAACACCAATTAGCAGCATTGCTATCTTGAGTTGTGGTTGTTCCACTTACAGTTACTCCATAGGTTTTTGATCTGACCTTGTTCCAATTATTAGCTCCCGTAGTTACTCCACCAGATAGGGATTCAACAACTGTAGTGTTATTGTAGATAATTGCTGCATGCCCTGTAGGTATTATGCCTTTTAATTTGTCAGGAGTGACTAAAATAACTCCCTTTCTTGTTGGATATGTTCCAGTAGCCATGGGAGTTATTCCCTTAGATCCCTCCACTGTTTTATCACTCACTACAGGTACCTTAGCAGCCTTTTCCCAATCTGCTTCAACTTGTTTCATATCAATGGTATAATCATCCTTAGCCTGAGCAAAAGCTGGAGAGATATTGGTCAATAATAAGACCATCATTAAAAGAATACAGCCTAATAAATTCTTCTTTCTCATTTTCACTTACATATTACCCCCTTAAATTTATTTTGTGTATATTTACTATATGTAGTACTAGAGTACAATATGATTTTAAAATTAATTTATAAATTAAACTATCGAAGGGTTATAATATGAACTGAATTCTATTTAATATAGAATTCAGTTCATATTATAAGTCAAATTTAAGCTGTATGTGTTTCAGATATGTCTTTAAGATTATTTATGACAATTATCATTTATATTTTACCTATTTCTTATATATCAAATAATGCTTTTAGCACAGAAATATGTGTAATCAATATAGGTAAAGCTCCAATTTTAGAATCTGAAAAATATATAAAATAATCATCAATGCCAGAAATTGTTAAACCAAAAGCTTTATCAATTCCAATTCTATTATTTAAGTATAATACAAAATTAAAAAATTCTTTTTTTGTATTTGGAGTCCTTTTGTATTAATTCTTCAGCTAATGATGTAAATCTCTGTCCACTATTCATAATTTTCTTCTTTTAACATATTTATTTTTTTCTTTTAAGACTTGTAATTATAGCGCGTTTATTATCTTTATTCTTCTACTCTACATCCTTTCACTATAGATATTCAACATCAATTTAAAAACTCTTCAAAAAATAAAAAAGCCACCTAAGTAGCTAATTTACTATGATGGGAGTATATGAGAATCGAACTTACACAAGAGAATCCTATTCCCTTGCACTGGTTTTGAAGAATTAAGATATATATCTATTAACATTCCAACTATCAGAACTCTATCCTGCCATTCTTTCTTGTTCTAATTCTACCAATGATACATCTATAACCTTTTTCAATACACTAGTTACATAGTTTCTTTCATCTTCTGTAAATTTCATAGTATCCAAAGAATATAATAAATCCTTAGATATAAATAATAAACCCTCTAGCATAATTTATCGCCCCTTATATAAGATTTACTTATATATTTCTACATAAGTTTTAAAACTCCTTCAAAAAAAGAAAAAAAGACTAAAAATTTCTCCCTAGTCTACTTCAATAATTTTTCTAATTCTTTTTCTCCATAAACTTTCTGAACTAATTCCTTAAATATTTTTCATAAAACTCATACTTGACTAATGTAAATATACTCTATCATCTTATTTTTACGTTTTAATTTCTATTAAATAATCTCGTTTAAATTGTTAATAAGTTTATCTATCTACATTTACATTCTAGTATAGTTCTATTAAGCGAATCTTTTGGTTGCTTGGTTTTACTGGGTTGTATAAGTAGTTTTTGTCGACCTACCAATTTATTTGTAATATCATTTTATTTTCCTACTTATTTATTATAGTTAAATCTATCATACACGTCTATTTATAATGATTTGTCGATCTACTATAATATTTATACTATTATAGGTAGACAATATATATTCTAAAAAAATTAGACATTTTATCATGAACTATTCCTAAAAATCTTTTTCTACCTATCTTTCATTTCCACTTTAAAATATTAGTTAATAATATCATATACAAATATTATATATCAAATAAGGTTAAAAACAAATTAATTTTAATGTAAAATTAATTTAAATAATGGACATTTATAAGAAGTTTATATTTTTTATCATGGTATTATTTCAACTAATCTATATCCTCCAAAGTAGATTTCTTTTTTATAAAGTTTCTCATTAAGTAAATATTTTATTGCAGAATTAAAAGTCATAATAACACCACTAATCAAAAAACTTTCCCTTATAAAAATTCTCATTGTTAAATTTCTTTGCCGTCAGCCTGAACATGACACAGCCATCTGGCATACAATGTCCTTGCTATATTTGCTATTGCCACCAATGTTCTCTAAGTCTCCACCACTTCTAACCGACTCCATGATTGGGAACATAATATTCACCTTTATGATCTCTTTCATTCTATACATTTCTATTTATATGACTAACGTTAATATAACTTTTTATCCTCAATTTTTTTGTTTTATTGTGTATAAAAAAGCCTAATATCTCTATAATATATATTAGTGCCATATTTCCTTTGTAAAGCATATAGTATTATTAAGCCATAAGCTTTAGATTTTATTATTTCCTCCATATATTTATCTTTTCCCTTTCTATATGGTTAAAAGAAGCAGTCAAGTTTAAAAGATGATACCTCCTTTTCTTGGCTGCTTTACGTTTTGTTATATAAAGCTTCAATAATTATTTAATATATTGTGACATTAGCTATATTAAAATATCTTTAAAAATATTTTTCAGCACCTCACAGGAGTTATTATTAACCTTTTTAAATATTCAATAAATCTTTTATTGCGTCAATAACAATATCTGGTCTGGTTTCATGTATACAATGATTGCTATTATTAACTATTACGATTTTACTATAATCAGACAAATATTTTAATTTATGAGATAAAGTTTGTGCTAAAGCCTCAATCTTTTCTGCTTCTATTCTAGGTACTCCCTCTTCGACCATTTCATTAATAGAATAGTGAGGATCTTCAATTAATATTATTAATGGACAATTAGGAAAAGATTGCATTTCCTTCATGTTTATTACATTATTCCTCAAATCAACTATTTCAGAAAGTTGATTTATGTATATATTGGGATTTACATAAATATTTAAAAGTTCTTTTTGTATTTCACTAGGTAAATTAAGCTCCTTTTGAGATAAGCTAGGTTTTAACTCTTCTACTAATTTATCTTTAGTATATTTAGAATATTTTTCCCATAACTTCATATATACTTCATCTGAACTAAATACATCAGATATAGGCGTATTTAATTTTTCAAATTTATCTTGTCTATAAATTGAAGCTGATTCAACGAGAAGTACACTCTTTACCTTCTCTGGATATATCCTTGCAAAATGTTGAACACATAATCCTCCATACGAATGGCCTACTAAAATAATTCTTTCCTTTATGTTCAATAAATTTAATAATGAAAACAAATCTTCAGAAGCTATACCAGTATTGCTCCCATTGGTATGAAGTTCGCTATTCCCAACTCCTGGTCTATGAATTATAATAACTTGTGAATATTTTTCTATTTCATCTACAATTTCCAACCAATCATAAATACATCCTCCCATACCAGGCATAATTACTACTATATTTTCTCCTTTTCCTTTAAATAAATATTCTACTTTTCTTCCATTAACATTGGTTAATTTTATAATATTAATCATCTCCCACAATTTATTAATACCTACAAAATTGTTCTATATCAAGAATACTTATTCTTGGATTTCATAATGACAGCCTTTGTTTGTTTTGATTAATTTTAATATTACTATAATAATATATTTATCGCAAATTATTTTATCTGCTTCATTTTCCCTTTATCCCTATTATAACTTCTCTCCTGCATACATTCCTATATCCTATATTGTTTAAGTCTATTAACTCATCTATCCTTCTATTTAGCTTTCCTTATAGCCTATTTAACTTATTGTCATGTCCTTGATAATCTACTCCTGTAATTAAGAAGTTACTCTCTATATAAAGGAAATAAGAAGTAAATTCTTTTACCGAATCTGTTGTTGTAGTGTAAGTCATATCTTCTATTTGTTTTTTTAGTATCTCTATTTCACTTTTTAAATATTTAAGTTGTGATAATTGTTCTTTATCCATTTCCCTACTCTCTCTTCCTCTCTGCCTTAATCTGTTTCATAGCTATATCTATATTAAACTTAGTCTTATATGTAAACTTATAAATGTTAAGATAAGAATACCCAATATTGTGCACGTAACTTTCCCAAGTTATAAACTCTATAGGTATTCTTTTTGTTATAATCATTTTGAGGTGATTATAATGACAGAAATAATAATAAACAAT
>NZ_VUNQ01000091.1 GCF_009695605.1 Tissierella pigra
TGCATCAATGTATGATACCAATCTTTATTTAGGAAATATAAAAGAGGAATATTCCCAAGAACTAATATCTGCATCGTAATAAATTCTCTTCTTGGTTCAAACACCATATTTTCAAGTTCTCCATTTACTACTCTCATATCAGACAATTTGCTTACAATTGGGGTTAATGTTGTCTTTAAACTTCTATCAAACTGACAAGCAATTAATGCATCACACCATTCATGAAACACTGCATTATCAATCCTTCCTTTCATTTCCCTTAAAGAAGCAATAACATCAGGATCTATTAGCTTTATCCTTGAAACAAATTCCCTAAAAACTGATAATGCCGGAGGATTTAAATAATTCATATTTTCTTCCACAGCAGTTAGAATATCTTCATTTCTTAAATATGCTGTTGTAATAATACTAAGTGCTGTTTCAAGTTCAGCTGAAATAGCCTTTTTAAAATGGGTTTGGGTAATACGAACATACCAAAAAGGGATAAACATAAAGCCTATTGCCATTACTGGAACTAAAAAAAGATTTCCGAGGATAATGGCAATTGATCCTCCTATGGCAAAAAGCAAAAGGGATAATGCACAAAGCATAGGAAATCTTTTCTCTCTCCCTGTTACTCTCAATACCTCCTGAACTTCCATTATTTCTCGCCTTAAAAAAGACATTTTCTTTCTCTTAGTAACTTCATTAATCTCATCTTTAATACTTTTAGGTTTATTCATTAGCTTTTTAAAGATATTATCCGTAAATTCCATTGGAGAGATATTAAACAAAATAAAAAAACCTGTAATCATTCCGATACAAGCCATTAACAAGATGGTACTCATATACTTTGTACCTCCTCCTTCTTAAGTTTTTCTATTGTATCAATTGGCATTCCATTTTCTAAAAACCTTTTACAGAGACTTTCTGAAATGCTATTAACCTGCTCATGATGACCTTTAATAATAAACCTCCCATCATCCATACGATTTTCTGTAATAATATATTGAAATAGTGGCCTATAGTTTCTGGTCCCATCAGGAAGGATTTCACATTCCATAATCTCCATCATTTTTCTTTCCTTATTTTCAAGTTGTTTGCAAAACACAATAATAGGATAGGCCTCAGTCACATATCCCATCAATGTTTCATCAGTCATATCCACTGCTCTTTTACAAAGGGACACCATCCTTCTATAGGTTGCCTCACAGGAGTTTGAGTGTATGGTTGTAAGAACAGCTACCCCTGTCCTTGCTGCTTCTTGTGCTGCGTTAGCCTCTGCTCCACGCATTTCTCCCACAACTATAATATCTGGATTAAATCTAAGGGACATATCAAGAAGTGTAATCTGATCTATTCTTTGTCTTTCATTTTCGCTATCTCGAGTTATTGTATGGATAACAGAATTAGTTACTCTACCATCTTTTTCACGGACTAGGGATAGTTCCCTTGAGCCATTTTCAATGGTGAATATTCGCTTATTATCTGGTATTGTAGTCAGTAGCCACCCTGCAACTGTTGTTTTACCTGAACTGGTTGCCCCTGCCACACAAACAGAAATTCCATAACGGATACATTCTGATAAAAAATCCAGCATAGGATTTGTTGCTGTACCTCCATTTACAAAATCTTCTTTTTTCATGTTCTGGGGATTCACAATACGAATAGAGGCTGCAATACCAACATCCTCATCTACGAGTGGTGTTTTTAATACTGCTATACGAATATTTTTAGACAAATGTCCAAGAACAGCAGGACTTGCATTATCAAGAACCATTCCAGATATATGGAGCATTCTCCTTATTACATTAATTGCGTGTTCTGGAGAATCAAAGTGTTCATCCAGCTTTTCACATCTTCCGTCAGAATACTGAACTTCAATATCCTTCCATGAATTGATATCAATCTCTTCAATTCCTTCTCCATGTATATACTTTGTTAAAAATCCAAACTCAGCCATTTCACTGTATAAGGCATCTATAAGTTCATTCCCACTCATTCCCTTTACTGAGATTCGGCTGTCCTGTACATATTTGGATATATATCTTTTTAAATGTTCCTTAGATTCTTTTATTGTTTCATCAGTAATAAGGATAGAATAATTATTTGAGATATACTCTTGAACATCTTTTAAGACTGTAGAAAAGTCTTTACCATCTGATTCTGGGGTAAAAAATAGAGAGTGGGTTCTGTTATCAGACCCCAACTCTCTTTGAGTTACCTTTTCTTCATTCACTTCCAATACCTTATTTATCTCTTCCGCTCCTTCTGTTTCCAACACTTCTACTACTAAATCTTCAGTAGTAGATATATCAATCACTAGTTCATCTTTTGCCTTATTTTCATTTACAAATGTTCCACTTTGTCGATTTTTTCCCTTTACAAAAACAGATTTATCTCTTTTTTTACCTAACACCCAAACACCTCCCTTGCAATCTTTTCTATTTCTTTTCTAAATGCCCTGCTATCCTTCATGGATAAATCTGCAAATAGATTTCCTGCAAGGTATTGTTCTTCAAGTTCCTGTGAATAGGGTAGTTTAAAAGCCACACTACCAAGAGCATGACTGATATGTTCAATGCTCTGTTGTGGCTTTAGATTTGAAGCTATCCTATACTGTTTATCTGCATCCCATTTGCTGTCGCGAAGAAGTGGCAATTGACTGGATAAATAACTGATGCTTTTTAAATCACAATTGGCCAGTCTTAATACTGAATCTGATTCCATTAAGGCAACTGCAGATAAAATATCATTTGCAATATAACTGCCACAATCGATAATAACAAATGGTGCTATTTTTCTAAGGTTTTCAATTAATTCCCTTACCTGTACTTCTGTATACGGGGGATAGGTATATTCATTTTCTCCTTTAAGCATTCCAAGGATTGTTAGATATGATAATCTCTTATGAGTAATCATATTGTGCTTAACAAGGGGCTCACTTACATGAGCTGCAGCTAAAATACTTCCCAAGGATTTTTCATATTCAAGATCTGACGGAGGACAAATACAAGGAAGCATAGGTGCTGTCATATCACATAAAACTAATACTACATTCTTTTTCTTATCTGCTAGATACTTGGCAATCTTTGTGGCTACGATTGTTTTTCCGCTTCCGGGACTTCCCCAAACAGCTAAAACGCCTCCATGAAGAATTCCCTCCTGTACCTTTTCTTCTGTCTTTCGTGTGAATATACCTTTCTTTTTAAAGTTCAGCAATTTACTCCACCCCACCCTCTGTTGTTTCCTCAATCTTACTTTCCTCAGCTTTATTTTCTTCTGGTACTTCCTCATCTATTTTTTCCTGTTCTTCTTGTTCTTCTGGATAAAGTTCTTTGATTATCTCTTCCTGCATATCAATAAACTGCCTTGTATTTTGTGGTGTTCCCCTATAGACCAGTGATAAATGCGGCCTAGAGTCTGACTCTAGTTCAGCAAGGATATTTCCTTGTTCTGGAGTTACAAGAAGGGTTACAGTTGATGGAAGTTCCCTTTCATCTCCAATTCCTTGTTCACCAGTGTTAGCATCATATCCTGATGAAGCTGTTACAGATATTACTTCTACATATTTAAGTTCTGATGGAATAACTGTTTCACCCTGCTTTTTATAATCAGGAGCAATGACAGACACTATATCTCCGCTTTGAAGCTTACCTGACAGGCCATTAGCAAAGCTTTTTATGGTAATGGATATTGCCTGTTTACTTCCATTAAGATTGTACAAATAAGCATTTTCAGCTGCTGGCATATCTGATAGCTTTGTATTTAGAATGTAATCCCCTATTCCTAAATCCGATGTGGCATACTTTCCAATAACATTATCCTTTGTACGAATAATATTTTCAGGCAAATTAAATCTACCTACTTCTATAACTTGAACCATGTCCTTTGTAATTTCATCCCCTGCTTTAATTTCCTTTACTACCCTTACAATCTCTGTTTTTTTGCTCATTCCCTTATTGAATAATGGTGTAAGTCCAAAGCATATAAGAAGTGATAATAAAATACATATCACTCCAATTACAGTTCTATTTTTAAAAAAACCCATATGATTTTCCTCCTAATTTATAAAGTATATAATCATAAAACCTAGCCCTAAAAAGGGAGCAAGTGGCATAGGAAGATTCCTAGCCACTTGCTTTTTCTTTATCTTAGATATTAGTACCAATGAAAAATAGAATAATACTAATAAACTAAGTCCTATTATTAACCCATAGATTCCTTTCCAAAATCCAAGGACAATGCCTACCGAGGCAGTTAATTTAATATCACCCCCACCAATACTGTTTTCTTTTAATACTGCTCCTAATAAAAATGGGATAGCAATAATTATCCCAAACAGATTTATAAAGCTAAACCTTAGAAGTCCTATTAATACAATAAATATACAGATTATATCTGGTATTTCCCTTTTT
>NZ_VUNQ01000092.1 GCF_009695605.1 Tissierella pigra
CAAGACAATGTCCGACAGGTAGTTTTCCTTATACAATAAAATCAGGAGATACGCTATATAAGTTGGCAATAACATATAACACAACAGTAGAAGCTATAATGGCAATAAATCCTGGAATTAATCCTAATAATCTACAAATAGGTCAAGTGATTTGTATACCACAAGGAACAACTCCACCGAAACAATGTCCGATAGGAAGTTTCGCTTATACAATAAAATCAGGAGATACGCTATATAATTTAGCAATAACATATAATACAACAGTAGAAGCCATAATGGCAATAAATCCAGGAATTAACCCTAATAATTTACAAATAGGTCAAGTGATTTGTATTCCAATGGGTAGCCCTGTACCACCATGTAATGGAGTATATTATACAGTAAGACCAGGGGACACTCTATATAGTATAGCAATGATGTTCAATGTATCTTTACAAGCGTTGATGGCAGCAAATCCTGGAGTTGATCCTAATAACTTACAAGTAGGTCAATTGATTTGTGTTCCTAAGACAGAAATACCTTGCCCAGGAGGAGTAATTCACACTGTTACAGCTGGAGAAACAGCAGTAGATATAATGTTAAGATATAATATATCATTAACAACTTTAGCAGATGCAAATCCAAATGTAGATTTAAACAACTTGAGAGTGGGGCAAGAATTATGTATAATGCCACATCAAGAAATGGGATGTCCTTGTCCACCAAAATATAAGCAATATAAAATAGACCAATGTGATGTACCGACAACTGGTTCTATAATAGCAGCGTTGGCACAAAAATTTAACACAACAGTTGCAGAATTATTAATAGCAAATCCTACAATGTCACCTGGTGATTTTGTAGTAGGAAAAATAATCTGTGTACCAGGAATGTAAAAAAAAAGCCTCCTTTGGAGGCTTTTTTATCATATATTAAGTATGATTAATATACTAAATCCTATAAATATAATTGTAGATATTAAAAGTGGAAAACCAAATATTTTTTCTTTAGAAAAAACCCTATTTTCCTTTGTAGATATATTATTCACCTTAAATAGTAATCTAAATAGTTTGATTAAAAATACAAGACCTATTAAAGCAAATATAACTAATCCTATAAAATTTGGTTCTGCAATAGATGTTTCTTCAGGTACTATAGGATATAAATAATCAATAATTAAAGGAAGTCCATTATTGATTGTATGAATAAGCATACCTGCAAATATAGAATTTGTAGCATATACAAGATAAGAAGCAATTATTCCTGCTATAAATGTATGGAAAAATTGAAAAGAGTTCAGATGCAACATTCCAAACATAAATCCATTCATTACAGCTGCAACTAATCTAGATTTATTTCTATATCCATCTAAAATAATTCCTCTCATTAAAAGTTCTTCTAAAATAGCTGGAGTTATGGCTATAAGAAAAAAGTTAATGGTTAAAGACTCGTGAGAGTTTTGAGAAACAATATTGGCTAAAGTATCTCCAAAGAAGTAAATATATAATTCCGCCATCAAAAGTATAATAGGTAAAACTGAAACCCATATACAAACTATAATAAATACGCTTTTTAGATTTAACATATTAGGCTTTAATATTCTCTCTATATTGGATTTGTTTAAAAACAAGTAAATACTTATAGGTATTAGAAATGCTATATACTGATAATAATTTGGGTTAATAGGCATGAACTGAATAAATACAGACCATAAAACAACACCAAGAAAAAAATTATTTACCTGAGAAACAGATTTCTCTTCTCTTAAAACTTTGATATCCATATCCTCACCCCTTTAGACTATATATATATAATTATATAATAAAATCCCATAAAAAAGTATTACTTTATAGGAATGGAAAGTTTTACTTCTATTTTTCTCAATTTGTAATGGAATTGTAAAGACTTATAATTATAGCTTGGGTATAATAGATATAAATTCAATTATAAATGAAAGTGGTGATAATGTGAAAAATAGAAAGAGTATATTTATTGTATTCATGTCTATGATTCTAGTTTTAAGCCTTGCAGGTTGCAAAAAAAAGAATCCGGAAAAAGCTGATCCATCTAAAAACCCAACAGAAGCTGTAAATAATTCCTCTGATACTGAAAAGGATAAGGCAACCATAATGAAGGAATTCGACAGTGCTTTGAAAACAAATGACTTAAGCAAAATAGTAAAGTTTGTTGATGATAATATAGAAGGCCTTTCCCAAATAGAGGGAGATAGAATGGTATTAGATTTAGAAACAGCTCTAGAAGAATCTCTAAATGCTATAATGGATAATATATTTGAGATAGACTCTAATGGAGAACTAATGAGTATTGCGGGAACTGAACTTTTCTTTCCAGAGGACAAGGTTAAAGATATAAAGAATGACGAATTAAAAAAACAAATAACTCAATTATTGGAGAATAAATATAAACTTATAAATTTAGAGGGAAACTTCTATCCAGTGACAGATTATGAAAAATTAAAAAAATACAACAATTATGTTTCAAATGAAGTAAAGGAATATATAGAAATAAAAGCAATGGATTCAAATACTCCAGTAGTAATAGATGCCGGACTTCAAATATCTTATGATGACTTAGCATCAAGAATAGTAAAAACTGAAAACTATATACAGCAGTATTCAGGAGTCAAAAGATACGAAGAAGTATTAAGGCTTTACAGAGGGAAGCTAGCTCTTTATTTAGATGGAGTGGATAATACACCTATATCTGATAATACTACAAATAAAATTCATAATGATATATTAGAAAGCTATAAGAAAACTGCAAATATAAAGGATTCGGTAACTGCACATATAGTAAATAAATATATTAATGTTATTGAAGAAAATGATCTTATAATAAATAAAGCAGTTCAAGATGAAGTTGTATCCCTTGTAAATGAAGCAATATCAATACTAGAAGTAACTAAATAAGGAAATACCCCTTTAATAAGGGGTATTTTTTGTATTTGTGAAATATATTGATGTTTAAGGGTATAATATTTTACAAATAGCTTTAAGGAGTGAGAATATGAGTGAATTAATCAATAATAGAGAATATAGGCAAGAAAAACTAAAGGAAGTCATAAGGGAGTTACATGAGGGGAAGACTGTAGAAGAAGTAAAAGCGAAGTTTGCCCAAGTGATTCAAGGTGTAACAGCAAAGGAAATATCTGAAATGGAAGTACAACTTGTAAAAGAAGGACTACCTATAGAGGAAATTCAAAACCTTTGTAATGTTCACGCAGAAGTATTTAAAGGTTCCATAGAGGAAATTCACCATCCCGAAGAAGTACCAGGTCATCCAGTCTATACCATGAGACAAGAAAACAAAGCAATAGAAGATTATATAGAAGGTACAATGAAACCTAATTTAGGTAGATTTGAAGATGACGACTCAAAAGAAAATATACTGGCTTTAATAGCAGATGTAAATTTATTATGGGATATTGACAAACATTACAGTAGAAAGGAGAACTTAATATTCCCATATCTAGAGAAGTATGGAATAACATCTCCTCCAAAAGTTATGTGGGGTGTAGATGACGAAATAAGGGCAATGATTAAAGCTGTTAAGCTATCTTTAACTTCATATAAAGGAAATAAGGAAGAAGTATTAAAGAAAGCAGAAACTGCTTTAAATGAAATAAAGGAAATGATATTTAAAGAAGAAAGTATATTGTTTTCAATGTGTTTAGATACCTTAACGGAGGATGAATGGATCAATATATATAATGAATCAGATGAAATAGGCTATGCAATAATTGCTCCAGAAGAGAAATGGCACAGAGCAAGACTAGATGTGGAAGAAAAGGTAAAGGAAGAAACTGAAGGAACAAATGTAGATAAGGGTTATATAAAATTTGAAACAGGAATTCTGTCAACTAAGGAAATTAACCACATATTTAATACTATACCAGGAGATATGACCTTTGTAGATAAAGATAATATAGTTAAATATTTCTCTCAAGGAAAAGAAAGAATATTCGCTAGAACTAAGGCAGTAATAGGCAGAACTGTAGAAAACTGTCATCCACCAGCATCAGTAAATGTTGTGGAGAAAATAGTAAACTCTTTTAAATCTGGGGAGAAGGATAGCGAAAGTTTTTGGATTAAAATGGGAGATAAGTTTGTAATGATTAGTTACTATGCTGTAAGAGATGAAAACGGAGAGTTTTTAGGTACATTGGAATTTTCTCAAGATATAGCTCCTATTCAAGCTATTACTGGAGAAAAGAGATTGTTGTCAGAAGAATAAATAAGAAAAAAACCACCAATTGGTGGTTTTGATATGCTCCCCTTGTAGTAGACAGTTAAAATAATAAAACTGTTTACTGTAAGGAGGAGTATTTTTTATGGGAAGAAAAAGTAGCTTCACAATAGATGAAAAACTTGAATATATTCATAGATGTAT
>NZ_VUNQ01000093.1 GCF_009695605.1 Tissierella pigra
TTTTGTTATTCTCGGCTTTTTATTTATCAAAAGATAAGGGGGAAGTATGAAGCGTTGGGAAACTTATATTGCTAGATATCCGTGATCTTCTGATTTTTTCTAATTAAACAAAAATGAAAAAATTGGAGGAATACGAATGGCAAACTTTATGAATGCTTACATTCTTGAAAAGACTGAAGGTATGGATAAAGAACAATATTATGTTTCATTTATTGACGGAAATTATGTACTTCATAGGATAGAGATTAACTTTGATATTTACTCTGCTTTATTTGAATTAAATAAAAGAGATAGAAATCTTACCCGTTCAGATGAAAGAAATCTAGAACATTCGGAGCTTACTGATGAAACTCTTAGCAGAAGAATCTTTGAAAAATCAAAAGGTACAGAAGAAATTATACTAGAAAAAGAAATGAAAACTGAATTTTGGAAAGCAATAGGGGAATTACCTAATATTCAAAGAAAAAGATTACTTTTATATTATGATTATGGATTTTCACTAAAAGAAATTGCAAAAATGGAAAACTGCTCTATACGTGCAGTTAAGTATAGTATAGACATTGCAAAAAAGAAATTAAAAGAAAAAATAAAAAAGTTTTAAATTTAGACTTCAAAAACAGGCTTCAAATGTGGAAACAGGTGAAGGGATATTTTTCTCTTCCCTGTTTTTTTTACAGGTTGTACTTTGAAAATTAAATATCCGATATCATAAATACATTAGTTGATAAGCCAGAAATGGAAAAGCGACAAAGGAAGATGCGCCAAGACCACCTGTATAAAATATATTTTATATAAAAGTCGGCCTTCTAAGGTGTAGAGCGGCACCCATCTGTTCCTAAAAACAATCTATGGTAGATTGTTCGTCATAACCTTATCAGCCTATAATGATACTTCTGCCCAGCCACAGATATCCCAATGGGGGCAGCCAGCGGAGATCCCGGTGGAGGTGAAACTCCTATGATGAAGAATAACCAACTTCAGTTTATGAAATCGCCCTATAGGCCTTTTCTTTACAAGGCTTTATGTGTTGGGGATAGTAGTGTCTAAATACAACACAATTTAATAAAATATTATAATTTTTAATATTAGAAGCAATGGGGATCACTTGTTTAAGGCAAGAGATTATATATTTTGTTTTACAAATATAGTGGTCCCTATTTTTGTGATATTAAGAAAATAGATATTAGAATCAAAATACAAATTACATATAATGGGGGAAATCACATGACAAAGGAGCAGTTAATTAAGGAAGTAGAATATAAAATGTCTTTAAAACTCTTAAATATACTCCTTGCCAGAGGAATTATAACAGAGGATGAATATGTAAAAATTGATGAACTCAACCGTCAGACTTTTTCTCCAGAACTTTCTGAAGTATATGCGCAATAACACTAGCTATTGAAGAAACCTTGTGGTAGTGTATGTTGCTGAGAAGAAGTAAATATCAAAGGAAGGAGGAAAAGCCATGATAAATAAAGTGAAGAAAGTCAAGAAAATAGAACCTATACATCAGAAAGTTATGTTGGAATTAAAGCCTAAAAAAAGGGTATGTGCTTATGTAAGAGTCAGTACAGATTCTATAGAGCAACAGGATTCCTTTTATTATCAAGTGGAGTATTATAAAAATTATATAGGAAAAAGGGATGACTGGGAATATGCAGGAATCTATTCTGATGAGGGTAGAAGTGGTACTCAGGTAGAAAAAAGAGATGACTTTTCACGAATGATGCAAGATTGTGAAGATGGTAAGATTGATATGGTTGTTACTAAATCATTCACAAGATTTGCCAGAAATACAGTAGACAGCATTAAGGCAATAAGGAAATTGAAACTGCTAGGAATAGGAGTATACTTTGAAAAGGAAAAGATTAATACCTTATCAGAAAAAAGTGAACAAATGCCTACGATACTAAGTTCAGTTGCACAAACTGAGTCAGAAAATACCTCAGCTAATACTAAGTGGGGAATTAGAAAACAGTTTGAAGATGGAACATATAAAATAAATACCCCTGCCTATGGATATATGAATGGTGAGAATGGACAGCTGATAATTAAAGAAGATGAAGCCAAAATTATTAGAAGAATTTTCACAGAATATCTAAATGGCAAAGGTACTTATATAATTGCTAAAGGATTAAATAAAGATAATATACCGACTATTAGATCAGCAGAAGAATGGAAACATAGTGTGATAAACGAAATATTACAAAATCCTGTCTATCAAGGGGATTTATTATTACAAAAAACATATAGCACTGAGGTACTTCCTTTTAGGCAAAGAATAAATAAAGGGGAAGTACCTCAGTATTTTATTGAAAATAATCATGAACCTATTATCACAAGGTTAGAAGGACAGATGATACGTGAAATTCTTGAATATAGAAGAGAACAGATGGGATTAGATGATAGTGGCAAATATCAAAACAGATATGATTTTAGCAGTAAGATTATATGCAGTGAATGTGGAAGTACATACCACAGACAAAAAGTCAGTATAGGAAAGCCAAATGAAAGAGTCCAGTGGTCCTGTGCTCAACATATGAGAGATAAGAAAAAATGTAGCATAAAAGCCACGAGAGATGAAATTATAAAGGAAGCCTTCTTAACCATGTGGAATAAGCTAGTGACTAATTACACAGATATCCTGTATCCACTACTTGAGTCCTTAAAGAACCTAAGAACTAATGAAGAGCAGGAGAAAGAAATAACAGAATTAAATAATAAAATAATGGAATTAACAGAGCAGGGTCAAATCCTAAATCGAGTAGTATCGAAAGGATATATTGACCCTGCTATTTTTATAGAAAGGCAAAATGCACTGAGTATAGAGATTGAAGAAACTAAGAAGAGAAGAAACCAGTTACTAGTTAATAACGGTTTTGAAAAGGAGATAGAAGGAACTTTGCGATTACTTGACATTATTAGATGCAATCCAGAGATACTGGAAGACTACGATAAAAACTTATTTATAGATACAGTAGATAAAATTTTCATAGGAAAAGATCCTGAAATTGCTTTCAGACTGATTAATACATTAGAGCTAACAGTGTATGTAGGAAAGTGAGGTGAAGGTGTATGAGAAGAAATGTACCAATAGGCTATACGATGGTAGATGGAAGAATCGTCTTAGATAATAAAAAAGCAGAATTAGTTATAAAGATTTTTAAGGACTATTTGAATGGAATATCTACAGATAAAATAGCAAAATATCTTATAGCCAAAGGAATACCTAATGCAAATAACAAGATTAGCTGGAGTTATGGATCTGTAAGAACAATATTGGTTAACATTAAATACTTAGGGGATACAATACATCCTCAGATTATAGACGAAAAAACCTTTGAATCTGTGCAGAAGCGTAGAAAAGAAATTGCAATTAGGTTTGGGAAAACTAGCCAGGTAAATAAAGAAAAAAATCAAGCTGTATATAGTGGAAAAATAATATGCGGAGAATGTGGGGAAATTTACCGAGAGTATATACAAAATATCGGTAAAGCATCAGAAATTAGAAATTGGAAATGCAAAAGATATATTTATCAGAGAAAAGTATGCTGCAGAAATCCATTTCTAACAGGTGAAGAGATAGAAAACATATTTATATCAGCAACAAATAAAGTCCTATCAAAAATGTGGCTCTTGGATGAAGAAAAGAAAAAAGAAGCTCCAAAAATAACTATGGAAATCAGAAACATGGAAGAGAGAATCAAAGAGTTGGAGGAAGAAGAACAATTTTCTTCAAGGGAGCTATCAGAACTAATCTTTAAAAGAGCAAAAGCCTATTATAGTATCACTAAAATAGATGATTATGCCTATAGCACTGAAAAAATGAGACAAGCACTTGTAGAGAGAGAACAACTGATGGAATTTGATGAAGATTTATTTTCAACCATAATAAAACAGATGACCATCCATAAGGATGGAAAAATCCTAGTGGAATTTATAAACCAAATTACTATGGAGGAAGATCATGAAAACATAAGAAAGGATGGATAAAGGTGGTAATACCAGTAAAAAAGAAAGTGTCAATTATCCCTGCACAGAATATTTATAATAAAGGTATCAAGCCAGAATTAAAAGTCCTAAGAGTGGCAGCCTACTGCAGGGTTAGTACAAAACTAGAACAACAAGAAGGCAGTTATGAGGCCCAGATTGCTTATTATACAGAGAAGATAAATAGTAATCCTAATTGGAAACTGGC
>NZ_VUNQ01000094.1 GCF_009695605.1 Tissierella pigra
TCTTAACGCCGATGGTACTTGGTTGGAAACGACCTGGGAGAGTAGGAAGTTGCCGGGCTACATATATATATAGAAGGCTCTATTACGTTGGTCGTAGTAGGGCTTTCTTTTTTTTATGACCTAACCCGATTTGTGTATTTTGCAAATCGATGGTAGGTCAAACGCAATGAGCACCAAATCTACATGAGCGTAGCGAGTGAATAGATTTGTGATGCGAGACTGCGTGGTCACTGTGTCAAACAGCTCAATCTAACGAACGAAGAGAGTTCTGGTAGGTCAAACGCACCTACGCTGTCCGTTTTGTCTACAATTCGTTACACTCATTGGACAAAAAGGCAACGAGAACCAAATCTATACGAGTGTAACGAGCAAATAGATTTGAGTTGCGAAACTGCGAAAGTACATATTACAAAATATCGCAGTCTCGTAATTAGTATAAGGTATACACTCATTTATATCAATCCTAGTAATTTTACAAAACTAGTAACTATAAAACAAGTTATAATACCAAATAAAGTTGGAAGCATAAAAGAAATAAAGGTCCATTTAAAACTTTGAGTTTCTTTCTTTATGGTTAAACAAGTAGTTGCACAAGGCCAGTGCATAAGGGAGAATAGCATAACATTTATAGCTGTTAACCAAGTCCAGCCATTTACTATAAGAAGCTCTTTCAATTGCACTAAGCTATCTAATTCAATTAAAGAACCTGTAGCCATATAACTCATAATTATAATTGGAATAACTATTTCATTTGCAGGAAAACCTAAAATAAATGCCATGAGAATATAACCATCTAATCCAATCAATTTTGCAAAAGGATTAAGAAAACTAGCAGAATAATTGAGTATACTAATATCATTAATAAATACATTAGCCATTATCCATATAATCAATCCTGCAGGAATAGCCACAGCCACAGCACGACCAAGAACAAACAACGTTCTGTCAAATATAGACCGAACTATGATTTTACCTACTTGTGGTTTTCTGTATGGTGGTAATTCCAATGTGAAATTTGAAGGGATTCCCTTTAATATAGTTTTAGATAACAGTTTAGATGATACTAAAGTCATAAAAATACCTAGTATTATGACTCCAGTGAGAATAAGAGTTAATACAACAGAACTTAAAGGACCATCTATAACTCCAGCGAAGAACATAGATATAATAGCTATTAATATAGGAAATCTTCCATTACATGGTACAAAATTATTTGTAATAATAGCTATTAATCGTTCTCTTGGGGAATCTATTATTCTACAACCAATTACACCTGCTGCATTACATCCGAATCCCATACACATAGTAAGTGCCTGTTTACCACAAGCACGGGATTTTTTGAAGAAATTATCAAGATTAAAGGCCACTCTAGGTAAATATCCTAAGTCTTCCAATAATGTAAACAATGGAAAAAATATTGCCATAGGTGGTAACATTACAGATACTACCCACGCTAGTGTACGATAAACTCCTAGTACTAATACTCCATGAATCCACTTAGGAGTGCCTAACCAATTGAAAAATATGGTTAATTTATTTTCTATCCAAAAAAAGCCTTTGGCAAGTAATTCAGAAGGAACATTAGCACCAGTAATTGTAATCCAAAATACTATGGAAAGAAGAAAAATCATAAGTGGGATTCCAAATGTTTTTGAAGTAAGATATTTATCTATTTTTCTATCAAAATCATTATAATTTGTATTTTGGAAAGAAACGACTTTACTACTAATATCTTCGGCAATATTTACAAGTCGGCTAACAACCTTATCACGAAAAACCTCTTGATCCATTCCTAAGGTATTTAGATAATCTATTGTATTATGGACTTTTTCCATCAATTCTCTATGTTCATTTAAATTAAATCCGATATGTTTATTTATTGAATTTATTAAAGTTGAGTCTCCTTCTATTAATTTTAGTGAAATCCATCTAGAATTAAGACTATTATCAATTAATAGATTAAGGACTGTATCAACTTCAGTAATTGCTTTTTCTATCTCCTTTTGGTATTTAATTTTAATAGGATTTAAATTAAGTTTATTTACAGATACATTGTAAATCTGATCCATTAAAGTTTCTAACCCCTTGCCTGTAATAGCACTAGTCCCTACTACTGGAACCCCAAGTTCATCAGATAATTTATCTAAATCTATATTTATATTTTTCCTTTTTGCCTCATCCATAAGATTTACACATACTACAACCTTTGAAGTAATTTCAAGAGACTGTAATACAAGATTTAAATTTCTTTCTAGACAAGTTGCATCTACCACTATGACTGTAGTATCTGGATTACCAAAACATATAAAATCTCTAGCCACTTCTTCCTCGATAGAGTTTGCCATTAAAGAATAAGTCCCAGGAATATCTACTAATATGAAGTTTTTATTATTGTATGAGTACATTCCATGGGCATTTGTAACGGTTTTACCAGGCCAATTGCCAGTATGCTGATTTAATCCAGTTAAGTTATTAAAGACTGTAGATTTTCCAACATTAGGGTTTCCACCTAAAGCAATAATTTTATCATGAGGTGTTAGCTTTTCTATTTTTAGTTCTGCTTCAAAACTTCCTATTCCCTTTGACATACATTCCCTAACCTCCTTATTAAAGTTTTTCTACTAAAATCATAGCTGCTAACTCAGAACGAAGTGCAATTACGGCTCCCCTTATGGAGTAAGCAACAGGATCACCAGAAGGACTCTGATGTAAGGGTTCAATTATGGTATTATCTATTATTCCTAAGTCTAGCATTCTTCTTCTTATTAAGCCCTCAGAAGTTAATTTCTTAACTTTACATTTCTCACCTATTGATAATGAACTAAGAGATATATAGTTATCAATCATATTAAAACCTCCTAAAAAAATTTAGCCGCGGGAAAACTTTCCCTATATCAAAATATGAAAATACTTTGTAAGTGTTACTCATATATATAAATAAAATATATTATTTTAATGTGGGGGTGATAAATTGGATAGTAATTTTTGGACTGTAAGGGGATACGAATTAAAAAGACATAATAAAGCCAATCTTACTCCAGCTTTAGAAGACTATCTTGAAATGATATACAGAAATACTTTAGTAGAATCATATATTCGTATAAATACATTGGCAAAACTATTAAATGTAAGAGATTCTTCTGCTTCAAAAATGGTAAAAAAACTTTGGGAACTAGGCTTAGTTGATTATGAGAAATATGGAATTGTAACTTTAACTGAAGAAGGAAAGAAAGAAGGAGAATTTTTATTAAATAGACATAATATTATAGAACAATTTTTATATTTCATAGGATGTGAAGACAATACTCTATTACAGACAGAGATGATAGAACATTATATTTCAACTAGTACAATTGAAAATATAGAAATTTTATATAATTTCTTTTATGATAACAGAGATATATTAGAGAGATATATTAATTATAGGGAAGCAAATTTGGAAAAATGAAGATGGTAAGGTAATAATTCTTCATCAATAATTGATAGCTGTTTAAATTGACTGTATAAAGCTAAATATGGTAAAATTTAGTCTATAATTACATACCTTTCCTTTGGGCAATTTTACTAGATAATTTAATTGTACCAAAAAGAAAGGTATTGTTTATATTAAAAAACCTTGAAAGTCATGGTATGATATGCTCCCCTTGTAGTAGACAGTTAAAATAATAAAACTGTTTACTGTAAGGAGGAGTATTTTTTATGGGAAGAAAAAGTAGCTTCACAATAGATGAAAAACTTGAATATATTCATAGATGTAT
>NZ_VUNQ01000095.1 GCF_009695605.1 Tissierella pigra
GGCTATGTGCCCAAAAATAATATGGGACGAAGTTATATAGAAATGGTGTAAATACGTACATTCCATAAAATATAGGTACATATTATTTTTATAAATCTATCCATTTCCTTTAAAATATAATTAGGGCTTTTTAAAGCCACTAAATATTTTGGAGGTTTTTTATGAAAAAGAAATTAGATGAACTAACTGATGAAGTCTTAAATGAACTTGAGGCTTCTGGTTACAGTAAATTAACAAGGGACAATTTCAGATATTTCTGGAATGGCATGATTAGGTATTTTGAAAGTCAAAACATTTATGAATTCAATACTAAAATTGCGATGGAATATCTTGAAATTAGATCCAGCAAAACAGATTTAAGAAAACACAGTAAAAACTTTATTAAAAGAGCTATCTTTATTTTAGACCACTACAATAATTATGGTGAAATTCCCTTAAGATGCTACACCCCTATAACCAAATCAAACAATCCCCAATATATTGAAATCTTAAATGATTATGGAAAACATCTGGCAGAGGGAGAATATTCTTCCCGTACCATTGAAGGATATCTAAAAAATGTTGTAGGATTTATACAATTTTTAGAGGAAAATGAGTATTTATGTATAGATGAGTGGTCTGCAGAAATTATGTTTAAATATATTGAAACACTTTCAGAATTCAAAAAAGCTACCATAAAGCATAAAACAGGCTCATTAAGACTATTTTTACGCTACTTATATCTAGAAAATATAATAAAGGAAGATTTATCACAATACATTGGTACTATAAGGGGAACCTACCATCAAAAACTACCATCCTTCTGGACTAAAAATGAAGTGAATCAATTACTAGCTGCAATAGACCAAAACAATCCGAATGAGAAGAGGGATTATGCTATGATTTTGCTCGTAGCTAGACTTGGGCTTAGAAGCAGTGATGTAAAGAAATTAAAATTTGAAAATTTACACTGGAAAGAAAATCAAATAGTTATTATCCAATCAAAAACTGGAGAGCCACTTACGCTACCACTTTTGCGAGATGTCGGCTGGGCAATTATTGATTATGTTCAAAATGCCAGACCAAAGGTAGATAATCAACATGTGTTTTTAAGACACTTACCACCTTATGCCGAACTTTCCGAAAGAAATCATCTTTACAAAACAATAGAAAAGTATATGATAAGAGCAAAACTTCCCATAAGTGCTAAAAAAAGAAATGGTATGCATTCCCTTAGACATTCTTTGGCAACTACCCTTATGGAGGAAAATATAGCCTTGAGTAATATTTCTGATATATTAGGCCATACTTCGGTAGATTCTACATCAATCTATTTAAATGTTGATATTAATAGGCTTAGAGATTGTGCTCTTGATGTTAATAAATTGGGGGTAAAACAAGATGGCAAACTTTAATGACTTTACATTTATTAGTGGATTTGCAAGTGATATCGAAGCTTTTATCAAACTAAAACATGGATTAGGAAATATATACTATAGCCCTTCCATAGTTTTAAAATCCTTTGATAAATTTTGTTATGAGAACTTTAGGGATGAAAATGTTTTATCTAAGGATATAGTAATGGCATGGCATAAGTTGGGAGTTGATAAATATCTAACCCCAAAAACTTTACGATTAAATATGACCCCCATAAGTCATCTAGCTAAATACCAATGTGATAAAGGTATGTCAGCATATATTTTCCCAACCAAAACCTTACCCCCAGAAAGAAGATATACCCCTCATATATACAGCACAGATGAGCTTACTAGGTTTTTTAATGCAACAGATAGATGTCATATTACTCATCAAAATCCAAATAGACATTTAATAATGCCTGTATTTTTTAGATTATTGTATTCTTGTGGTCTTCGAGTTTCTGAAGCAACTAACTTATTAACTGATAATGTAGACTTGGAAAATGGCATACTAAAGATTATGGAATCAAAAAATGATGGCGAAAGACTTGTTCCACTATCAGAAGATATGCATGAAAGATGCAAAAATTATTATCAGCTAGTCCATTGTAGTAATCCACACAAGTACTTCTTTCCATCAAAAACAGATGATCCCATTAAATATATGAATGTTTATGGTAACTTCCGTAGATTTTTAATAAATGCAGGAATTTCTCATGGTGGAAAGAATGGACAAATACGAATTCATGATTTTAGGCATACTTTTGCTGTTCATTGTCTTAGAAATTGGGTACTAGAAGGCAAGGATTTAAACACTTGCTATCCATATTTAAAGGCATATATGGGGCATACATTATTTAGATATACAGCCTATTATCTAAGAATCACAGCTGAAATATATCCAATGATAGAGGAAACCTTAGAGAAATATTACCCAGATATTATTCCGTTTTCTGGAGGTGAGGAATATGAAGGTTTCTGATTTTTCCTATCATTTGACCAACTTTTTAACAACATATATGTCTGGTCAAAGAAATGCAAGTATAAATACAATCAAAAGTTATCGAGATGCATTCAAGTTATTTTTAACATTTTGTAAGGAAGAAAAAGATATTGTACCAGAGAGGTTAACTCTTTCCAAAATCTCACCACAGATCATAAAAGAATATTATGATTGGCTAGAGAAATCTCGAGGCTGCAGTATAACATCAAGGAATCATAGAAGAACTGCGATAAATTCGTTTTTTAGATATTTACAAATCGAAGCACCTGAGCATTTATTTTTATGCCAGAAGATACTTGCTATTCCACAAAAGAGAACCCCTAAAACAGTGGTTGGATATTTGACACCAGAAGAAATGAAATCTTTATTAACTCTTCCAAATCGTTCAATTCCATCTGAAAGAAAAGAACTTGTGATATTAACTGTACTTTATGATACAGGTGCTAGGGTTAGTGAGCTATGTGACCTTAAAATCAGAGATATTCGTCTTGAAGCACCTTCAATTATCACATTGACTGGAAAAGGAGAAAAAACAAGGCATGTTCCAATAATGAAAAATACTGTTTTACTACTAAGACAATATTTATCAGATTTAGGATATACAGATACAAAGAATTCAAATATTCCCTTATTCATAAATTGCCACCATGCTCCATACACAAGGAAAGGAATTTCATATATTATTAAAAAATATGAAAATCGTGCTATTGAATCCTCAATACATCTTTCTGACTTCAAAATTACTCCACACATTTTCAGGCATTCAAAGGCAATGCATTTATATCAGGCAGGAATCGACCTGATTTATATTAGAGATATATTAGGACATGTTGATATATCAACAACGGAAATCTATGCAAAGCTTGATACAGAGAGAAAAAGAGATGCCCTTGAAAAAGCATATCCTGAAATTACTGCATCCACACTTTCGGATTGGAATGATGATAATGATTTGATGGAAAAATTGGCAAAGTTAGTTTGATTCTATTTTAAAATATGGGACGAAGTTAATGGAAGATTATGCGGATTTACACCATTTCTATATAACTTCGTCCCATATTATTTTTGGGCACATAGCCATCT
>NZ_VUNQ01000096.1 GCF_009695605.1 Tissierella pigra
CCAAAGTTCTCCTTTCATATTCACACCACCTATTATTTTTTATTCTTTAGGTAGTGTTCCCTCTTTGATTAAGAACTCTGTACTTTTTGATTACCTTTTATCTGTATTTTATCATTGTCCTTTACAAAACTGCAAAGTCAAATTTTAGAGGATAAACTGATTCGGGAGTTTATAGCAAAACAAAATTCAGATGGTTGGATAGATGAGGATTTCCATAGTGAGAAGGGAATTGAAACTGCAATAAGAGTATTATCGGAAAAAGGCGTTTTATCAGAACAATTTCCAATTCAAAAAATGTTGAATGAATTAGAAAGAAGAGAGGATACCTTTGATAAAGGATGTTTATTTAATGTTGGTAAGATATTAGATGAAAAAGGGTTTGGAGGTTCACAGTTAATTAGATCCACTATCTTTGCTTATGCAGGTATAGAAAATAAAGATTTCATCAAAGAACAAATAGAAAATGCACTAGATAAATTTAAGTTCATACTTTCTGTAGACAAAATACAAGACATTACAGAAGAGTATAAAAGTAAATTGATTTTTAAGAATGAAGTGAAATGGCCAAGTATATATGACCTTAGACTTCTTGCCTTTACAAAGACATGGAGAAGTAAAGAAAACGAAAAAATAATTACTTCGTCAATAGGTCAATTAATAAAGTTATCACCTATTTCAGATATACTTGTACTAAAAGGACACCAATTAATTGCACCAGCTTCCTTTTGCATGCATGATTTTTATCAAGACATGAATACATTTAAAGATAAAGATTGGATGATGTGGTTTCATAGAATGGAATTACTATCTAGACTTGGAGTAGTGAAGCATATAGAAGAGCTAAAGGTTCAAGTTGATTTTCTTGTTAATAATTTAGATGAAAATGATGGAATATTCAAAAAGAAATTAAATCATTATTATTTTACAAAATGGGGTACTTATACTGGTTTAGCATTGGAAAAAGACTGGAGGACAGAAGAAAGACGTATGTGTGATTTGACATTTAGAAGTTTACTAATATTGTATTATTCTGAAATATACTAAGTAACATTTCATAAATTAGAATAGCTTTTAACAAAGAAAAGGGTTGGTGATTCATATATTTTATCTAAAGGAAATATCAGAAATCCTATTATCTCATAATCCTTCTGATGTTGTAAAATATAAGATTTTAACTAATTTCAGCAGTTATGATTCAAACTCAGAAGTAATGATTGATCTTAGAAGAAAACTAAACTGTAGTAAATGGGTACAAAGTATAAAAAATGAGCAGCATTGTGATGGTAGCTGGGGAAGATTTCATAGTCAAGATTTTAGGGTAAAGCAAAAATACAAGACCACAGAATCAGTATTGCTCTATTTATATGCACTTGGTTTAAAACGTGGTGATGAGATTATTGATAAGGCATGCATTCATATGGAAAATATGCTCAGCGATTTATCACTATGGCCTGATGCCTGGGAAGGAAACAAATGGTTTAAGCCAGCAGTGCCTCTGTTTATTACATCAAGATTAGCATTGTTTAATTCTGAAAACCCTCACTATATAGAAAACTGTTTAAAATGGATATATATATTACAGAATAGTTTTCAAAATGGTTTATATGATAGTTCTCAGATAGATAATATTTCAAAAAAGGTGCTTGGAGTAAATATCCATGGCAAGTATATAGGACTTAATAGTATCAATAATATTATTTTATTTGCTCATATTAAAGATAAAATACCAGTAGATATACAAAGACAATATCTGCATTGGCTACATTCCTATCCAGAGACTATTTTTTATACCAATACAAGGTTATATGAAAAACCTGAACTTATTAGAAATACTAAGGAATTATCCAGTTGGATACATACTATGAGTGTTCTATCATTATTTGATGGCTTCTATGATGAATTTAATGATGAGATAGAATGGCTTATAAATAGACGAGGTGAGGATGGGCTTTGGGATTTTGGTGCAGCATTGAGTTCATGTAAGCTATCTGATAATTGGAGGACTAACCTAAATAGGAAAATAGATCATACAACTTATGTACTAGAAATATTATATAATGCTTCAAAGTAGAGTAAATGTTTTAAAAATATTTATATAAGGGGGCTCTACAAATTGAAGAGTATAGATAAAAGAAACAAACTTAAAGAAGAAGCTTTCTCATATAGAGTATCGAAAGATAATAGGGTATTTATTTCTTGGCATGGGAAACAAGTTATGATATTAAAAGGTAAAGAAAGTGAAAAATTTTTATCGAAAGTATCAAAGGCAAATACAATAGAAGCACAATTGATAATGGCTAAGATTACTGGTAATTTCAAACGTGGGAATGAAAAAACAAGTAAAATAAGTAAGAAATAAGAGATATTATTAGAGAAAAATATTTTTTAAAGGTGATTTGGAGGTCTGATTTTAGATTATCTATATGGAGGAAGTACTGAAGAAATGCAAAGTCAATAAGGGTCAAATATAGGGGGAAGTGACTATGACAATTATTAAAACGAAGAGATTTGAAAAAGTTTTTAATAAATATGCAAGCTCAAAAAAAATAAATGAGGGAATTTTGTTGATAGAAAATACAAGTGGGGAGTTCTCACTTATGAAAAGATATGGAGAAAAAGAATTAAATTCTCCATTGCTTATGGCAAGTATTACTAAGTTATTTACTACCACTTGTATTTTGATATTGTTAGAGCAGAATAAATTATCCTTGGAAGATAAAATTGTAAATTATTTTGATATAAATATTTTAAAGGGAATTCATGTTTATAAGGGTAGAGAGTACTCTTTTGAATTAACAGTATCTGATCTATTGTTTCAAACAAGCGGGCTGCCTGATGTGTACTTAGAAGGGGAAAATAGCTTAATAAATAGAATTATACAAGAGGATTTTCATATTAATTTTTGCGACACCATAAGTAGTGTTAAGAAGTTAAAACCTCATTTTAAACCTAGAAAGAAAGGAAAAGCTTACTATGCAGATATAAACTTTGATATATTGGGTCAAATCGTGGAAAAAGAAAGTGGTTTAACATTATCCAAAGCATATGAAAAGTATATCTTTGAACCACTTCGGTTAGTGAATACGTATCTTCCTGAGGATAGATATAATGAGATACCTAAAATCTATTATATGAATCAAATTATCCACCGTCCTAAGTTTGTGATTAGTAGCGGCGCAAGTGGAGGCTGTATAACTACTGCTCAAGAATTAATGATATTTATAAAGGCATTCTTTAGAGGAAAACTGTTGTATTTGTCAACTGAAAAGTGTACCATATAATAATCGAAAACTGTACCACTTGGTAATGTAAACTAATTGGTTTCTTCTAACCATTCCCTAGTTTCTTTAATCCTATAAGAATCACCATTCATAT
>NZ_VUNQ01000097.1 GCF_009695605.1 Tissierella pigra
GGTGTCACAGTTAAGCTCCCTTTTGCCTTTACACTCTTCGCACGATTTCCGACCGTGCTGAGGGAACCTTTGAGCGCCTCCGTTACTCTTTAGGAGGCGACCGCCCCAGTCAAACTGCCCAACTGACAGTGTCCCTATACCAGATCATGGTACCAGGTTAGAATTTCAGCATTACAAGAGTGGTATCCCAAGGTTGACTCCACCAAAGCTGGCGCCCTGGCTTCAAAGCCTCCCACCTATCCTGTACATGCAATGCCAAAATCCAATGTCAGCCTGCAGTAAAGCTCCACGGGGTCTTTCCGTCCTGTCGCGGGTAATACGCATCTTCACGTATACTACAATTTCACCGGATCCATTGTTGAGACAGTGCCCAAATCGTTACACCTTTCGTGCGGGTCGGAACTTACCCGACAAGGAATTTCGCTACCTTAGGACCGTTATAGTTACGGCCGCCGTTTACTGGGGCTTAAGTTCTAAGCTTCGGTTTCCCTAACTCTTCCCCTTAACCTTCCAGCACCGGGCAGGTGTCAGCACCTATACTTCGTCTTTCGACTTAGCAGATACTTGTGTTTTTGGTAAACAGTCGCTTGGGCCTATTCACTGCGGCCAGGTTTCCCTGGCACCCCTTCTCCCTAAGTTACGGGGCTATTTTGCCGAGTTCCTTAACAATGGTTCTTCCGCTCGTCTTAGGATTCTCTCCTCGCCTACCTGTGTCGGTTTGCGGTACGGGTAGTTACTTACTCGATAGAAGCTTTTCTTGGCAGTGTGGAGTCAGCTACTTCTCTACTTGTTTTTCGATCCCCATCACTTCTCAGGATTGTTGAAACGGATTTGCCTATCTCAACTCCCTAAAAGCTTGGACGTGCTCAACCAACGGCACGCTTAGCTTATCCTCCTGCGTCACTCCATCTCTCAAACGCTTGTAACTAGTACAGGAATTTCAACCTGTTGTCCATCGCCTACGCTTTTCAGCCTCAGCTTAGGTCCCGACTTACCCTGAGTGGACGAACCTTCCTCAGGAAACCTTAGGCTTTCGACGGGTGAGATTCTCACTCACCTCTCGCTACTTATGCCAGCATTCTCTCTTGTGTGCAGTCCAGCACTCCTTTCGGTATACCTTCTACCCACACACAATGCTCCTCTACCGATTCTTTCGAATCCCACAGCTTCGGTACCAGATTTAAGCCCCGGAAATCTTCGGCGCAAGGTCTCTCGACCAGTGAGCTATTACGCACTCTTTAAATGTATGGCTGCTTCTAAGCCAACATCCTGGTTGTCTGTGAAACCTCACATCCTTTACCACTTAATCTGGATTTAGGGACCTTAGCTGGTGATCTGGGCTCTTTCCCTTTCGACTATGAAGCTTATCCCACATAGTCTGACTCCCAAGGGTATGATTATGGCATTCGGAGTTTGATAGGTTTTGGTAACGCTATGCGCCCCTAGACCATTCAGTGCTCTACCTCCATTTCACTCTTCCTTGAGGCTAGCCCTAAAGCTATTTCGAGGAGAACCAGCTATCTCCGAGTTCGATTGGCTTTTCACCCCTATCCACAGGTCATCCCATAGCTTTTAAACGCTAACGGGTTCGAGCCTCCATTGAATTTTACTTCAACTTCACTCTGCCCATGGATAGGTCACCCGGTTTCGGGTCTATGGCAGGGAACTATTTCGCCCTATTAAGACTTGGTTTCCCTACGGCTCCTGACCTTAAGTCATTAACCTTGCTCACTACCATAACTCGCTGGCCCGTTCTACAAAAAGTACGTGGTTACACTAATAATGTGCTTCCACTGCTTGTAGGCGTAGGGTTTCAGATTCTATTTCACTCCCCTTCCGGGGTTCTTTTCACCTTTCCCTCACGGTACTATTCTCTATCGGTCACCAAGGAGTATTTAGCCTTGGGAGGTGGTCCTCCCTACTTCCCACTGGATTTCTCGTGTCCCGTGGTACTCTGGATACCAGCTGGTAAACTCATCTTTCATATACCGGACTATCACCGTCTTTGGTGGGATTTTCCAATCCTCTTCTATTAGATTCATTATTCCGTTATGCTGGTCCTTAACCCCAGATAAATCTGGTTTGGGCTGTTTCCCGTTCGCTCGCCGCTACTTAGGAAATCGATTTTTCTTTCTTCTCCTCAGGGTACTTAGATGTTTCAGTTCCCCTGGTCTTCCTTCATACACCTATGTATTCAGTGTATGATACTTGAGGGTTGCTCAAGTAGGTTTCCCCATTCGGAAATCTCCGGATCAATGTCTATTTGCGACTCCCCGAAGCATATCGGTGCTTATCCCGTCCTTCATCGGCTCTTGGTGCCAAGGCATTCGCCCTACGCCCTTAATAACTTGACCTTAATTACTTATTTATATTGCATTCTTTAGTTTTCAATGTTCAATTACCATCGCAGTCTCGAAACTCAAATCTATTCACTCGCTACGCTCGTGTAGATTTGGTTCTCGTTGCGTTTGACCTACATCAATTCGCTACGCTCATTGTGTTAGGTCATAATGGTGGAGATGAGGAGAGTCGAACTCCTGACCCCCTGCTTGCAAGGCAGGTGCTCTCCCAACTGAGCTACACCCCCACGTTAATTCACAATTTCACAGTCTACAATTAACAATTGAAATCCAAAGGATTTCAATGTGATTGATTCTGTAATTTTAGCGAACCAAATTTATAAACAAACAGTGTGAGTCCTTTTGAACTCCTTAGAAAGGAGGTGATCCAGCCGCACCTTCCGATACGGCTACCTTGTTACGACTTCACCCTAGTTATTGACCCTACCTTCGACAGCTGCCTCCAAAGGTTAGCTCACTGGCTTCGGGTATTGCCAACTCCCATGGTGTGACGGGCGGTGTGTACAAGACCCGGGAACGCATTCACCGCGACATTCTGATTCACGATTACTAGCAACTCCGACTTCATGTAGGCGAGTTGCAGCCTACAATCCGAACTGGGATCGGCTTTAAGAGATTTGCTCCTTATCACTAAGTCGCTGCTCGCTGTACCGACCATTGTAGCACGTGTGTAGCCCAGGACATAAAGGGCATGATGATTTGACGTCATCCCCACCTTCCTCCGATTTGTCATCGGCAGTCCCTCTAGAGTGCTCAACTTAATGGTAGCAACTAAAGGCAAGGGTTGCGCTCGTTGCGGGACTTAACCCAACATCTCACGACACGAGCTGACGACAACCATGCACCACCTGTGTCCCCTGTACCC
>NZ_VUNQ01000098.1 GCF_009695605.1 Tissierella pigra
TTCTGCTTTCTGATCCAGCTTTATCACCTCTTGCCCCCCCTCAAAAGATATCTTCAAGGGGTATTATATTTTAAGGTGGACCAGTTTTCAATTATTATGGTGGTCTACTTTTAGATTAACATAAACAATGAAAAAAATAAAAATCGTGAGTAAAAGCAATAGCTTAATATAATCTTTAAGAATTTTATTCAATCCGATACCCCTTTCCCCACACGGTTTTTATGTATATGGGGTCTTCAAATGAGTCTTTAAGCTTCAGTCGCAAATTGGAAATATGTGTGGCCACGGAATTATATGCTTGATTGTAGTAATCTTCTCCAGTGACTTCTTTTAAAATTTGTTCCGCCGAAAACACCTCCCCTAGATTTTGAGAAAGAAGTTTCAAAATCTTGTATTCCATCGTGGTCAGGGAAACTTCTTCTTCATTTACCAACACTTTTCCCTTTTCATAGTCAATGAACAATCCACGAAAGCAAAAAATATTCTCCGTTTCCTTTTCCTTGCGATAATAAACCTCTTTTCGTCGAAGAAGGGCCTTTACTCGTTGAACCAATTCCATGGGATTAAAGGGCTTTTTAATATAATCATCACTTCCTAAGATTAAGCCTTTTAACACATCTACATCTTCCGTTTTTGCGGAAACCATAATTACAGGATAAAAATAGTCTTTGCGAAGCTCTTCCACTATTTGATAGCCGTCAATTCCTGGCATCATAATGTCTAAAATCAACAAATCCGGAGGCATTCCCTTTAATCGTTCTAATGTCTCTTCTCCGCTATAAAATGTTTCCACTTCATATCCTTCATTTTGCAAATATAATTTCATCAAATCAGCAATTTCCAAATCATCATCTATAATGACAATACGACTCATTGAATCACTCCCTATTCCCCTTTTATTTCTCATATTATCATTATATTCCCCAATTGTCGATATTTTCCTAATCCACTTCCCAGCGTTTAATTTTTCCATAGGTCACCCAAAAACAACTTACGATGAAAATTATCTGAATAAAATATGCCAACGTATAAAATGTCACAGGATGACCTAAAATCGAATAGATCTCCATGGTCGATGATTTAAAACAACTGGAAAGATAGGGTAGAAAAAATAAAAAACTTCCTTGATTATTAATCCATCTTTGTAAATTCGGAAACTCTCCCCTAAATGTTATGAAAAAATTAGAAAAAAAGAAAAATAATCCATATACTAATATCACCCATTCTTTTCGCTTGAAAATCGAAGAAAGCATTGTGGCAAAAGCAATCAGTACAAAAATATGTAATATTCGAAGCCCATATTCCACAATTCTAAGTTTTGAAATACTCCACGGTAAAAATTCAGAAGTAGATTCCAATTGTAAAGGTAGATCCCATCCATCGACTCCAAAAAATATAAGTTGAGGAAGAATAATCAATAGAAAGCTTAGAACAGCTATGACAACACCGATGAAAAAAGCAGTTTGAACTTTGGAGTGAAAGAGTTCTTTCCTTCCCTTTTTTGAGGAAAGAAGCAAAGAATCCATGCCACTTGTCCGTTCCTCAGAAAAAATACCACATACGAGTAGCCCAGAAAGAAGCAACAAATATTTGATGGAAGAATCCATCGTCATTTTAAGCACCCACCAGCCTTCACTATAACCAATTTCAAATGGAGTCTTGACCTCTTTTATAAAGGACATTAAATAATTCTTTTTTGCATCCGAATATGGAAGGGTTTCGATTTTATTTGCCATTTTCTGCTCTTGAATTGTATAAAAACTTGGAAGAGATTCCTGCTTTTCCAATAAACTAAAAATATCTGAAATTGGCTCTTCCAGCGAGTCAAATCCATCTGCCAACCCCCAAAAATAGTTTCGTCGGGAGATAAAATAAGGGTTTTTAAATAATTTTTGAAACGCCACTTCACGATCTACGTTGGAATCCTTGAAATTCAACTCTTTTTTGAGTCGTATCAAATCTCGCTGAATTACTTCATCTGTCAATATCCCCTCTGGGTAATCTATCTCATATTGGTTCTTCAAATAAGAAACTGCCTCTTTTCCAGTAATTTCTTTCCCTTTCTCATTCATTGTAGGATAAGTCGTTGTGTGTTTCCATGTAGCACGAGAAACCAAAAAAAGAAGGAGAATTGTTATTAAAATATTCCAACGGCTTCGAAATATTTTCTTAAATTCATATTTAATCATCGTTCCCATAAGATCCCTCCCATTTATATATTAAGAAAGAGTACAGCGACAAATCGTCATTTGTCGCCTCTCTCTTTTGATACTACTTATAGCTTACCATGTCGTATCACTTGATGCGGCGGACGTTCGGTTTCCCTTTCGGACTTTATCTGTTCCACAAGAACAACCACACGAATTACAAGGTAGTGGCTTATTCCCACCCCCATTTCTTGCTCCTGCATGTGCATCATAATCACTGCATACGCATCCCAAAGGTGTTACTATTCTCTTTCCTGTCGGTTTTAAAAAGTTCATCTTCTCACCTCCAAAGTAACTCCATTCTTATTAGCTTCCTGAAACTAGTTTCTCTTATCTCTAAAATGATTTTCCATTCTTTCAGAAAAAACATTTGAAAATAAGTGGTGTTAGTATAATATTGTAGACACGATTTTCCGAATACTATAAAATATAGAAAAGGAAGGAAGTGTCTAGAATGTCAAAAAGATATACAGATGAATATAAAAATACCATTGTAGAACTTTATAAT
>NZ_VUNQ01000099.1 GCF_009695605.1 Tissierella pigra
TGAAAAAGAACCTCCTTGGTGTATGGTTTCTCGATAATTCCATTAAACCAAATGAGGCTCTTTTTTTCATTAATCAAATTTTACCATGTCAACTGGTATTTTTTATTTTGATGCAACACTAGAAGACCTTATGGTCTGTTTTTTATGGTGGGCCTTCAGGGACTCGAACCCCGGACCTACCGGTTATGAGCCGGGCGCTCTAACCGACTGAGCTAAAGGCCCATAGTATATAAATTATTATAAACTATGGTGGACCTAGGTGGACTCGAACCACCGACCTCACGCTTATCAGGCGTGCGCTCTAACCACCTGAGCTACAGGTCCAAAAGTTTCGCAGTTTCGCAACTAAAATCTATTTACTCGTTATACTTATATAGATTTGATGCTCATTGCGTTTGACCTACATTAGCTTACTATCGTTCGCCGGTTAGGTCATATATGGTGGGCACAACAGGGCTCGAACCTGTGACCCCCTGCTTGTAAGGCAGGTGCTCTCCCAACTGAGCTATGCGCCCATATTATATTTTTTTAATTTAATTGGCAGGGGTGGCAGGATTTGAACCCACGACATTCGGTTTTGGAGACCGACGTTCTGCCACTGAACTACACCCCTACAAGTAATAATGGTGGGCCTTCAGGGACTCGAACCCCGGACCTACCGGTTATGAGCCGGGCGCTCTAACCGACTGAGCTAAAGGCCCCAAAAACAAACATGGTGCCCGGAGCCGGAATCGAACCAGCGACACGTAGATTTTCAGTCTACTGCTCTACCGACTGAGCTATCCGGGCACGTTTAAATTTATTGAATCGTTTTTACTTATCCATAATTCTTGCCTAACCTATGAAAACTGATTAAATTAGGTTATAAATGGTGGGCCTTCAGGGACTCGAACCCCGGACCTACCGGTTATGAGCCGGGCGCTCTAACCGACTGAGCTAAAGGCCCCTACCATACTTGGCGGAGAAGGAGGGATTTGAACCCTCGCGCCCCGTGAAGGACCTACTCCCTTAGCAGGGGAGCCTCTTCAGCCACTTGAGTACTTCTCCATAGTATTATGGAACTAAATTTATTTATTTGGCGGAGAGGGTGGGATTCGAACCCACGTGGGCTTGCACCCTAACGGTTTTCAAGACCGCCCCGTTATGACCGCTTCGGTACCTCTCCATATGGTGATCCATCCGCGACTCGAACGCGGGACACCCTGATTAAAAGTCAGGTGCTCTACCGACTGAGCTAATGGATCATGATTATTTGATATAATAGCAGATGTGATATATCTCTCCGATTGAACTTACCAATCAAGGACTAAGCGATGTACATAAAATCGAAAACTACGATTTTGGTCCCCTGCTTATACCGACATGAGCTAATGGATCATATATAATTGTTATTTATTTCAATGGCTGGGGTGACAGGACTCGAACCTGTGGAATGCTAGAGTCAAAGTCTAGTGCCTTACCGACTTGGCTACACCCCATCATTTGGCGCGCCTAGGAGGATTCGAACCCCCGGCACACGGATTAGAAGTCCGTTGCTCTATCCTACTGAGCTATAGGCGCAAATTTATTTTTTTAGATTTATAACAAATCTATGGAGCGGGTGAAGGGAATCGAACCCTCGCAACCAGCTTGGAAGGCTGGGGCTCTACCACTGAGCTACACCCGCGTATTAAATTATAATGGTGGAGGAGACTGGATTCGAACCAGTGAAAGCTTAGCTAACGGATTTACAGTCCGTCCCCTTTAGCCACTTGGGTACTCCTCCTCATTGTGGAGCTGGCGAGAGGAATTGAACCCCCAACCTACTGATTACAAGTCAGTTGCTCTGCCGATTGAGCTACGCCAGCATTTGTTAAATTTGCTTCTTGTATTAAAGTTGTAATGGCGACCTGGAAGGGACTCGAACCCTCGACCTCCAGCGTGACAGGCTGGCATTCTAACCAACTGAACTACCAGGCCATTTATGGTGGGCACAACAGGGCTCGAACCTGTGACCCCCTGCTTGTAAGGCAGGTGCTCTCCCAACTGAGCTATGCGCCCATAAATGGTGACCCCACCGGGATTCGAACCCGGGTTACCGCCGTGAAAGGGCGATGTCTTAACCGCTTGACCATGGGGCCTTATTTATTTGGTAGCGGCGAACGGATTTGAACCGCTGACACTGCGGGTATGAACCGCATGCTCTAGCCAACTGAGCTACGCCGCCAAATTTTTTAGTGTTTCTATATTGACTTCTTTAAAAATTATGGTTGCGGGAGCCGGATTTGAACCGACGACCTCCGGGTTATGAGCCCGACGAGCTGCCAGACTGCTCCATCCCGCGGCATTATATTAATATACTACTTCTCTATACATATTATATATGTATCGTTTTACACCCTTAACTCTTTTATAATTCAGAATTAATTGGTGCCGGAGACCGGAATCGAACCGGTACGATCGGTGAGGATCGCAGGATTTTAAGTCCTGTGCGTCTGCCTGTTCCGCCACTCCGGCGTTTTTTATGTTTCTAATGGCTCTTGGGGTGGGACTCG